>JBMLQL010000028.1:0-28259 GCA_049241565.1 Bacteriovoracaceae bacterium | reverse complement strand
TGAACTTTTGGCTGGAGTTCATCCTTAGTGTTCCAGTAGGTGATAACTTTCTCGTTTCTTTGCCCATCATTTTCTACATCACTCCAAGCTCCCTCTGAGTAACCAATCTTGCTGTTAGGTGTACAATCAAACTTAATTACATCTGTGGTTTTAAAAATTACCGACGAAGGTTCACGAAGGATCATTTTTTTATCCAGAGTTGTCGTGCATGTTCCATCAGCATTGACAGTGTCTCCACAGATCTGTCGTGGAGCATTTTCAGCAATCGAGATGATTTCAACTTGGTAGCGTTTATAAGTACCATCGTCAAAAACGTCGACAAATCTTGTCCCCGAGAGATCAGAGCATGAAGCGATGCCTTTATAGGCTCCACCCGGACCATGAGCGGAGAACATTTCGCTTATGTCATGAAGAATGCCGTTTGAACGTTTGATATTATCAAGATGGCCTAATGAGAAAACAAGAGGATTTGAGTACATTGAGTTTTCAATCCCTAAATAGCTGATCAATCTCTCTTGCTGCCAAAGGGATGGTGATTCAGGGCCTGGTAGCGCTTTGACAGATTTGTTTATTGTTGAGCCATTATGATCATAGGATAAAGTACAGTTTGAAGGTTCACAGTTTCCAGCAGCAGTGGTCAATACTTCAAGGATAGCACCTCCTCCACGACGATTTTCACAGTTACCTGCAATAAGATCTCCGGTCGTAGGAAAGTTTGAGAAGCTAGCACAGCTTTCATTATAAGAAAGGATAATTTGTGACTTTGAACCGGCTTGTCCGCCGTCAATGACAAAATCAGTTCCTGCTGGTAGCGATTTTATAAAACTGCAACTTGATCCCGAGCATGTAATTTTAGGAATAAGAGATTCAAGAGGTGAAGAATCTCTTTTAGTTCTTGTACTCGCTAAAAAAAGTTTTGGATTTTCTGCAGAAGCTGGATAGAAAAGATTTTTATCAAAAGCAGAAGTATAGTCAGCTTCAATACCACGCTCAAAACTAAAAGCATTGCTCGGTTGAGAGCAGTCTTTATTTTTAAAAGCGATAATATTAAGTGGAAGATTTTTAGTTGGAATCTGATAACCACCAAGATCAAAATAACCTAGTGAGCTAGCCGAAATACAAGCCGATTCAACAATTGTTCCAGGAGTTGTTCCAGGAAGTGGTTGATGAGGAAGACGAAGTTTTATTCCCCAGATATCATCTCCGACACTTTCATCAAGGCTTAAATCAGAACAAAAACTTGCTGTTGAGGAAGTTGTTCCTGATGAAATCTTGGGGCACATAAAAAGCTGAAGAGCCTTTAAACTCTGCTCAGGTGGAGTCATCACCATTGATGGAGAAGCAAACTTAGAAGAAAGACAATTTGCTATTGTTGCCGATAGATTAATTGTTTGAGAGGCAGAGGAGAGATCAACTTGATCAACCCCGCCACAATAGGCTGAACCTTTAAGATTATTGTCAGTTCCATTTCCAGACCAACCCACAACTCCAAAGCTCCATGGCCCTTTAGCAAGATCTAGGACAATTTGGTTTTGTCCGCTATTAGGTAGAGAAGAATAAGCAAAAGATTCATTCGTTATTAGATGACGACCATAAATGGTGAGACCACCTTCGTACCCACTGTTACTAATAGAGAATCCTTTTCCAACAACAAATTCCGCTTTGGTGACTTTGGATCCCCCACACGAAACGAGTGTGCTGAGTAAAGCGAGCAAAAGGAAAAATTTGATAAAAAACGATCTCACTGGATCCTCCAAGTAATTTATAACTTCATTTAGTTTAAATGATCACAGTACATTTTCATGGGCCTACAAGTCCTTTTCGCCGAGGTGATGAGCAAACTTAACAAATAAGATCAGCTATTTGCTCCTTAAGAAAAAATTAAGTCTTAAGTTAGCAGGCCAAAATCTAAACATGGGCCCGAAGTTTAAAGTTTAAAGTTTGCAAAATAATATTGGCATATAATCTTTCAACCCTTTGAATTTAATAAGTAAAACGAACGTTTACAGAGGGGAGTAAGAACCAATCAGAACCAAAACCGGATTAAGCTAACTTCTTGAGAGATGGTGAGAAATTGCCTTCGTTGAGCGGTGAGATTTGAAGGGTATAATTTGGAGAGAAGCAGGAACTAATATCAAGACCGGCTCATAAGGATTTTTATGGAAAAGCGATTACTCATTGGATGTGTTTTGATGGCATTCTCTTTTTCTGCTTTTGCAGGAAAGAAAGTTGCGGTCGTTAAAATGCTCCGTGGAGAAGTTAATGTTCTTACCTTAGGTAAAACATCTAAGCTCAATGTAAATGATCAAGTTGAGGATGGTTCAGTCATTAAAACTGGTGAGAAGAGCTTTGCTAAGATTGTTTTTACTGATCAGTCTCAAATGAATATTGGTCCAGTGTCTGAGATGAAGATTGAAAAGTTTTCTGGAGATGATTCAGGGGTTATTGATCTTGTGAAAGGAAAAATTAGATCACAAGTCACAAAAGACTATCTTCAAATGAAAGATAAAGATAAATCAAAGCTCTTTATTAAAACGCCTAATGCGGTCATGGGTGTTCGTGGTACTGACTTTATGATTTCGACAAATGGACAGAATACGGCCACTGTTCTTTTTGAAGGTGAGATTGTATTTAATAAGCTTGATAATAAACAAGGACTCACCTCTGATCGTCTTGAGGCCATTGTTGATGCCGGAGTGAGGATGCAGCCAGGGGAGTTCTCCGTCGTAGAGCGTGCCCGTCCTGAACCTACTATTCCTTCTGTTCTGAACGTTCAACAATTAGAGGTCCTAGAAAAAAATCAAAACTTTGAATCTGATAGGGCCCCACAAGCAGCTGTTGAAGAAGTCCCTCAGACTTCTGTTGTTCCCGGTGGACTTAGTGGTCAAGCCGTGAGTAATAATCCAGATGCTCTTAAACAAGAGATCGCTCAAGTGGGAGCAGCTACTGATGGGGCCAAGAGCGCTTCAACATCAAATGCTGAAGGTTATGTTCAAGGTGATAAAGTTAAACCCGCCAATGGATCTTTTGTTCATGTGGAATCAGGGATTATTATTCCACCTGGGCCAGGCGCGGTTCTTGATAAGAACACCAATACTTATATTCCTAATCCAGAGATGGGAAAAGTTGGGAATGATGGAAGTTATCTTCCACCCAAAAATGTTGAAATTACTAATGATGGTAAAATTCTCGTGATGGCCAGAGACGCTTCAGGTGCTCAAGTCATTAAAGAAGTCTCTGCTCCTTCACCTGTTATTGTGGCGAGTAATACAGTGACTCTAGGGAAAACACCTGAGATTATTTCAAGCTCACCCGAACTTTTGAAGCCACGTGGACCGATCTCTAACGTTATATTTAATCCCGATTTTGCGCCGAATGGGCTTAATGATCAGAGAAATACTTTGATAAATTCGACTTCAGGAGCAGCTTCTCCAACTGAAGCAGCTCAACAACAAGCCTCAGATAGAGTAAGAGCGACTATTAATATTAATAATCCGACAGGAGCAACTCCTCCGTAGGAAAATAGATTTTTGTTTCAAGGATGAATATGAAGTTGTTAGTGGCCTGGATGCTGCTGTTATCGGTTGCGTTTGCTCAAGATGAAAAATCGGCCCAAATTCAAGAGGCCTCTAAGGAAGCTCTCTTCAAGAAAAGTTATGAACTTTTCACCAGTGGTCGCTATAATGCCACTTTGGACGAACTCAATATCGTTGAAAGAACTTTAGACCAAGATCATAAATCCTCTAAGGCCCAAAAGGGACTAGTCGCTTACTGGAAAGGAATTACCTATAACAGGACTCAAGACTTTTTTAAGGCCATTGAGTCTTTTGATAAATCACTTTCATTAAACTTTGATCCTATTGATATTAATTATGAGTATGGCCAAGCACTCTTTGCTGCTCAGAAGCTCCAGGAGGCAAGACTCCAATTTAGAGAGTCTTTGAAGAAAAGATTTAAGCGAGCGATTTCACTTTATTATATTGCCTATATTTCCAAAGAAGTAGGAGATAAGAAAAAAGCTGTGACATTTTACCAGGCGATACAAAAGCTTCCGGCGGAAGAAATCAAAGAAGTGGCCCAAGCTTCGGAGATGCAAATTGGGGATATTTATCTCGAGCAAGCTGAGAAGCACCCTGATTCATTTAGAGCGGTTGAAAGTTATGTGCTTCCTCAATATAAAAAAGCCCTTCAATCGGATCAAGATTCAGAATTGGCCCAAATCATCGAAAAGAAGATTGTCGATCTTCAAAAAAAATATGATCTTATCCTTTTGCGTATGAGAAATGGAAGACCAACATTAAATCCTCCTTACTTCTTACGTCTGGCCCAAGAAATTTCTAATGACTCTAACGTGACATTCACTCCAGAAGAAACAACGACGGCATCTTCTGATAAGTCGTCTCTATATTCAAAAACGGATGTCATGGGACGCTATACATTTTATGTTCGGAATATGATTAGTATCGCCCCAGAACTTAGGATGAATTATACCTATTACGCGAAGAGAACGAGCGATATTTATCGCAATGACAACTATCTTATCGCTCCTGCTGTCAGAATGTATTATGAACATACTTTATTTAAAAAACCTGCCTCAACACTTTTGGATTTTGAACACTCTTATGTAGAGCGAGATATTGATGCTCAAAAAAAGCTCAAATATGCCTCTCGTTCAAATGGAGTAATGATTGGTGAGCGATTCAACTATTTTGATGCAGGAGAGTCTATTTTAAGATTTAAATACAGAAAATTTGAAAGTTATAATGCGAATTCAAATTCAAATACTAAAAGCTTCGTTTATGAGCAGGTCAAAAGCTTTAAACAGAATCTTCTTCTTTTTTATAGCAGTTATGACATGACAAGAGTAGATGATGAAAGCTTCGATACCAACGGACTTACTCTGCGTGGAGATCTTATCTTTGCCCCTTATAAAAATTGGTTTACTCCAAGTGTTGGATTTGGACTAACACTTACTGATCCTATTAATAATAAAGATGGGAGAGGAATGGAGAAACTTTATAACCCAAGTCTCAGACTTGCTCGCTTATTTGGAAAAAGAATGCGTGGAAGTTTTAAGGTAGATTATTCAAAAAATGATTCAAAAGATAAGGCGAATTTTGCTTATACCAAAACAATCTACGGATTTGAGTTAGAGTACCTTTTTTAGCACTCCGCTTGGGGGAGCTCAATCGTAAAGACTGTTCCTTCTTTTTCTGTGCTTGTGGCCCAGATCTTTCCGTTATGTTTAGTAACAACATGCTTGACAATAGAGAGACCAAGGCCTGTTCCACGTTGAGATTCTCTTGAAGCATCCACTCGATAAAATCTTTCGAAAATCCTTTCTAAGTGTTGCTCTGAGATACCTGGGCCATTATCGGAGACTCTGATAAAAGATTTTTGGTTGTTATTGAACGTTTCGACTTTGATCACAGGATGGTCAGAGTATTTACAAGCGTTATCGAGAAGATTGGTGATCACTTGCTCGATCATCTTTTCATTACCTAAAATTCGCTCCACTTCAAGATCGAGGATGAATTGTGGATTTTTGGAAACATAATTGGCCTTAATGCTGTCACTCACAGATTCAATAAGCTGAGAGAGCTCAATCGAATCAAAAACAAAACGATTCTGAGACTCAATAACAGAAAGATTAAGAAGATCATTAAAAAGTGAAATCATTCTTTCAGTATTAAAAAGGATTTTTTCAAGAAAAGCATGAAGTTCTGGATCAATCTTGGATTTTTGTCCTGATAGGACTTGAGTAAAGCCCTTGATGGAAGTCAGAGGTGTTCTGATTTCATGGGATACATTGGCCACAAAGTCGACGCGCATTTGCTCAGTCTTCTTCATCTCAGTCATATCATAGAAAACACCTAGAACACCTGAGATTTGTTTGTCTGCTTTGCGGATTGGTGAAATTGTAAGATTGTAAAATCGGTGTGATGATTTTGAAAAATTAAGATCTCGCAGGACAACAGTCTCGCCACTTCTCATCACTTTTCTAAAGGCAGCAAGAATCTCTTCATTGTCGATATAGTGCCATAGCTTTGAAGTGATTTCTGTGCGAAGTCTTGTATCAATAAACTTTGCTTTAAATTTTGAGTTATAAAAAAGAATCGTCTCAAAAGGGTCGACGGCAATAATATGATCGTTGATCGATTCCAGGATGGCCGTAAACTTCTCATTATCGTCTTTGAAAAGACTGCTCTGGGTCTCGATACGATTGATGAGCTGCTTAAGAGCACCATCAATATGACCCCATTCATCTTGCTTATAAATAAGTTTTAAATTTTCTCCATAAGGAATGTCCTGTTTAAAGGATTCAATTTGGTAAATGATATTGCCCATTTTTTTTGTGATCTGATAATAGAAAAAAAGGAACAAACTATAGGCCAAAACACATGAAGGGATAACATTCCAAATAATGAGATGATCAATTTGAGTAATCATCTTAGGAAATGCCTGATAGACAAAATAAATAGAGAGGGCAATAGTTCCAAAAAATAGGATAGCACTAAGGCGTGCTACTTTAATGAAATGAAACCAAGGATAGCGTTTTGTATTTTTAGAGGACATCTTTAAAACGATAGCCAATCCCGCGTATTGTTTCAATCAAATTAGCAGCTGAACCCATTTTCTTTCTGAGCCCAGCAATATGGGTATCAATCGTTCTTCCAGTGACGTAAATGCTCTCACCTTGGATGTTGTTGATGAACTGCTCTCTAGTGAATACATGGCCAGGTTTTTCGGCCAGGATAACTAAAATTTTAAACTCAGTTGAGGTGAGAACAATTTCTTGCTGATCAACTAGAACGCGAGCTTTTTTTGGCTCAATTCGTAGGTTTTCAAACGTCATATGTTCTTCTGGGGCTTCGTGTTTTTTGATAGTCTGAATGGCCCGTAATTGAACTCGTACTCGGGCCTGCAAAACACTCAGGTCAAAAGGCTTGGTAACATAATCATCAGCCCCAGCATCAAGACCGGCCACAATATCATCTGGCTGGGTGAGGGCCGTCACCATGATGACGGGGTGGTCTTTGTATTGTTTTTGGGCCCGAAGTTTGGCGGTAAATTCAAGTCCACTCATGCTGCCAGGAAGCATCCAATCCACAATAAAAAGATCGATTTTTTCGCCACGTTCAAGAACAGAAATAGCTTTATCTGCACTTTCAACAGCAGTGACTTGATGGCCTTCGCTTTTCATCTGAAAAGAGATGAGATCACGGATATCTTGTTCGTCTTCGATAATCAGAATATGAGAATTGTGTGTTGTCATAGCTGGCTTTATACCAGATTGCGAGAAGCCTAATCAATTAAGATTGTGTTAAGAATGAAAAAGGCCCCAATGAGGAGGCCATTTTATTGAAAATTATAGATTTTTATTGACGAAATTCCAGTTCACTAGATTCCAGAAGGCGTTGATATATTTAGGGCGCCCATGGCGATAATCGATGTAGTAGGCGTGCTCCCAAATATCAAGAGTTAAAAGGGCCTTCAGTCCAGCTGTCATGGGTGTCTGAGCATTCGATGTATTGTAAATCTCAATCTCATTTTGCTTGTTTGCGACAAGCCAAGTCCAGCCCGAACCAAAATTATGAATTGCTGATTTTGTAAATTCTTCTTTAAATTTGTCAAAGTCACCCCATTTTTTATTGATCATTTCTGCCAGTTTTCCTTGGGGGGCTCCTCCACCATTAGGAGCAAGACAATGCCAATAAAATGTATGGTTCCAGTTTTGAGCTGCATTATTGAAGATAGCTCCATCTGCCTTTGTGATAATTTCTTCCAAACTCATCTCAGCAAAGGGAGTGCCTTTGATAAGCTCATTGAGCTTGGTGACGTAAGCGTTATGGTGTTTACTGTAGTGGAAATCAAGAGCTTCTGCAGATAAGTGGGGTTGAAGAGCATCTTTTGTGTAAGGGAGCTCAGGTAACTTGTGTTCCATAAATGGCCTCCATGTTTGATCAAGTACTGATGTACTTTCCTGTTGCTGTGGTAACACTAGGCTTCTCAGTTACGAGAGTCAATTCTCAATGAGATAGCTTGATGTGTTACAACGAATAGTTGATCGTTCAATTTCGCTTCTCGATGAATATAAGAAATCTTCATTTTTAAGTGTTTGATATAAATACAGTGGAGGGATAGAATTTCACCTTAGATAAGTGATCTCTATGCCATGGATTGGTTAATTGTATGAATATGATTCATCTGCTCCTCGTTGTGACTTTTTTTTCAAGTCTTAGTGCTTTAGCGGAGAGCTATCAAATAGTTCATCTCAAAGGTGATGTGACGGTCATAAGAGAAAACAAAAATCTCCCGGCCACTAAAAATTTCAAACTCCAAAATAAAGATTTTGTAAAAACTGGTGATGAATCTCTGGCCGTCGTTAAAAGTTCTAAACTGACTCTTAAGGTTGTTGAAAATTCAAAAGTCTCAATTGATGAATTGAACAAAGAGATCCTCGTTGATATTGATCAAGGGGGAGTTGTGGCGAATTATGTAAAACAAAAAATCAAGGATACTGTAGGAACAAAACTCAATGTTAAAACACGACATACTGCCATGGGCGTTCGTGGAACAACTTTCTTTGCCTATAATCATAAAAATCAAACAAGCTACCTCACCGTAAAAGAGGGAGAAGTCGAATTTAAAGGGAAGAATAGTTCGAAAAGCGAATTTGTAAGTCTAGGAAATACTGCCTTTACAGATAGTTCATTAAAGTCTCTCAAACCCAAAAAAGTAGGTTTTGAGGCCGATATTAATTGGGAACTTTCAAATATGAAATCAAATCTGTCTCAGCCAAAGAAACTATTCTCAAAAATGGAAGAGCAGTGGAATAACTACAAAAAAGAAAACGAAAAAAAATGGAAAGACCATAAGAATAGTATGGAAGATCAGTGGAACAAAATGAAAGACCAACTTTAATGAGGAGGAACACATGAAGTTAGTTACAGGAATTTTAATGGTATCAGCACTTACACTCGTAGGATGTAGTTCAGCAAAAAAAGCTGACATGTCTGAAGAACAAGTAGCTAAAAGCGAAAAAGAGATTAAAACGGAAGCTCCTGATTACGTGATCATGGAAGCTTCTCAACCAACTCGTCCAGCTTGGATTCTTGATCCTATGCTTGGTGATGAAGTGAAGGAAAGAAAGAAAAGCCGTTACTTCGTTAATGAATCAAAAAACGTTAATCAACGTCTTTGTGTTCGCTCAGCAGAGGCTCGCGCGACATCTCAGATTTCACGTGAAATTGCTCAGTTTATGAAAAACTCATATACAGAAGCAACTCAAAATGAAGGTGATGAAGCTACTGAATATATGGAAGAACAGCTTGCTCAAGAATCACAAACTTTTCTTGTTGGAACAAAAAGTCTTAAAACTTTCTGGGAAAAAAGAAGATATAAAGAAGAGCTTGGAGCTGAAGAAGATAAAACTGAGTATACTTGTTACGCTCTTGTAAAAATGACTAAAAAAGATGTTGAGGAAGCTGTTAAACGATCACGTCGTAAACTATTGGATAACCTTGGTGATCCAGAAGTGAAGAAAAAAGCTGAAAAAGCTCTTGATGGTGCAGAGAAAGCTTTCGCTAATCTTGAAAAGCCTGTTCAACTAGAAGCATCGGAAGATGAGGAATAAAAATGAAATACCTATGTCTCATTCTGATTCTAGGTGTTTTTACTCTCACGACTTTTGCTCAAAAAAAGTATGTTGATCCTAATGAACGACAAAAACGCGGTTTGATGGAGGAGGGGGATAAGTCCTCTCCTACATCCGTTGTTTCTGAAGCTAAAAGTGAGCCCGCTCCTGAAGTAAAGGCTGTGGAGATGACTCCTCAGCAATCACTTTGTGAGTGTTCAAAGCTTCAAAGCCTCAATGATCAGCTTATTAATTTGTGGTGGAGCAGTGACGAAGTAACAAAGGCCATGACAAGTAAAAAAGAAATCGATGGTCGTCGCGATAATATCAAGCAAACGATGATTTATTTGGTTAGTAGTCACCGTGATGATAAATCACCGGTTGATCCTGATAAATGCACAGAGACTGAAGTGGCTGAAAAGAATATGAAAAAGCTGAAAAAAATGATCGCGATTCAAGAAAAAAATTGTGATGTTTATAAGCTAAGAGGAATTGAAAATGACTAAGATTCTATTCTCGAGTCTTCTATTTGTATTAAGTGCTTCTGTGTGGGCCGCTCCAGACTGGACTACTGACATAAAGAAGGCTTGTAAGAGCTCTGAGCTTTGTGCGGTCGGAACAGGCGATACGCGGAGTGTATCTGAAAGGAATGCTCGTGTGGCCTTGAGTAAGATTTTTGATACAAAAATTTCTTCGAAACTAGCGAGTTCACTTAAGTCAAATGGTGCTGAAGTTGAAGAGGCCGTCTCTGAAGATATTAATGAAGCAACAGAAACGGCTCTTGCTGGTGTCGAAATTAAAAAGAGCTTTGAGGATAAGACATCATTTTATTCTCTTGCCGTTGTGAATAAGTCCAAAGCAGCCGCTAGATTTAAGAAAGAGATCGAAAGTATTGATGGGCAAATGAAAGCCATCTCTCATGCTGGAGAGAGTATCGAAAAAGTAAAGCTAGAGAGACTTTTTGTAAAAAGAGAAGTTCTTAATAGACAACACCAGTTTCTTACAGGGAAATCGATTGATTCACCATTTTCTTATGAGGATATCTTTGCAGCTAAACAAAGCGCCACAAACGATGTTGTGATTCATGTGTATCTAGATGAAGATGAGCCGAAGACAGTAGAGGCAGCACTTGTGAGAACGATTTCTGATATGGGATTTCAGGCCACATCTGGGCAGACTCGCAATAAGAACTCAACTCATATTATCACTGGAGAATATGTTTCTGATAAGCAGTATCTTAATGTTGATGGATTTGAAAAATACAAATTTGTTCTTACGATCAAGGCCATGAAGGCGAGTACAAAAGTAGAGAGTGGGCATTTGGATTTTGAGGTTGTTGAAACTGGAAGAAATTACTCTCAGGCCAATGACAAAGCGATTCCGAAGTTCCAAGAATTTATTAAGACGAATATTGAGAAATTAAATCTCAGATAAGAAGGAGTTAAAATGATGAAGTTAGTAATGTTGATGATGTGTCTTTCTCTTTTGGCCACAAGTTGTGGTAGCTTTAAAGCAAAGCGTGTAAACGCTGATGAAGGGGATGAGCTTGCTCTTGAAATCACGGATAAGTGGTTGGATAAAGATACAGAAGTTGCCGTGGCCGATCTCATTAAAAAGATCGAAGCTCATAAAGGTTTCCAGAAGTATCTTGCAAAGAGATCTAAAAAACCAAAGCTTTTCATTGCTGAAGTTCAAAATGAAACATCTGAGCCTTATTTCCCTATCGACAATATCAATGATGAACTTCTTAACCAATTTTCAGCGACTGGTGAGTTCACTCTCATTGATGCTAAATCTCGCGATAAACTTCTTAAAGAAATCCAGTACCAAAATGATGGTATGGTTAAACCTGAAGATATTAAGCAGATTGGAAGACAGTCAGGTGCTGATCTTTTAATCTTCGGTAGTGTAAGAATGCAGCCAGCCTCTCGTGGCGGAAAAACAATTAAGCAGTACTCGATCAATATGCGTATGACTGAGATTGAGTCTTCTGAAGAAGTTCTTCGTGTAAATACAAAATCTCAAAAGTATTCTGAGCAAAAAAGTACTGGGTGGTAATTGTAGTGAAAAAATTAATCCTTTTTTCCACTCTTGCTCTTTTATTTGTTGGATGTGCCTCTCGTAATAGAGAGGTACATGAAAAACTTCGTAAAGAGGCTCGCGCTGAAAATTTTGAAGCAGCTCTAGAGATCATTAAAAGCGAAGACTTTTTTCCAGATAAGAGCTCTCGTCTTCTTAAGATGATGGAAGGCTCACTTGTTCACCACTTAAGTGGAAACTACTACCAAGCGATGCTTGGTCTAGATATGACTAAAGAGCTTAGTGATGAGCTTTTTACGGTTTCGATTTCAAAAAAAATCGCTGCTTCGGTCATGAGTGATAATGTGGATAATTATTATGGTGAGACCTATGAGCGATCGATGATTCGCTTTTATCAAGCTATTAATCATTACTCACTCTTTCTTAAAGGTGAATATGAGGCCTATACAGTTGATGAGAAAGACGGTGATGGGAAAGTCATTCAAACAAAAGAGATTCCGGCCAAAAAATTAAATGATAAAGAAAGACGTTTTCATTTAACAGCGGCGAGAAGCACTTTACTTGAATGGAACTCACTTCTGGATAATTACAAGTCCACAAGTGGAGGGAAGCCTGTTTATAAGGATGATCTTCTCGCTAAGATCGTAGGAGCCTTTATTCATGAGCAAGTAGGAACGGCCCAAGACAAGAATATCGCTCTTGGACTTTACCGTGAGGCAAAAAAAGTTCTTTTCAGAAATTTCAACGTTCTTCCTACTTATAATAAGAAAAGTGAGGAGTTCGTTAAAAACTTTAATCAGTTTGGGACTATGGAGGAAGCTGAGGTTTTAAAGAAATATGTGGAAAAAACACCACATTATATTAACCTAGAGCGCTTTCTTGATACTCAGATTGCAAGGCTTGGAAATACGAAAAAACCTAATAGTGTTTTCGTTCTCATTGAAAATAGCTTCATCTCTTTTAAGCAAGCAAAGAAATTTGAGTTTCCGATTCCTGCAAGCTCTATCCCTTCAACAGTTCCGGGTGGAGATTTTATGAGTTTTGCAGGCAAAGTGCTAAATGCAGCGGCCAATACGGCCCCTAAAATTTATTTTGAGATGCCAGAAATTCCATTTATTCCGGCGGTGGATGAACAGGTCATTAATATCAAAGATAGTAGTGGAAAAGTCGTGGCAACCAAAACTCTGGCAACTTTAAATCCACTGACTGATCTGGCCCATTATACACTGTCGGAAAATGCAGTTTCTAATTATGCTAAAGTAGGCGCCCGTGTGGTGGCCAAGCATGTGGCGGCTCTTATGAGTGCTTATCTTATCTATAAGAAGAATAAGGATTCTAATGAAACATTTGCCATGTTGCTTGCTGGGGGAACTTACAGTGCGGCCAATAAGGGGATTGAGCTTTCAGAACAAGCCGATTTAAGGTCTTGGTCTCTTCTTCCACATATGTATGCTTCGACGGCCTTTGAGCTCAAGCCAGGGACTTATAGTGTTGAATATCAGCATTTGGATAAGATCCAAGATCTGGGGGAGATTAAAGTTTCTAGGTCAGATCAGGCGATTTTAGTGAAGAGAAGAATTTATAAATAAAAAGTGGGCCTTTGGGCCCCTTTTTTTGCCCTCAAAAAGTACTTAAGTTTTTGGGGCATCTTCTAGTGAATCAATCCGAATTTATCCAAAAAAATATCAATATCTTTAGCGCCTCAACAATCAAAACTATTAGTTCAACGGAATAAGATCAACCATTTTTGAACTTTCAACAATTTCGTAAGGGATACCATGAACTACAAAGAGGTTAAGCCTTTTATTTGCAAATGGATTGAGAAGTTCGATTTTTATTTTACCTCCATCAAGCTCCATACAATAAACATCGTTTTTATGAAAAATGAGTTCATTATTGTATCCCCCATAGCTCAGAAAATTAAGTGAGTTAAGCCAGATATTAAAATAGCTGGGATCTTTAATTTTTAAGTCAACCGGGTAGGTGGTGATTTTGTCGTTTTGGATAAAGCGAAATTGAAATCGTATCGGTTTTTTAAATAGATTATAGGATGAAAAATCTTTTCCAGTAAGATTGATATAGGTTTGCTTCATTCCTTCATAAGACAGAGAGCTGTATTTGCGAACAAGAGAGAGGTTCATTCTGATACTCATATCTCGACTATTGTTAAGCTCAATATTGTGGGCCTTAAATTCAATATGTCCCAAGTAAGCCTTCTCTAAAATAGAGATAAGCTCTGCCTCTTGTGCCTGAGTCAATTCTTCTTTATCCATAAATTTTAGTAATTGTTTTTGAATGGCAGCACTTCTTAGGGCCCCTTCATCTCGGGCCTTCTTCTCTAGAGCAAGAATCTCTTCATTAGTGTCACGAACGATCTTATTGATTTGCTCACATTTTTGTTGATCAATGGTGGCCATCATCGCAGGGAAATTCGTTTTAATTTCTCTGAGCATAATTTCGTAATACTCATTACAGGGAGTAGAGGAGGCATTGAGATAAAGAGAGACTTGCTCCGCGATATTCTGAAATTTTTTTGAAATATCACCGCGGTGGGGAAAGATGAAATTGGCGAGCTTTAAAAAATCAAAACTCATCGAGAGTCTTCCGGCCTTTCTTTCTTGTTCGGCAATAAACATAAGATCCATGGCAAGTTCATGGGCCACAACAGTATATTGAGGAGAATCTTTGTCTGCGATTTGAAACAATTTATTATAATTAGCAGGAAGTTTATTCTCTATCCCTGCGATATATTCCTGAGGAACACTTCTTGAGGCCCAAGTGTGAAGTGGAAATAGACTAATGACGAATAAAATAATGTAGATCATAATTATAATTTCCAAATTCAAAGTTTGAGACGCTGCCATTTTCAAAGAGAACATTTCTATAGCTATGGATGGCCTGTGATGAAGGAGATTTTCCGATGGCGAGTTCAGCCGCTTTTTGGCTCATTCCCCGATAAATCATTCGGTTGGAAATGGCAGTCGCCTCTGAATCAGTAAAATTAGAAAGCTCGATATTTTCACTAATAATTTTATCTGCTTCTTCTAGTTCAAAAGAAAAATCATAAGGGTCTTTGAAAAGAGCAAAATCAATATCCGGAATAAGGTGGCATTTAATATCTTTTTTACATTTCACGCTACCGATCAGATTAAGTTTGCCAAACACCACTTGTTGAAAAGATTTAAATGATCCGGAGAACTCCACCAAAAATGAGAGAACACCCTCTTGAGATTTTGCTCCGTAAAATGGAGGGAAGGGAGTGTGAGCAGAATATTCGTGCCGTGTCCCATCTTCCTCAGTAAAAACAGTGACTCCTTGATCAGGGCGTCCAAGCTTATCAATTTTAATCATCTGAAAATTATTGAACTGTAAAAAAGAGGGGCCTGCATAAACATAGCTGCCATTTTTAAAGACATTATCAACAAAAAATTTGGTGTATTCAGCTTTCAGTTTTTGATTAAAAAGATAGTCCCCGCGGGCCTTGTCTTTGATTGGGAGATCGTGAATGCTGGAGCAAGCATTCAAAATTATAATGAGTGCCAAAAAGATCAGTTTTTTCATTCACCTAGTATGCCCGAATTCTTAAAAAGGAAAATCGAAACAGTCTAAATATAAGCTCAAGTCTCTTTTTACCTGACAAAATCGTTTCAGAAGGGGGAAGTTTTTTTCTTCCCCTGAAGAAAACCCTCAATTTAGTTTTATTTCGCCGATAAGTCTTTAGATGAAGTTGGTATTATTTCTATTCACCATTCTCCTCTCTCATTCTCTCCTCGCTCTTGAGGAGAAAACAATTCATATTGAAGGTCAAAGCAATGGGGCCTGGACTAGTTTTTCAAGTTCAGATGAGCTGAATATGAAGCGGCTCTTTGCTCTTCTTTCACGTTCTGAAACGGGAGAGAAACTTCTTCGTCTGGCCAAGTATAAGGCCGGCCAAAATGGTGAAACTCTTTCTGATGTTATCAAAGTAGGGAATGGCTCTCTAACTGATACAACTCTTGTTCGAAAATTCTCACCTCAATCTCCTGAACATGTGGTTTTTGAATCACGCTCAGTGGTTTATATTAATAAAAATCTTAGCTGGGATGATGCTCTTCTCGATTTATCTCATGAGCTGACTCACTACGTTTATCGTTCGAGTTTTAATCCCTATGGCCCAGATTTTAATGCCAAAGATTTTATTAAATCTACTATTGAAGGCGAGGGTGGTGAAGTTCAGGCCTTTTTGATGGAGTGCCGAGTTTTGAGAGAACTTTTTTCAAGACAGGTCCAAGGGCGATCTCATTGTCAAAAAATAACTGACGATGCTGGTCGATTATCCTCGGCCAAGGCCGTGGAACTTTTTTATGACGTGGGCGAGTACTTCGACAAATTTGGCACACAGCTTAAAGGTCGTGGTCTGGCCGGAGAACTAGAGCATATTAAAGGAACTAAAATAAATTTTATTTCTTCTGCCTACGGTGTTCCTTACCCAATGGCCGCTCTTATGGAGTATGATCTCGTGGTGGAGAAGGTCTGTGAGAACGATAAAAAACGTCTTGCCTACATGCAGCAGGGACCTAAGCGTGGGCCAGCCTCAGTAGACACTCGATTTGAGCAATTCAAATCTTCCTACCAATCTCGTTGTAAATAAATTTCAGTCTTAGACGCATCTTACCCAACTCTTAAAAATCCACGAGTTTCCAAGGGCTTTCATTGACGAAAATACCAGCTAAAGGTACAAATATATCTGTAGTTTAATTTGTTTCTGGAGTTTATCCATGCAAGACGGTGTTGTTCTTACGACAGTTGATGACTTTTTGAATTGGGGTAGAAAAAATTCCCTTTGGCCAATGACGTTTGGTCTTGCTTGTTGTGCGATCGAAATGATGGCCACTGGTGCTGCTAAATACGACCTTGAAAGATTTGGTTGTGGTGCCTTCATGGCCACTCCTCGTCGATCTGATTTGATGATTGTAGCAGGGACAGTAACCATGAAGATGGCGACAAGAGTGAAAACTCTTTACGAACAAATGGCCGAACCTAAATATGTTATCTCAATGGGATCATGTGCGAATAAGGGTGGACCTTACTGGCAACACGGATACCACGTTCTTAAGGGTGTGGATGAAATCGTTCCAGTGGATGTTTATGTTCCAGGATGTCCTCCTCGTCCAGAGGCCCTTATTGAAGGTGTCATGACTCTACAAAAGAAAATTGCGAACGAGCGTCTTCTTCGCGACAAGTGGGTGAAACATGCTTAATGAATTATCAGCTCTCATTAATAAAAATATTCCAGCAGCGAAAGCGACAGCTTTTATTCCTGAAGATACAAAACTTGATGGATCAATTTCTATCGAAGCTTCAGCGATTAAAGATGTGGCCCACTTTTTAAGAACAAACAAAGAAATGCCTTTTAATGTTCTCCAAGTGATTTCAGGAGTGGATTACCTCGAGTTTATCGAAGTGAACTATATGTTTGCTCACTTTGATGTGAACAATATGAGAAACGTGACAATCAAACTTAAAGTTATTGATCGCGTGAATGGTTCAGTGGATACAATCTGTAGAGAGTATCCTTCAGCAAACTGGCAAGAGCGTGAGTGCTACGACATGTTTGGAGTGAAGTTTAATCATCACCCAGATCACCGTCGTATCCTTTGTCCTGACGATTGGGAAGGTTTCCCACTTCGTAAGGACTATATTGCAGCTAAAGTTTATAACACAATGGAACTTTACCCAGATAGTAAGATGAATATGTCAGATCGTGATTTTATTGTTCGCCAAGACATGATTAAAAAAGCTCAGGGTGAAGCGTCAACTAAAGCTTAATTTTTAAAGGATCATAATATGCAAACTCGTTGGGATATTGGTGAGCCGGAAAGGCCAACCATTAACGAAGAAACTGAGCAGCTAAAGTCAGAACTTCTGACGCTTAATATGGGGCCTCAGCATCCGGCCACTCACGGCGTTCTTCGTATTGAAATTAAAACAGATTCTGAAATCGTTGCTCACGCTATTCCGCATCTTGGTTATCTACACCGTTGTATGGAAAAGCATTGTGAGAATTTAGATTATCGTGGAGTTATTCCATTCTTTGATCGTCTTGATTATCTCGCTTCAATGAGCCAGGAACATGCTTATGTCATGGCCGTAGAGAAGATGCTTGGAACAGAAGTTCCTCGTCGTGCAGAACTTATTCGTATTATTGTTCTTGAATTCCAACGTATTGCCTCTCACTTGATGGCCTTCGGAACTTATGCCCTCGATCTAGGAGCATTCTCACCGTTCCTTTATGCCTTCCAAGACCGTGAAGAAATCCTTCGCTTCTTTGAAGAAATCTCAGGGGCCCGCCTTCTTTATAATTATATTTGGGTCGGCGGTGTATGGAATGACATTACTGATGAGCAAGTAGAGAAGATGAAAAACTTCCTTGATCGCTTTGAAGAAAATACAAAAACTTATCATGAACTTGTTTCAATGAACCAAATTTTCATCCAGCGTACCGCCAATGTTGGAGTGTTCTCACTGCAAGATTGTTTTGACTATGGTGCAACTGGGCCAGTTCTTCGTGGTTCTGGTTATAAGTGGGATCTTCGTAAGCAAGCTCCTTACTCTTTATACTCTGAGTTTGATTTTGATGTTCCAGTAGGAACAGGAGAAATTGGACAAGTGGGTGACTGTTGGAACCGCTTCATTGTACGTATGAGAGAAGTGGGTGAGTCTATTAAGATTATTCGTCAGGCCTTCGATAAACTTGAGCCTGGTTCGATCATGGGGAAAGTTCCAAAAGTCATTAAACTTCCAAAAGGCGAAGTTTATATGAAAACGGAATGTCCTCGTGGAGAGCTAGGAGTTCATCTTGTTTCTGAAGATGGCGGAAAAACTCCATACCGTGTTAAAGTTAAATCACCATGTTTTACACATACATCGATGCTTCCAAGAGTGGCTCCGGGTCAAATGATTGCTGACTTCGTGGCCACTGTAGGTTCAATTGATATCGTTCTTGGGGAGGTTGACCGATGAGCACTCATCTTCATCAGCAAGCTAGCTTTAAGCAGTACTTTTTAAGTCTTTTTAACGCCGTTTATACAACAGTGAAGGGGATGTATATTACCTTCCGTTATGTTTGGGGTGTAAAAGCAGTTTCAATTGAGTACCCAGAAGTTCGTGAAGTATTGCCTGAAAGAGCACGTATGCGTCTATTTAATGATGCCGAAAACTGCATCAGCTGTACTCAATGTGCCATGGCCTGTCCGGTAGACTGCATTTACATCACATCTGAAAAACAACCAGAGGGTGCTGAAATAAAGAAAACTACTAGTGGTCAGCCCATCCGTCTGAAACTCACTCAGTTTACAATCGATACGGCACTTTGTTGTTATTGTGGTCTTTGTACAACAGTTTGTCCGACGGAGTGTCTGACTCACTCTCATGATTATGAGTTTGCTCAATACACTATCGATGCCATGAAATATGATTATATCTCACCAGATGTTCGTGCTTGGCGCGATCGTATCGTAAAATAATTTTTTCGTTTCTTAAAAATAGGAAAGGCCATCTTATAATGATGGCCTTTTTTTATTGGGGCAAGATTGTCTCTATCGTAATGACTTTTATACTGGCATTTGGATTCGGAGCATACCCGCTATCAACTCCTGTATTCCCTGAAACTTTCACGGCCGTCTGAGATCCTAGCGCCTTTGAATAAATAAAACTATAGGCCCCGGCCGATGAGTATTTTCCCACTTGGTAGGTCTGACCATTTAAGATAACTTTATCAGTCCCATCATTCACTGATGGACGGATGAGAGTCCCGTTCATACTTGTGGGTTCCGTGATTCCTTCTCCATCAGTCACAAACTGGATTTTCTCAACTTTGGGTTCAGTGAAATCTACCTTGGTCCCATTACAGGCCACAAAAGTGAGAAGAAGAAAGGGAAAGATTAATAACTTATTCACCATCTGATATTGTCCCGTCTATTTTAAGTCTTCCATTCTCACGCTTGATAATAAAATCGGAGTGAGAATAAGTTTTTTTATTACCTTTAAGTTGAGTCGCTTCTTTGAGTTTAGCAAAGATAATATCTTTATCTTTTACACCTTGTTTAATTTTTACCGAAGCATTAACAGAATTAGATTTACGCAAAGGAAGCTCTTTGATTTTCATCTCAAGCTCCTTTTTTCCTCCTGCTCCTGTAATAAATTTTTCAGTAAAAACATCATCAATAAGATCTGTCTTATGTTGATCCATGACTTGAGCGTATGATTTAAAGAGATCTTTAACTTCTGACTCATCATCGGCCAAAACGGTCAGAGAAAAGCATAACGAGAGAAAGAGAGTGATTAGTTGAACTTGCATCCGTAACTCCCTGCTTTGTTTCTAATTGTTTGAACATAGTCTTTAATATTACCTGGACATGATGTGGCCTTGTAAAAATTATGCCACCTAATTTTTGTAATATCAGGAAACTTTTTTTGTAGCTGACACACCAGGCGTGCTGTCTGATCTATCGCTTCAGTTGTAGGGTAACGCGGACTATTTCTTGAATAACCATTAGGGTTAGAGCGAGAAAAGGGAGAGTAGTTACCCACAATAACAACTCCGATAGAGGTGTTATTTATTTTTGTCTTCTTCCCATCAATAATCATTTCTTTGTTGGGAGTAAAATCTCCCCCTTCTTTCCCACAAGTCGTCGCATTCTCAGTGAGAAATTTTTTTCTTGTCTCATCTACTGGGTCAAAAGCATCACTTCCTGCATGGGCCCCTACTAAATCAATAGGTCGTCCCTGAAAGATTTTTGCCTCAGGTTTTTTCTGTCCTTTATAAGGAGTATGGATCACATAATGATAGGCAATCATATACCAAGGATCAGCTGCAGTTCCTCGATTGAGATGAAACTCGTTAAGTTCTTCCACCGTTGATGTGGGAGGAGTTTCAGAATGATGAAGAACAACAGTATCGACGATTTTCATCGATCTTTTGCAATAACTTGCTTTTGGATTTGTCTCAAGTGTAGTGGGAACAATCTCTACCAAAGGATCTTCTCCCTCAATGCAAATATTATTGGGATCAGTAGGTTCCGCCGGAACCATTTTCGGTGGAAAAAGAAATGGCCAGTACCTTTGAAAATATGGGATAGGCACCAGGTCTTGAGCATAGGCCTGTCCTAATCCAAGGAGCATAATGAGTAAAACAGCATTCTTCATGAGAATTGGTCTCCGATTCAAATGGCTTATCGGAATGCTCGGGTAACAACTTGAGAAAAATAAGTTACTAAAAGACGCTCCTAACCCTTGAGAAGTGCGGCAATTTTGTTAAACTAATTGTATGGAGGGCCGTTGCCCATGACTTTTAAAACTTTTAATGATTTTTACCCATATTATCTAGGCGAACACTCAAATTTAACATGCAGAAAGCTGCATTTTATTGGAACCAGTGGGGTCGTCGCCTTGATCCTTGTCTTCTTTTTCACCGGCAAACTTCAGGTTTTGTGGCTTCTCCCTCTGATCGGCTATGGCTTTGCGTGGGTTGGGCATTTTATTTTTGAAAAGAACCGACCCGCAACCTTCAAGCATCCCTTCTATAGCTTGCTAGGGGACTTCAGAATGTTCTGGGATATCTTGACCGGAAAACTTAAGGCCTTTTAACTGCTCGCACTTGAATAGGCCCGAAGCCCTTTTCGCCAAACAAAAAGCATCACACTCCAAAGACTTATTGTCACGATAGTAAGGTGGAGTAGTGTCTGCCATTCAAATTTATCTAGAAATAAGCGTGTGGGAAAAGAGGCAATTAAAGCAAAGGGCAGAATTGTCGTGAAAATAATTCGAAGCCATCCTTTAAAAATTTTATCAGGCCTCTCCATGGCCAGCCCAAGAGCATAGAACAAATCAACAAAACCTCGAGAGGAATGAGTCCAGAAGACAGGAAGAATCATCATCATTTGAATAGCATAATAAAGAAGAACACCGTTTAGGAGGAGAACAGCGAATAATAATAATTCTCCAAAGCTAAAAGGCGTGGGGTAACTAACAAGTGAATAAATCAAAAGTCCAAAGGCCATAAAAAAATTAACAAATGAATTGGCAGAAAATTCTCTGAAACTCAAAAAGAATAAAGGGGAGATTGGGCGAGTGAGATAATAATCAAGTTCACCTTTATTAATAAAATAAGGCAGCCACCACATATTACTCGAGAAGACAGTCATATTAATCGCATCTACAACCAAATAGCTTGAAACGAAAACCATAATTTGAGATTCATTCCAATTCCCTAGAAGTGGAGTGTGAAGGTAAACAAGTTTGAAAAAACTGATATTCACAAAATAATAAATGACATCCATAAAAATACGAAAAAAGAAATCTAAGCGAAAATTCATCGCTTTAGAAAAAGAGAATCGAAGAAAATAAGCATAGAGTCTAAAATATCTCATTAGATACCAACTCCTGTATATTCGTACTGACCTTTTTTCCAAATCAATTTCGATATCACGGCACAGACTACGATCCATAAAAGAAGAACACTGGCCTGTCTTATCCAATCATGAAAAGAAACATTTCCCATAAATGTTTGGATCGGGAAATTCACGAAGTAAGGGAAGGGAGTGTATTCCAGTATTTTTTTTGCCCATTCAGGGAAGAAGACTAAAGGAATAAAGGCCCCACCTAGAAAACTCATAAAAAAGCGAAAGCTCACCATTAAAGACCAGATATTATCGGCCCATAGAGCGAGAAGCTCTATACTCATGGAGATAGACATACAGGCCATACTGGCCAAAAGAAAAGTTCCCATTCCGGCCAGAGCAAAACCGATTGTTGAAAGATCAGGGAAGTGTCCTAAATAAACCAATGAGTAGAGGATAAAAAGAATAAATAGTTGCGAGGTATAGAAAAGAGAATAAGTGAGATAGGTAATAGTTTTATAATTAAAAAATGAGAGAGGGTAAATGAGATAGCGACTAAACGTTCCCTCATAAATTTCTCTGGAAATAAATCCTATATTTTCGCCAGATAGAATGCGTGTTCCAATTGGAGCGATGAGATAATAGAGAGTCATTGTATCAAGACTCATTCCATTCATCTCTGTGACGTTTTGGGCCTCAAAAATACTTTGCCAAAGAGCTCGTCCCAAAAAAAGTTGGATAAAGGTTTGACCGAGAAAGGACATCCAAAAATCCGAGCGGTAAGCTAGAATTTTTCTAAGCTCCATGGCGAGCACAAAGCGTCCCCACGTTCTCATTTTGAATCACTCTTCATCATTGATTCAATAATATCTTCAATGGATGGATCTTGAATGTTGAGATCTTGCACACTAAAAAGAGAAAAAATCTTTTCAGTGACTGGACCAAGCTCTGCTCTTGGAATAGAAACGGTGAAAACATTTTCAGATTTTCTCTTGGCCTTAAGTTCCAAAAGTTTTTCATCACTAAAATCTTTTTCTGTGGTGATAGTCAGAACTTTCTCATCTCCCATCATGCGTTGAACACGTGCAAGCTCTCCATCATAGACAAACTCACCATCTTTAATAATCACAATTCGCTTACAGAGTTCTTTGATATCTTCCATGTAATGAGAAGTCAGAATAATAATTGGTTTAAACTTTCTTTGGTATTCTTTTAAAAACTCACGAACCGCCTTTTGGGCCGAGATATCAAGACCAATAGTAGGCTCATCCAGAAAAATGACTTTAGGATTATGGAGAAGAGCGGCCATAAGCTCAATCTTCATTCGCTCACCAAGGGAGAGTTTTCTTACAGGCGTAGTGAGCTGCTCAGTGATCATTAATGTTTCAGAGAGAAATTTAATATTATGAGCGTAGTCTTGATCAGAGAGTTGATAAATTTCTTTTAAAAGAAGAAAGCTATCTAAGGCCGGAAGATCCCACCAGACCTGAGCTTTTTGGCCCATGATAAGGGCCATCTGGCGTCGATATTCATCGGCGCGCTCCCAGGGACGATGCCCATTAATCGAGACATCTCCGTATGTCGGATGAACAATTCCGGCGAGGATTTTAACAAGAGTCGTTTTTCCTGCGCCATTGGCCCCAATAAGACCAATCATCTCACCTTCATTGATTTGAAGATTAATATTTTTAAGGGCCTGTTTAGTTTTTTTCTCGCGAAAGAAAAGGGCCTTGAGAGATCCCTTTAGTCCAGGCTCTTTGGTAGTGAAGCTAAAATCTTTCCCTAGGCCTTTGACTTCGATCATGATTTTTTCTCGAGAATAATTCCCTTGAGGTAATCACCTTCAGGGAAACCTTTGAGTGTAGGGCAGTCGCCACCAAGACGGAGGCGATCACGGACAGTGTAGTTAAGTTTTAGTTCTTTAAGATTATCTGTGATCACACGTTCAAATTTTTGAGCACTTACTTGATGAGTATTGAGAAAAACAATCATTGAGCCACCAACATCAAGCACTTTATCCATGCGAGAGAGGAGGTCTTTGTAATTTGTGATCGCACTGGTGCGCTTATTCCCATCAGAGGATGAAGATGGTGGGTCAGAGAGAATCACATTAAATTTTCTTCCCTCTTTAAGTAAACTATCAAGCGCATCTTCTACACTCATGACCATCGATTGATGTTTCGTATGATCAAGATCAGCATTAAGACCTAAATTATTCTGAAGCCATTCGATATATTTAGGAGAGAGATCCACTGAAACAACATCTTGAGATTTATTTTTCAAGGCCCAGAGAGAGAATGCGCCTGTGTAACTAAAAAGATTAAGAAATTTTGTATTCTCGTTGAGAAGAGGTTTAATTCTTTCTCGGATATGAGACATGTCTGTATATAGGCCATGGTCATACTGGCCACCGAGACGAATCCAGTACTGAATTCCATATTCTTGAAGATGGAATTCTTCACGCTTCCCTTGATCTTCTGCATTTTGAGGCAGCTTTTGTGAAGCTTGGGTTTCTCCACGAGTTTGAAACCAAATCTTATCATCGGTAATCTCTGGAAAGTATTCTTGAATGGTTGTTTGAAGAATACCTTTATAGCGGACCCAAAAACCAGTGTAGAACTGAATCAACACTCGGTCTTGAAGTTTTAAAATAAAAAGACCAGGGAGCTGATCGGCTTCACCAAAAACAAGATAATAATTATCTCTCTCTTTAAGCTCTTTCATTGCCTCACGTTTAGAAACAGCATTCTCAATACGAGCTTGAATAGAAGCTGTAAAATGGAGTGCCTCACGATCGAAAGGAAATTTTGTACTCCAAACTCGCCCTTTGATTGATTTATGAAAAGGATCATTAATCAAAAGAGCGATAGCACGCTTGCGCTCATCCATAGCGATAACGAATTCTTCATTCTTAGGGAAACGATTACTGAAATTGTCAGCTGTGACCCAGGGATGGCCTTGCTTTAAGAGCTTGACCGATACCGGATGCACAAGGCATTCACGTACTTTTGTCATCATTTTAGTGCTTTAGTTGTTTTAATCTTTCTTCAGTATCATCAAGAAGTTGAAGGAGTATGTTTGTCGCCTGGTAAGGATTTGAAAGGTGAATTTCTAAATTCATCTGTTCAATGATCTGTTTAACTTCAGGGACGGTCACTTCTTGAAATGGATCAAAATGAATACCGAGAAAATGTAGTTTTTTAAAAATAAGATCAACTTTAGTCAGTTCATCGAGCTGACTCAAGGCATGTTTGAATGAATCGCGGTAATCTTGCGATGTCACTCCGGCCGGGACAGTCCAATTTAGTTTCAAAAGTGAATCCATGAGCTGAAAATTACGATGATCGTTGCTTATCGTCAACCTTAAGCATTAGAAGATAAGGCCATGAGTATTGTGTTTTACCTTATTCTTATACTGCTACTTGCCATTTGGGCCTTAAGGCCTGAAAAACCCGTAATTTCTTTAACTGAGTCCGGAAACGGGCTAGAGGATTGGCTCAAGAAATTTCATTGGAGTGGGCCGGCCCTTCAGACCAAAATAGAGCTCCCTCGCTATAAGTTTTTCTCTGATTTGGTAGAGATGCTTTTATCCCAGGCCAGGCAGTGGGGAGCTCAGTATCAGCAGGTCTTTATTACGTTAAGAGAAATTCTTCATCAAGATTTGCAGTTTGAAAAACAATTGAAGGAATTTGTTCAAGGATGTTGGTTTCAGATGGGTCTTATCGTGGTAATGAGCTGGCTTTTTATTATCTTGGGAACCATGTGGGTAGAGATAAAATTTCCTCTGAAATATAAGATCATGATTGGTTTCTGGCAGGCCCTGGGCATGATGAGTTTTTTCTTTGGTATACGGCAATTAAAAACAAGATACCTGTCAGCACTCGGGGCATTCTGGAAAAGTCTTATTTGCTTACGTTCACTGGCCGAGACGGCGCTTCCTCGCAGCGAGGTTGTGCGTTTGAGTCAGATCAAAAGTCTTGATCAATATTCAAATCATGAATGGAATGATTTTAAGCATAAGGTACAACACTTAGGACAGTGGATGTTGAGCTCTGGGCAGAGTCCAGTGAAAGAAATCGGCTATTTGATGGAGGAATTACGCTTTCTTGAGAAGCATCAAATGGCCCAATTTCAGAAAATGAGTCACGCGCTTAAATTTGCTATTCTTGTTATTTTCTTTATCCCGGCCTATTTCGCTTTCCTTTTTATTATTTTTAGTAACCTCGGTGCGATGTTCTAGAGGTGACAGAAAAGCATTCTCCCGCTAAGATACTGACTCAAAATCAATAAAGGATAGTTTATGAGTCAGAAGATTATTTTTTCCATGTATAAAGTGGGGAAAGTTTATCCACCTAAAAAACAAGTTCTTCGCGATATCTCGCTTTCATTTTTTTATGGTGCCAAAATCGGTGTTCTTGGTCTCAACGGTTCAGGGAAATCATCTCTCTTAAAAATTATTGCTGGTTTAGATAAAGATTATAACGGAGAAGTGAATGCCTCAAAAGGTGTGAGCTTCGGTTATCTAGAGCAGGATCCTAAGCTTGATCCTAATAAAACGGTAAAAGAAGTTGTTCAAGAAGGGCTAGCGGAAATGGTTGCGATCGCTGCTCGCTACGAAGAAGTAAATATGAAGCTCGGCGACGAGATGACTGATGATGAGATGAATAAGCTTCTTGATGAACAAGCAGGACTTCAAGATAAGATGGATGCCATGAATATCTGGGATCTCGATTCTAAACTTGAGCTTGCGATGGATGCTCTTCGCTGTCCTCCGTCAGATCAGCTTTGCGGAGTACTTTCTGGAGGAGAGAAGCGTCGTGTGGCCCTTTGCCGCCTTCTCCTCTCTGAGCCAGATGTACTTCTCTTAGATGAGCCTACCAACCACCTTGATGCAGAAACAGTTTTCTGGTTAGAGCGTCACCTTCAGGCCTACAAGGGAACAGTCATTGCCATTACCCATGATAGATACTTTCTTGATAATGTGGCCGGCTGGATTCTTGAGCTTGACCGTGGGCATGGAATTCCTTGGGAAGGAAATTATTCTTCATGGCTTGAGCAAAAAACAAATCGCTTAGCGGCTGAAGAAAAATCTCAGTCCAAGCAAGCTAAAAAAATGGCAGAGGAGCTTGAGTGGATCCGCATGGGGGCCAAAGCTCGTCAGGCGAAATCGAAAGCACGTATTCAGAACTATGAAAAAATGCTTGCTGATTCTAAGGCCGAAGTACGTAATGAAACCAATGATCTTTTCATTCCTGCAGGCCCTCGTTTAGGGGATGTGGTTATCGATGCCAACGATATTTCAAAGGCCTTTGGAGATAAGCTTCTTTATGAACACCTGACATTCAAACTTCCGCCGGGTGGAATTGTGGGGATTATCGGGCCAAACGGTGCAGGTAAGACAACTCTCTTTAAAATGATCACAGGTCAGGAAAAACCAGATTCTGGAACTTTTAAGATTGGTGAAACAGTCAAGCTTGCTTATGTTGACCAATCTCGTGAGATGGATGGCGATAAAACAATTTATCAAGAAATTGCTGACGGTCTAGATCTTATTAAATTAGGTGGTCGTGAGGTGAATGCTCGCGCTTATATTTCTAAATTCAATTTCTCAGGTGAAGACCAAGGAAAAAGAATTAAGGAACTTTCTGGTGGGGAGAAAAACCGCGTCCATTTAGCAAAAATGCTTAAAGAAGAAGGAAACGTACTTCTTCTGGATGAGCCAACAAATGATCTAGATGTAAATACACTCCAAGCTCTTGAGCGCGCACTTCTAGATTTTGCTGGATGTGCGGTTGTAATTTCCCATGATCGCTACTTCCTAGATAGAATTTGTACTCATATGCTGGCCTTTGAAGGAGATTCTCAAGTGACGTGGTTTGAAGGAAACTTTCAAGACTATCACGAAGATCTTCGCCGCCGTATTGGTGACAAGGCCGATGTCCCAAGCCGTGTAAGCTACAAAAAACTCACTCGCTAAATAGATAAGGCCCCTCTCTGAGGGGCCTTTTTCATTCTCAATTGTAAAAAATTCATACCTCTAGACTGTAAAAAATTCCTGTTGGCAAAACTGGAAAGGCTTTGTCATCCTCTTTGCCAACATTTCACCCACCAGCAAACAATCTCATGTTAAAAATCATTCAAGTAAAACAAATTTGTCTTAGCTGCTGATTAGATAAAACTTAAATTTAAATATGGAGAAAAAA
>JBMLQL010000027.1:0-39473 GCA_049241565.1 Bacteriovoracaceae bacterium | reverse complement strand
GGACCTTGGAAAAAAATCTCACCCTACAGGCACCATTTAACTGGGGCAGTTTAAAAATCTAAGATATTTTTTTATAGTCAACATGATAGGCGGCGGAGTTTTTTAAATTCTGTCGTCTTTTATCATAGCGCTCGGTGGTGGTGATATTGGCGTGTCCTGCAAAGATTGCCACATCACGAATGGGAGCTGATTGAGTATCTAGCAAGTGAGAAATCACAGTGGCGCGACAAGAGTGAGGAGAAACTCTCTTGTTAATCCCGAGATCTTTGGCGTATTTTTCTATAATTCGGTAAATGGTTGATCCATCAATAGGTTTTTCATTCTTAGTTTTAAGCTCAATTTGCAAAAGATAATCTTCAAAATCAAGAGTGACACCATTCTCTGTGAGGTGATCGAGATAGCGCTGGATCTCATGTTGGACACTTTCGTTAATTGGAATCAATCGAATCTTGTCACCTTTTCCGTGAATACGAAGCACAGTGTGTCCACGCTCTTTAGCGAAATCCATAAGCCTAATATGAGTCAGCTCTGAGCGTCTCAGGCCTAAATTAAAAAGGAGGGCCATACTCACTCGGTGAAGGGCCCCGCGGTGAGTTTTTGTGTCTGGAGCTTCTAACATCCGGACCACCTCTTCATCATCAAAGGCAAGCGTCGGAGACTCAGTTTGAATCTTAGGAAGCTTCACTACATCAAGAGGATTATGATCAATCAGACGAGCTGCCACTGACCACTTCATAAAAGAACGGATACAGACGAGACGCCGGTTCACTGTGGCCGACGAAAGACCACGTTCAAGAAGATGGTCTCGGTACAATCCAAAATGATAAGACTGAATTTCTTTCGGATGAGTCACCAGGACATTTCCTGATTTTAAAAAATCAAAAAAGAATTGGAGATCTTTCATATAAGCAGTCTTTGTATCTGGTGAGAGGAACTGCATAAGAAATTCATTCATGAAATCATTGATACTGGTTTTTTTCTGACTGGCCTCTACAAATTTTTGAGCAAGAGCTTCATTGATCTGAAATCGTCCAGCTTGATCTGGAACATGAGTTTTGGAGCTCACAATGAGGTCGGTGGATTTCTTTTTGACCATAAGTAATTATAGCATCCACGGTCGAAAGCAGCTCCCAGGAAAAAACATTCTACCTCTAGATTAAGCCGACTTTTTTACTTTGTAATTATTGTGGTCTAAAAGTCGTCTTACAAGCCCTTGAACAAACTGTTTGGCCCATTTAGGTTGCTTATCAAAATAGGCCTTGAACATTTCCGGAGGCAGGAGGCTCAGCTTGCAATTCTCAGCGGCGATGACCGTTGCAGACCTAGTTTGAACGCCAAAAAAAGATAACTCGCCAATGAATTCGTTTTCCAAGACTTCGCCGATTTTTACATTTTCCCCATTTTCATTTTCAATGAAAACGTCGAGTTTCCCCTCCCATACATAGTAGACATCTGAGCTTTGGTCATTTTGCTTGAGAAGTAATTCTCCTGGACAAAGAATAAATGATTCATTTTTTAAAAAGTTGTACTTCTTAGTTGTTGCATCAACTTTAGTTTTTATCAATTCAACTAAAACGTTACAATCAAAGGGTTTAGAAATAGTTGTAATATTAAAGGCGTTGGCCAGTTCAATTACATTATGATCTATAAAACCACTTGCAATAACATAAACACATTTACCCTTTCTTTCATTGTGATTGGCAACCTGAATCTTTTCAATTTCTATACAGTCTTTAATAAGGGAGATACCATTTTTTTTTGGTAGATTGATGTCAGTTATTACAGTATCAAAAATATCATTTTTAAATTTTAATAAACCCTCTAAGCCGTCTTGAGCAGTAAAAACTTTAAATTCTGTCTTCGGGAAAAAAGCTTTGTAGGTTTCAAGAATTTCTTTGTCATCTTCAACAATCAAAATTTTATACACAATTTCGCTCCTATCTCAGTCAGAATTTGGCCTGGATAATTTTCGGTTATTCTCTCATAGGGAGTGAGTTAATTTTTCTTAACTATAGGATTGTTTATAACAGATTGAATTTTCGATATTTGTTAAGAACCTCTTCATGGTTCGGGGCATAAAACACCTTCAAATTAGCAAGTTTTTGAGGCATGAGGGGGGATTTTTAGTTTTTCTTAATACTAATTTTTCGGTAGATTAGAGTGACCATTTCAACTTTTTCAAAGCAGATCAAATGAAATTTTTTACTTTTGTTTTCATTCTTATTTTCTCATCTCTGACTGTTGCCGGTGAGCTGGCGACAATTGCATTTTATAATGTTGAAAATATGTTTGATCATATTGATGATCCAAATGTGGATGATTCAGAATTTACACCCAGTGGTACAAATGCTTGGACTGAGAAAAAATCCTTAGAAAAGATTCTAAAAATTGGAAAAGTCATTTACAGCTTACGCAATTCTAACAATCAGACTCCCGATATCATTGGTCTCGCTGAAGTTGAAAATGCAAGAGTGATCAAGACTCTTCTCTCCATCAAAGAGATTAAGGAACTTGGCTATGATTTTGTTCACTTCGATTCTCCAGATAAACGAGGAATTGATGTGGCCTTCCTTTACAAAAAGAACCGATTCTCAGTTGAGTCTTCTTCAGTTATTCCAGTAAAAATGGAGGGACTCAAGCCAACACGAGATATTTTAAAGATCATTGGACAATTAGATGGTGAGTCTTTCGTGTTTTACGTCAATCACTGGCCTTCACGTAGTGGAGGCGAAGCCGGAACAGCCCCTTTTAGGATTGGAGCTGGTAGAATATTGAGAAAAGAGTTTGATGATCTTATGAAAATTAATCCCAATGCGAAGGTCATGATAATGGGAGACTTCAATGATAACCCGAATGATAAAAGTTTAAAGAACTCTCTGATTGCAAAAACAAAACTAACAGAAATGGTGAGTCCAGATTTATTTAACCCCTATTTTGCGCTTTCTCGAAAAGGTGATGGATCGAATCTTTTTAATGATGTCTGGTTTAATTTTGATCAACTAATTATTTCTGATCAGCTTATTAACCCAGGTCGCGGATTTAAGTTTTCTGAGGCCAAGGTCTTTAGAGCGAATTTTTTGTTTCAAACAACGGGACGCTATCGTGGATACCCTGCTAGAAGTTACTCTGAGGGGAACATCGGCTATAGCGATCACCTCCCAGTTTATATCAATCTTGTTCGATAGACACGAACGCTAGGATGAGATTGTATTATCTCCCTAGCTTTTATTACTTTAATTTAATATTTTTAAGTCCCGCAAAGGCATTATTTTTAAACTGGTTTTGTGGCATTTGAGGCTGGCCTCCTGTCTGTGGTCTTTTCCCTGAGCTTGCTCCTTGCGTTTTAACCCCAGTGATTCCTTCGCCCTTAGAGTCAGACTTACATGAAAGAGACATACGTTTGCGGTCCATATCGATGGCCAGAACCTTAACTTTAAGTTCTTGTCCTACTTTGAGCACATCCATGGCATTTTCAACAAATGAATTACTCATCTCTGAAATATGAAGAAGACCATTCTCTTTAATTCCAATATCAACAAAAGCTCCAAACATGGTGATATTTGTCACCACACCGTTATACCACTGATCAATTTTGATATCTTTCAAATCAGTGATTCCTTTAGTGAATTCTACTGATTTAAAAGCGGTACGCGGATCTTGAGTGGGTGCTTTTAGGCATTTAATAATATCGGCGAGAGTCATCTCCCCAATTTCTTCTTTCAGTTTTTTATCGTTAGCAAGCTCCGCTTGAAGATCAGCATCTGTGAGAAGATCGGCCAGAGCATGTTTTTTCTCTTTGGCCCAATTTTCAAGAGTTGAGTAGCGTTCAGGGTGAATAAATGTCCCATCGAGTGGATGAGCAGCATTATAAATACGCAAGAATCCCGCAGATTGTTCAAAAATTTTCTGACTAAAACGAGGAATTTTTAAAAGTTCAGTTCGACTTTTGAAACCACCGGCCGATTCACGAAACTTCACCACGTTTTGGGCCACAGTGGGGCCGATCCCTGAAACATAAGAGAGAAGTGGAGCAGAGGCAGTGTTTAAATCCACACCCACAAAGTTCACGCAGGACTCAACGACAGCTTCAAGATTGTTTTTTAATTGGATTTGGTTCACATCATGTTGATACTGACCAACACCAATAGACTTAGGATCAATCTTAACAAGTTCAGCGAGAGGATCCTGGAAACGTCTCGCAATTGAGATCGCTCCACGCACTGTCACGTCCTTATCAGGAAATTCTTCACGAGCAATATCTGAGGCGGAATAGATTGAAGCTCCGGCCTCAGAGATCATCGTGGCCTTCACTTTTCCATCTTTAATTTGTGGAACATAAGTTTCCACAAACTCTAATGTTTCGCGTCCATAAGTTCCGTTTCCAATGGCCACGTACTCAACATTAAACATCTCAATCATTTTAGTGAGAATCTGAGCCGAACCCACCACATCATTCTTAGGAGGAAATGGGTACACAACATGATCACCTACAAATTTACCTGTGTGATCTACAATAACAACCTTACACCCAGTTCTTACTCCCGGATCGATACCAAGAACAGCTTTTGATCCAAGATAAGGTTGAAGAAGAAGATTTTTAAGATTAATTCCAAAAACAGATATGGCCGCTGTGTCTGCGATCTTTTTAAGATCGTTTTTGACTTCAAGATCGAGTGACGGCTGAATATGGTTATTATAGGCTTTTTCAGCACATTTTTTAAGCATATCATAATTGGCGAGAGCAGATTTTTTAGGAAAGAAGTCTTCCTCAATCATTGCCATGCCAATCTCTGGCGCAATTTCAGAATCGACTTTAAGTACTTTCTCATTCATCCCACGTCTCATGGCCATATAGCGGTGAGATGATTTAGGATCTTTAATTTTTGAAAGTGGCTCAGCAAATTCAAAAAAGTCTTTGTACTTGAGGTAGTCTTCAATTTTATCTGCATCTTTTCGGATACCAGATTTGATCACACCCGAATTCCAGAAAGTCTGACGAATCTTTTCTTTAAGTTCAAGATTATGAGAGAAATTTTCAATAAGAATATCACAAGCACCAGCGATGGCCTCGTTTACATCTTTGAGTTTCCCGCCGGAAGCTTTTACGAATTTTTCTTCGATCTCGGCTGTCATGTCTTTAATCGATTTTGATCCTTTAATGATTAAATCAGAAAGAGGCTCGAGACCATTTTCTTTGGCAATCATCGCCTTGGTTTTTTTCTTTGATTTATAAGGGGCGTAAATATCTTCAAGTTGATTCAGGGTTGAGGCTGCTTTGATTTGGCGTTCGAGTTCAGGAGTAAGAGCTTCCATCTTTTTGATGGCCTCAAGAACATAAGCTCGTCTTTTTTCTGTCTCAACATATTCGTTATAAGATTCTTGGATATCTCTGATCTGCACCTCATCAAGACCACCTGTGGCCTCTTTACGGTAACGAGAGATAAAAGGGATGGTACATTCTTCTTCAAACAAAAGTTTACAAACACTCATCACTTTTTGTGGTGGGAGTTGAAGTTTTTGAGTTACAAAAATCATTGCTTGAGGGTCTAAAGTAATAGCTGCCATGGGCAAACAAGCTCCTTATAAGGGAATAGAAAAATGAATAAAAATCATAGGCCTTCGCTCTTGGAAATGGCAAGCCTCTGTGAGAAAATGAGATTGATTTAAACATAAAGGATTGAGTTTTGAGCACATTTATTGTTCTTGGTGCCGGACTGGCCGCAGAAAATTTTATTTATTCTCTCGGAAAATCAGATTCGAGTGTACATTCTGTTATTCAGCTGTCCTCAGATGCATTTTATCCAGCCTGCTCTTTGCGCTCAACGGCCATTGTGGCCTCCCGTGGAGTAACCACTGGACACTCTGAATTGGGTGATCTTCTAGTGGCTTCTTATGAAAGATTCAAAAATCATATTCTCGAGGATTCTCCCTCAGGCGTTTTTCAAGGTATTCAGTGGACTGGGGCCGGGACTAAAATCCCTGAATTTATCAAACGTCATCCCGACGCTCAAGAACAAGATTCTATTAAAGATCTAGAGCTAAAATTTTCCAAAAAATTATATGTCACCAGTGAGCCGTGTTTTATTATTGATCCTGATCTCTATCTGAAGTGGCTGCGTGATCAGTCCAAAATTAAAATTGAAAGATATGAGGAAGTGGTTACTGAGATGAAGTTTGCTCAAGGTCAGTGGGAAGTGAGTACCTCTTCAGGGAAATGTTTTAAGGCCACTTATCTGTTTTCCGGTCTTGGAAGCTATCATCGTTTTTGGAAAGAGAATTATCCCGCCACTTCAGGAATTCAATCATCCAAGCCTGTGCAGGGAAGTTATCTGGTTTATAGGGGAGTGGACTTGGGCGAGAAGCCTTTCTCTTTAACTATGGATGGAGATAATTTTATTTATCATCCATGGACAAAAAAACTTATCATCGGTTCAACGACAATTAATTGTTCCCATATGATGCCTGATGAGAAGGCCCTTCAAAAAATGGATCAAAACCTGAGAGAACTTTTTCCTCATTGGAGCTGGCCGGATTTTTCAGAGGGCCAAATCCTCACCGGTCTCCGTGAAAAGGCCCAGGGGCGCAGGCCTTATCTTGAGCTTCATCAAAATGCAGTTCTGAGTGGGGGATATTATAAAAATGGCTATTCTTTAGGGCTCTATCTAGCCGAAAAAGCATTAAGTCTGTACTCTTAAACTAAATTACTCAGAAAATAATGTGTTTTTACTTATACCCCTAGCACTGGCCTCCGATAAGAACAAAGATGAAATTTGTCTTCGCCCTTCTCTTATTTATGGGATCTTTTTCTTCTTGGTCTGTGACTCAAGAAGAAATGGTCATTGAGCTTAAAAGTTTCATCTCAAAAGTTGAAGAAGGGCAGTCTTTTCACGACATCATCTCCTTCGAATCACGTTATCAATTTATTACAGAGGCTTTTGCCGCTGATTTAAATTGCTTTTACGGAGGATGGCCCAGTACTTTAGTAAAGCAAGGTAGTCGCCGTTATTGTACTCATCCTAAAAAAGCTTCTCCTCTTTATTCATCAAATTGCAAAAGCGATGAGATGAGTTGTCAGCCACTTCTTTTCGGAGAGGGACTTTGCGCCCCTTCACGCACGGCCCAGCAAAAACAATCTGCTTTTAAATACTGCGAGAGTGCCTTTCAGAAAAAGGGTGGCAGTTATGATTATGTGAATAAATGGTCCGCAGAACAAAAAAATAATTTTCAGCAAATGTTGGATCTGGCCCATAAGATTTGTGTGGCCGGTGAAGTTGGAACTCAAAAAAGCACCGGAATATGCCGGCATTTGTGGAAAAAAATGGGCCAGTTCCAACTAGAAAAGACCAGGGCCGAAAAGAGTAATTTTCTCATTCAAAAGGAAGTCTGTCTTGATGAAGAAAAACTAGCTTCTGATGAAGTGAATAAAAATATTGCTGATGTCCTTGCCGTTTCAGAGAAGATTTCTCGTGAAGAAAAAATGCTCACGACGGATCCTGAAGCTGTTTACCGTACTTTAAAGCTTGATTATGAAACTTCACCGTACTGCGATCCTCTTCATCAATACGATGAGAAAGGAAAAACTCATATGTTTTTCGCAGGAATCGGTCAGCGCCTTAAAGGTTTCCAACCCCAAGGGGTCGGAAGTCATCAAGCTTCAATCTATGATGCTTTGATGGATGAGCTCTTTACCCATTTTAATTTCAAAGAAGATGAGATGATTGATCTTCCAAGACTGGCCTCTCAGCTCAAGTCCACAAGACATGGAAGTCAAGAGTTTCTTTCTGCTTCGAAAAAACTTCAAGCCTCTTTGCTTGATGCCATCTACAAAAAAGTAAAAGAGAAACCAATTCTAAGAGATCGCTATATCGCCATGGCCCTGCAAGACGCCGGAGTGATAGAGCTGGACGAGCTGGATAGAGTGGTTTGTCCTTTTGTTGAAAAGGAAACTTTTCTTAAGGCCTATACAGGTTATCAAAAATTAGAAACCAAACTTAAAAAGCCAATTCTTACTATTGTGGATTACACCAAACCCTCAAATCAGCGCCGTATGTATGTGATGGACATGAAAAAAGGTGAGGTCTTGAGCAATACTTGGGTCTCTCACGGGATGGGAACTGACGGAAGTCAAACTCAAGGAAGTGATGGTCTTGGAAGCTCACCAAAAGTTTCTAATACCAATAATAGTCTTCTTTCATCCGCTGGTTTTATAATGACCGAGCAGGCCTCAGTAGGAAAAGAGTGGGGCGAAAATATCATTCTTAAGGGCCTTGAAAAAGAAAACTCAAATATGAAATCTCGCGCAGTGATACTACATGGTTTTCGAACGCAGCCTCAACCGGCAAGCATGAGTGACGAGGAATTTGATCTTTTTGATCGTTGGGAGAAGGCCGGCAGTTTAAATGAAAAAGCTGATATGGTTTGGGAGTTTAGGACAATTAAAGTCAGACCTTTTATTGATGCCACTTATGGGTGTTTAGGGGTGGCCCGGCATCCAACAATAGATAGAGAAACCGGAAAAAATATTGATCAACTGGATTATCTGCGATCAAAAATTAGTAACGGTTCTCTGATTTATTCTCATGCTTCAGAGAATCAAACTTCTGAGTATTACTAAGCTTTCGGTTTATTCTTTTGTAGATCGAAAGTGATAGAGAACACGCTTCCCTTTTCAAGCTTTTCATAATTGATTTTAGCGTGATGATGTCTGGCCACTTTAGCGGCGATTGAGAGTCCAATACCAGTTCCTGGCAGACCAAGATGCCCCGTTCCTCGCTGAAACCGCGTGAAAATATCAGCAACTTCCTCATCATTAATTCCAGGGCCTTCGTCATTAATAGAAACGACTAAAGAATCTTTTTTCTGAGCAATATCAATCTTGATCACACTCTCTTCTGGAGAGTATTTAATGGCATTTTCCAGAATATTTTCAAACATGCATTCTAAGAGTTGCTTCTCACCCAGAACAACCAAAGACTCGGATGTTTCATCTGAAGAAGAATCAATATTAAACCGAATATTGATTCTTTTTTCTCGTGCCTTACTATGGAGTCTCTCTGTGGTGGAGAGGAGAATTTCATCGAGTCTTTGAGGAAGATAAATAAAATCTTCTTGACCGGCTTCCACGCGAGCGATCATCAGTAAATTTTTGACAAGTGTGATCAAACGATCGAGCTCCTCTTTCAAAGAGCGGTGGAATTTATCAATTTCTTCTGGAGTTCTAGCTTTTGATTCAAGAACCTCCAGCTCACCTTTAATGATAGAGAGAGGAGTATTGAGCTGATGGGAGGCATTGGCGACAAAATTCTCTTGGGCCCTAAAAGCTTTTTCAAGACGGGCCAAAAGCATATTAAAGGTATAAGCGAGATTTGAAATTTCATCTTCAGTTTCAGGGTCACTGATTCTTAATGAAAGATTAGTTGCGGCAATCTTATTCACTGTCTCGGCCAGGGCCTGAACCGGAGAAAGAGCGTTCCCAGCAACCACATAACCAGCTATAGAGCTGATCAAGATAAGAAAGGGAATCATCAAAACATTAATCAAAATAAGATTATACTCCTGCTCTTCTAAATCTTTAATCGAGGTGGCCACTTGAATAATATGTGGTCTGATTTGAGGGTCACGGATTTTCATATTAATCCCACGCATAAGTTCACCATGATGATTAAAAAAGAGAAACCTATGTGTATAGTCTTTCCTTAGTCCTAGTTCGGCATTGTAGGGAATTTTTAGATCAGTATCATCAGTGTTAGTGACAAGAATATTCCCATCGAGATCACGAACCAAAAAAAGAGTTTGGGTAATCGAGAAAGGAAGTTTCTTTCGGTATTCATAATCTGGGATCGCCAGATCAGTCACTAGACCTTGGTGATTATGCTTAATATCTGAAGCAAGATCGATCGCGTAGTTGAGGAGGGCGGAGTCAAATCGCTCACGCCCTGCTTGGATATACTGAGAAGTTAAAATATAGGCAAAGATACAAATGAAAAGACCAAATAATGTTGAGTAGACTAAAGCGAGTCTAAAACGAATCCCCTTAAAAAGCTTAATCAGCTTTTGAAAGAACATAACCCTGGCCTACCACTGTTTTTAAAAGTTTACGTGTAAACGGTGAATCTATTTTTTTTCTTAAGTGATTAATATAAACATCAATGACATTCGAGTCTGGATCAAAATCTGTCCCCCAAACTTGTCTGGCAATCGAATTACGATCAACAACTTTATCTAAGTGTCGCATAAGAAATTCAAGGAGAGCAAATTCTTTTACCGTGAGCTCGATTTTTGCTCCTTCACGAATAACGGTGCGGTGAATAAGGTCCATGGAAATGTCACCATTTTTAAGAACGGCCGTATCATCGCCTTTACGGCGAGAAAGAGCGCGGATGCGAGCGAGAAGTTCTTCAAACTCAAAGGGCTTGGCCAGATAATCGTCGGCCCCAGCATCGAGACCAGCAATCTTATCTTTTGTCGTTGAAAGGGCGGTGAGCATCAAGATATTGCCCTTATAATTATTATCACGAAGTTCTTTGGCAAATTCGATCCCAGATATTTCCGGAAGCATCACATCTAGGATCACAAGATCATAGTTATTTTTTTTTAAGAACTGGCGGGCCTCTCTAGGCATATCGGCCACATCAGCGGTATGTCCGACCTCGGTAAGTCCTTGGTAGATAAAGGCCGACATCTTTTTCTCATCCTCGATTACTAGAATTCTCATAGGCACCTCACTTGGCATAGGGAATGCAAATACACATTAAGATTAATCCTATTTAAGGGTTTTGACCGCTTAATTTTGTTTAATGTTTAAACAGGTGTCAATTTTATGAAGAAATCTCTTTTATTAGTTCTAGGCTGTCTTATCTCAGTGAGTGCCTCTGCCGCCTGCCAATCAGGTGAGACCATCGATTTGAGGAAGATACATGCAAAAGTAATGAGTCATATAGGCGTGAAGAATCAAGGGGATTATGGTCTTTGTTACGCTTATGCTGGTGCAGCCTTAGTGGATTTTCACCGTATAAAAGGCGGTGGGAAAAGTGCCTATGAGATCTCTCCAATAGAATCTGGACTACTTAGTGCTATCGATGCAGAAAATGAATCTGAAGAGGGCGGAGATATTTGTGATGTGGTGAATTCGCTCTCAAAACGTGGTAAGGCTTGCCCATCAGCAGCAGTTGGAAGTGAGGGGCGCTATAAAGATATAGGTTCATGGTTTCACCGAGAGGTCGTGAATCAAGTTTTTATGCCCTATATTCTTAAAGAAGAAGTGTTTAAATCAGTGTCTGTCAAAAATTTTAAAGAAAGACAGGTGCTAGGTAGTGGTCAAAAAAGATACCTACAACGCTTTGATGGTTTTTATCAGTCACTTATTACAGAGTTGAGCCGTCGAGGATTTCACTCAAGCAGTATTCCTTCGGCTTCGGATGTCTTTCGCTTTGCTCAGAAGGCTCATGCAGAGAACAAATACTACATCCTCTCACCTTCATTCACTCAATCACTCATTAGTAAATCATGTTCAACAAATCTGATTTCTGTCCCTAAGTTAAATTGTAAAACTCAAGAAGTGGCCCGCTCCCAAATGATTAGTGAGCTTGATCATCAACTAGATAATTTCAAACGACCAGTGGGAATTTCTTATTGCTCTCGAATGCTCACGGATAAAAATGCGGCAGGAATTGATTACTATAATAAGCCCAAGAGTAACTGTGGTCCCCATGCTTCAGTTGTCATCGGTAAGCGTGGCGATGGTTATGGAAAATGTCAGTATCTTATCCGTAATAGCTGGGGGAAATCTTATAAGTACCCATGGGAAACCAGCGAAGGAGATATTTGGGTCAGTGAAGGGGCTTTAATGATGAATGTTTTTAAGCTTCATACAACTGAGTAAAGATTTAAGTGGGGAATGCTTCAATTTATAGGTAAGATATTTAAATGGTAGCAATGGGCGGAGTCGAACCGCCGACCTCAGCGTTATGAATGCTGCGCTCTAACCATCTGAGCTACATTGCCACTAAAAAAACGTGAACACAAATTTATTGAATTTAAGGCAAGCTGTCAATGTTAAAACCTATTCAATACCGCAACTTATTCTTTTCCCACGTCTGGCAGTTTCTTTCCAGCGTTTGCCAATCTCAATGTCTAAAGGGATCTCATTTGATCGCCGTTTCCGGTGGTTTGGATTCGATGACTCTTCTTTGGCTCGCTGCGCGTCTTTATCATGAGGGAAAGATCGGTCCTGTGAGAGCAGTTTATGTTCATCACCAAACAAGAAAGGGGCAGGATGAGGAACTCAATCTCATCGAAAAATTTTGCAAAGAACTTCGTCTTCCTTTTAAAGTGCTCAAAGTAAACTGGGGCCCAGAAAAAGCACCTAAGGCCAATTTTGAGGCCCTGGCCCGAAAAAAACGCCGGGCCCTTCTTTTGGATGATCTTAAAAAAAATGAAACCATTTGGATGGGCCATCATCTTGATGATTCTTACGAGTGGTGGCTTATGCAGCGCTCGCGTTCAACTAATTTAAAAGCAGCTCTTGGAATTCCTGTAAGGAATGGACCTATTATTCGACCTTTTCTTTGTGTGACTCGCAAACAAATTGAAAAAATCGCAGGATTTGAGGGACTCAAATTTATTCAAGACCCCACTAATAAAGATACACGCTTTGATCGAAATTATCTTCGCCACGAAGTCATTCCGCGAATCAAAAAGCGTTATCCAAAATATCTGAAGCACTATGCTCATATGTCAAATTTCGGAGCGCAAACATTGAACGTGAGTCTTCTCAATCACGGGCATGGACATATCTTTGTTTATAAAGATGGAGCTCTCTTAGTGGGAGAGAAGTTTGCTGAATATCAAATTCGTGAGCTCATCCATCAATTCTCCACTGTCAAAAGGGGAGAGCTCACAGAAAGTATTTTGAAAATGCTTAAGGCCATTTCTAAAAAGAAAAAAGGGCCTTTTCATTTTTCTGGCGGCGTGAGTGGTTATTATTCAGGCGGCACACTTTTAATTTATCCTAAATCACTAAAGAATCATGACTCCTCAATTGCTCAGGTGTTGAATCAATTAACTCAGGATCAGCTACAGCAGTTTCCTCATTCAACTTATGATGAATTAGAAATTATGTGGAAGAATTTTTTGAAATCTCCTGATGTGATGAGAAATTCACCGGGATTGGTTCTAGTGCTGGAAACTGAATCGATCAAGAAAACTCTCAATACTTCTACCTTTGACGCTCTTTTCCCAGAGGTCAGTCAAGTGGTGAAGAATAAAAATCTAAGATTTATTCCTATGGTAAAGTGCCTTGAGATCTGGAAGCAGAAGAAAGGAAAGCTTCCTGACCGACTGAAACTTCTCCCATTGTGGAATTTGGCCAATTTATTACCTTCTTAAACCTTGCGGATTCATCGTTCGGGCCTATAATTAATTAAGTCATTTCAAAGAAGAATGTGACTAGATTTATCAACTATTCCAAAGGTCCCTTGTTTCATGAAAAAGCAACAAAAGACGCTCATGTTGTGGATTGTCGTTATCCTCGTTATGGCATTCGTAATGAAGGTATTAGAAAATCGTGCTCCACAATCTAAAAGCATCACTTTCTCTGAGTTCATCAAATCTGTTGAAGCCGGTAATATTCGTGATGTCACTTTCCAAGGTGATAATACGATTCAAGGTCGCTTCAATGAAGGATATGAAAATGGAGCCTACTTCGAACTCACAGGTAATACTGGAGACGAGACATTCCGTATCTTAAAAGAGAAAGGAATCATTCCTAATTATAAACGCGAAGAGAAGCAAGGTCTCTTATCATCGATCCTCATTAATTGGTTCCCGATGATTATCTTGTTTGTCCTTTTCTATTTCTTCTTAAGACAACTTCAGTCTGGTGGTGGAAAGGCCATGAGCTTTGGGAAATCAAAAGCGAAGATGCTTACTGAAAATGATAAGCGTGTGACGTTTGTTGATGTGGCCGGTGTAGAAGAAGCTAAAGAAGAGCTCGTTGAAATCGTAGACTTCTTAAAAGAGCCAAAAAAATATACTGCTCTTGGTGGAAAGATTCCTAAGGGATGTTTACTCGTTGGACCTCCTGGAACTGGTAAGACTCTTCTTGCTCGTGCAGTGGCCGGTGAAGCGGGTGTTCCGTTCTTCTCAATTTCAGGTTCAGACTTTGTCGAAATGTTTGTGGGTGTGGGTGCAAGCCGCGTTCGCGATCTTTTTGAGCAAGGTAAAAAACACGCTCCATGTATCATCTTTATTGATGAGATCGATGCCGTAGGTCGCCATCGTGGTGCTGGTATGGGTGGTGGTCATGATGAGCGTGAGCAAACTCTTAACCAATTACTTGTTGAGATGGATGGGTTTGAATCGAATGAAGGTGTTATCATCATGGCGGCCACAAACCGTATTGATGTTCTTGATCCAGCTCTTCTTCGTCCAGGTCGTTTCGATAGACGAGTGACAGTGGGTCGCCCAGATGTTCGTGGTCGTCTCCAAATTCTCAAAGTTCATACGAAGAAAACTCCTCTTGAAGGAATCGTTGATCTTGAAGTTATTGCCAAAGGAACACCAGGATTTACAGGGGCTGATCTGGCCAATCTTGTGAATGAAGCTGCTCTTCTTGCTGCTCGTGATGGAAAGAAAAGCTTAGGGATGATTGATTTTGAAAATGCTAAAGATAAAGTGATCATGGGGGTGGCCCGTAAATCAATGATGCTCTCAGATCGTGAGAAACGAGTGACTGCTTATCATGAGGCCGGACACACGCTCGTTGGATTAAACCTTCCTTATACAGATCCAGTTCATAAAGTGTCGATTATTCCACGTGGTCAGGCCCTTGGGGTGACGATGACGCTTCCGAATGAAGACATGCTTAATCTTACAAAAGAGAAAGCGGAAAACTTTATTTCATTTCTAATGGGTGGACGTTGTGCTGAAGAATTAATTTTCCAAGAGATTTCTAACGGGGCCTCAAATGATATTGAGCGCGCCACAGATCTCGCCCGTAATATGGTTTGTAATTGGGGAATGTCTGAGAAGCTTGGGCCAATCAACTACTCACGTGAATCAAATTATAATGTCTACGGTGGACAAGGTCCTGCTCAGTTCTCTGACGATACGTCAAAACGTATTGATAATGAAATTGTAGAGACAGTGAAGTCAAACTATGAAAAAGCAAAAACGATTCTTCAAGAGAATGCAGATGCTCTTCATCGTGTGGCCGAGGCCTTGATTGTTTGGGAAACTCTTGATGCTGAACAGATTAAAAATCTTATTGCTGGTGTTGATATCGGACTTCCTGTGATCAGCAAACCTGCGGCACCGACCGCCCCTCAAGGACCTGCGGCCGGAGCTTCTGTTTACGGAGCCTCGGGAAAAATCGCACCGGCCTAAAACCGAAGGGATGTCTTATGAATAGAGACATTCACGACTTAATTAAAATTAAACGAATGGGAGTGATTAATATCACTCCCAATTCTTTCTCCGATGGAGACGATCAGCTCTCCCTCTCAAAACTCACTCAGAAAATTCAAGATTTCGGACCGGTTGAATGTGTGGACATTGGAGCAGAATCCACTGCACCCAAAAGTTTGCCCATAGATGCTGAGACGGAGTGGCTTCGCTTTCAAGAATGGGGCTTGCCTCTTATAGAGAAAATTTCACCTCAAACTTTGATCAGTATTGATACTTATCATCCAGAGACTATTTTTAAACTGGCCCGTCAGCTTAAAGATCGTCCTTTTATCTGGAACGATGTCTCAGGGCAATTGGACACTGAGGTCGAGAGTTTCCTCCTTGCAAGACCTAATGTGTATTACGTTCTCTCTCATAATCTGGCCCCTACTCGGAGTAAGGCCAGCTCCCATATGGATTTTGTTTCAACGGCCGCTCCTGAAGAATTTTTTTGGGATATGGTGAGTTTTTTTGGGCCAAAGATAAAGCGCTTGCGAGAGATCAATGTTTACTCAAGAGTTATTCTTGATCCATGTTTTGGATTTTCTAAGACCGTGGAGCAAAATCTGTATTTGATGAAAAACTTTGCTCACCTGGTGAGAGAAGTCAATCATCCTTCATGGTTAGTGGGGATTTCGCGAAAGTCTTTTTTAAGACAGAAGTATGGGATTGATGTCATGACTCCGGAGAGTCGCGAGTTTCTCGATCAAAAACACGAAGTTGATTTGCGAGAGCTTTTAGTGGATTTTCCTTTCCCTTTTGTGTGGGTGAGAACTCATCGTCCAGAACTTTTGCCAACCTCATTTCAATTAGCATAGAATAATTCTATGAGGCTTAAAAAACTAATCTTCAAAACATCTTATTTCGAGGACTATCTTTCGTTTTTCACGGAAGTCCTTGAGCTTGAACTCATGGAGAGCTCTAGTGACTCTCATGTTTTTCAGTTAAATGATTCTCAGATGGAGATTATTCGTACCGCTCCTGGGACAACTTATGAGAGCACGAAGCTTGAATATGAACTGAGTACCAGAGAGTATCAGTCACTTATTCAAAAGCTAAAATTTTTCTATTACCGTCATGGGGCCAGCCGGTTTCTTCCGGCCATTATGAATGATGAGATCTGTCAGCTCATTGATCCTGATGGCAGAGTCTGGTTTTTCTCTATGGCCGCGACAATAAACCACACACCTGATCTTTCGTTGTAAGAAACTGTTAGAATACTGCCTCAATCTGTTATGTGTATCATACAAGCTCATTAATTATGACCAAGGATGTGCATAGTGAAATCAACTCTATTATTGTCTCTCTTTTTATTTTCCTCACTCGCTCTAGCGCAAACTGGCCGAGTTATTTATGGCGAAGACAATCGTCATGATGTCTTCGAATCAACAAATTCAATGCACGTGGAATTGGCCCGCTCAACGGCTGCCATGATCAAGACAACTTCGGTTGTAAAGCAGGGTGGCGGTCTCTCTCAAGTTCGTGGTCCAAGTCTAGAAGACCGTGGAATGTGTCCAACTGAGCGCTTTATTAAGCAATCAACAGCGGCTAATTGCTCAGGGTTTATTGTTTCAGATAAATACCTTGTCACAGCAGGGCATTGTATTAAGACTCAAGCAGATTGTGATTCCTACAGCTGGGTTTTTGATTATAAGGTAGATCACGCGACTCAATCGATGGTGGTGGTTGAAGATGCTTCAGTTTATACTTGTAAAAAAATCTTAGATCGCTCTTTAGAGTCAACTTCAATGAATGACTATGCTGTGATTGAGCTTGATCGCTCTGTGGCCAACAGAAGACCACTTCAATTCAGAACAAGTGGACAGATCGCTGTGGGAGAAGAAATTCTAGTGATTGGCCATCCAACAGGTCTTCCGACAAAAATTGCTGACAAAGCTTTTGTTCGCTCGCTTCAAGGCAAATTCTTTGTGGCCAACCTTGATACCTATGGTGGAAATTCTGGATCAGCTGTTTTTAATGCGAAGACAGGAATGATTGAAGGGATCCTTGTCAGAGGTGACACAGATTATGTTCGCCGTACAATTTCGACTTCAGAGCAAACACCGAATAACGGTGGTGGATGGTGGGGTGGAAGCAATCCAACTCCAGGACCAGGACCGACGACAAGAACTTGTATGGCCTCTAATGAGTGCCCAGAAACAGGATGTCGTGGAGAAGACGTGACTTATATTACAAACATCGACTTTCTCAAAAATCTCTAATTCTCTCTATTAATGGCCTCACTCACTAGCAATAGGTAGTGGGGCCTATCACTCTGATACTCGACAAAAAGCTCTGTAAGAAACTGTTAGTTTACGACCAATTCAAAGTTTTGAAACAATCGTTTGTACCTCTTTATTGATGAAGGGTTTTACATATTAAGGAAAAGGATTTCCTATGAAATTTTACCAGTCGATTCTCGTTCTCCTCACTCTTATTATTTCTTCACATTTAATGGCAGGCGATGAAGGCCGCAAAGTCATCTACGGTAAAGATAACCGTATTGATGTTTTTGAATCTAGAAAATCTCGTCTGGTTGAACTTTCAAAGTCAACAGCGGCGATGATTGCGGCCACAGATCTAAGAAACGTCACAAACGGTCTAGTCAAGATCGGTGGTAAATCACTTCAGGGACGTGGAATGTGTGCTAAAGAGCGTTTTGCCAAGCAACCGACAGCAGCGAACTGTTCAGGATTTTTAGTTTCAGATAAATACCTTGTGACAGCTGGTCACTGTATTGAGAATGAAGTTGATTGTAAAAACTACAAATGGGTTTTTGATTATAAAGTAGATCACTCAGAGCAAGCTTCTGTAGATGTTGAAACAAATTCAATCTACTCATGTGCTAAAATCATCGAGCGCAGCCTTGATGGAGCGACTCAAGATGACTACGCCCTTATTGAGCTTGATCGGCCAGTCACTGACCGTGAACCACTAAAATTCCGTCAGAGAGGAAAGCCGCTTCTTAACGCCCCAGTCGTTGTCATTGGCCATCCAACTGGTCTTCCAACAAAAATTGCCGATGGCGCAAATGTTCGTACTCACAAAGATAAATATTTCATCGCCAATCTTGATACCTACGGCGGAAATTCTGGATCAGCTGTTTTTAACGCAAAATCAGGAGTGGTTGAGGGGATTCTCGTTCGTGGAGAAAACGATTATGTTTATTCTTCAGCAGACCGTTGTCAGGTTTCTAATGTTTGTCCAGATACTGGATGTCGTGGAGAAGACGTGACTTATATCACTAATATTGCGGCCCTAAAGAAGATTAAAAACTAAGATACTTCCGCTGAGGAGAGTTTATGAAATTTGCTTATGCTCTAGTATTGGCCTTGACAGTGGGAACTGTGAACGCTTCTACAACGATTGCTGTGATTGATTCAGGTTTAGATTTTAAACATGAAATGATCACGCCTAATCTCTGGATGAACGCTAATGAAACTTATGATAACCGTGACAATGATGGGAACGGTTATCAAGATGATGTTCATGGTTGGAACTTCGCTGAACAAAACGGCCAGGTGATCGATTATAAATATCTTGGAACTTTTTCAGATGATTGTAAGAAGTACTTTGATATTCAAGGGAAGATGTTCTTGAAGCTTGCAACTGAAGCAGAGATCGCTTGGTTGAAAGAAAAAGTTCAAGATAAAGATTTTATCAAAGAAATGGGAAAATTTGGAAATTTCGTTCACGGAACTCACGTCGCCGGAATCACAATTCAAAACTCTAATAATAAGGCCATGGGGATAAAACTTCTTCCAACTGAAGTCGGTCTTATTTTTGATGGTCTTGCTAAGAAAGCGAACCAAAAATCTATGGCCGCTGATCGATGGAGTATTCTTAATTCTGCTTTCACAGCGTTGGCAGCACAACAGATGAATCTTCTCACAGAAATTGCTCGTTTTGTTGATTCACATAAGGCTTCTGTGGCCAATGGATCTTTTGGAACTGGATTTAACCAGGCCAAGATGATCACGAATACAGCTTTCAGAGTTATCTTCTTCCGTAAGCCGACTGAAGAAGAATCAAATAAAGCAGCGAGAATGTTTATCGAGGCCATGGTGAGTGAAGGACAAAGAATGGCAGCAGCTGCTCCCAATACTCTTTTTGTCTTCGCAGCTGGTAATGATGGAATGAGCAATGATGAGTTCGGGACCTCTCCGGCCAATATCAAAGCTGATAACGTGATTACTGTTGGTGCGACTTATAAGAACGAATTTTTTGCTCCATTCTCAAACTATGGAACAAAAATGGTTGATATCGCTGCTCCTGGAATGTTGATTAAATCGGCCATCCCTGGAAATGATTACTTAGAAGTGTCTGGAACAAGCCAAGCTGCTCCCTATGTGGCCAATGTCGCCGCTAAAATCAAGTCGGCCAATCCTGCTCTTAAACCAGTAGATGTTAAAGCTATTTTGATGGGAACTGTTGATAAGAAAGGCTTTCTTTCTGATAAAGTAATGACTGCAGGAATTGTGAATCTTGATCGCGCCGTTGTGGCCGCAGAGATGACAAAATCAATGACGGTAACTGAAGCTATCTCTCGCGCTAAAACTCAAGTGCGTGATGTGAAAAGTGAAGGAAAAAAATCTTTCCAATTCTCTAAAATCACACCGATCCCACTTTCTCCTATGTTCAAATAAAAAAATGGCCCGCTTTAAGCGGGCCTTTTTTTTTGATCTATAATTTCATCGTTTTTTTATAATCATTCAGATCCTCTTTTACTTTCCGAACAAGAAAAAAAGTCGCAATTAAATTTGGAATGGCCAAAAGGCCATAAACCGCATCTGAAATATTAATCACTAGATTCAGTTGAGCGATGGCCCCCAGAAAAATAAAACCAATAAAGATATATCGGTAAGCAGGAATATATTTTTCTCCAAAGACAAAAGTCACCCCTTGCTCACCATAGTATGACCAAGAAATAATAGTCGAAAACGCAAAAAGAGTGACTGTGAGAGTAACAATCCCTCTTCCCCAAACGCCGTACACATTCTCAAAGGCCCAAGCTGTCATCTCTGAACCTGCTATGCCTGACTGGTGCCAAGCTCCAGTGGCCAGAAGGGCGAGGGCGGTGATCGAGCAAATGATAATCGTATCAATGAATGGTTCAAGAAGAGCAACCACACCTTCTTGAACAGGTGTAGACTTGGCCGCCGAGTGGGCCATGGCCGAAGAGCCCATACCGGCCTCATTAGAGAATGTGGCCCGGCGAATACCCATGATCACCACTTCTTTAAAAGCCACACCTGCAAAACCACCAACGGCGGCTGTACCAGAGAAAGCATCAGAAATAATCTGTCCAAAAAGAGTAGGAATGAGCTCATACCTCATGATCAAGATTCCGAGGGCCCCACCCACATAAATAAACACCATGATCGGCACAAGTTTTTCAGCAAATTTACCAATACGCTTAATTCCACCCACAAGAATAAGACCAGCACCAATACAGAAAACAATTCCAGATAACCAGCTTGGAATAGAGAGAGACGAGTTCAGTACAGAGGCCATCTGGTTAGATTGAAACATATTTCCTGCTCCAAATGAGGAGAGGATCACAAAAAACGCATAAGCATAGGCCAGAGGAGCGAATTTTTTTGAGAGAGCATTACGAATAGTGAACATTGGTCCACCATGAGTTGTTCCAGCAGCTGTGACTGTTCGGTACTTAAGGGCCAGAGTCACTTCTGTGAATTTGGTACTCATTCCAATAAAGCCTGCCATCCATAACCAGAAAACAGCACCAGGACCACCAAGTGAGATGGCCACGGCCACACCAGCGATATTTCCTAAGCCTACAGTCGCGGAAAGCGCTGCGCACAGTGCTTGAAAGTGAGAGATCTCGCCTTTGTTTTCGGCATCATCAAATTCTCCACTGACAACCTGAAGAGCATGCTTAAAGAGCTTAAGCTGAGGAAAACCAAAATAGATGGTGAAAAAGATTCCTGAAAAACAAAGTCCAAAGACAAGAGGGAGTCCCCACACGATTCCAACAAATTGACCAGTTAGGTGCTCCAGTGTTTCGAGCATAAAAAAACCTCCCTCATGATATGTGCAATAAATGCGATATCAAGGGGGAGGTCTCATGTCATTAAAAAACGTTCATTTTTACTTATATGGGCGAATTTCTCCTGACGCACGCTTCGCTTGATAGTCATTTAACGCTTCCTTCACTTTTGGAAGGAGCATGTAACAGGCCATCATATTGGGAAGAGCGAGAAGTCCATAAACCGCATCTGAAAGATTGAGAACAATATTGAGCTGAGAAATAGCGCCAACAAAGATAAAGGCAATAAAAACCCAACGATAAGTTGGAATCCATTTTTCACCAATAATAAACGTAATTCCTTGCTCACCATAATATGACCAAGAAATCATTGTTGAGAAGGCAAAAAGAGTTACTGTGAGAGTCACAATCCAACGTCCCCAAGGTCCCATCACAGATTCAAAAGCAACCGCAGTCATTTCTGAACCAGTAATTCCTTCAGCCGTCCAAGTGTTTGTCAAAAGAAGAGCGAGGGCCGTAATTGTACAAACAATAATGGTATCGATGAATGGTTCAAGAAGGGCCACGATTCCTTCTTGGATAGGTGTTGACTTAGCCGCCGAGTGGGCCATGGCCGCAGATCCCATCCCAGCTTCGTTTGAAAAAGTTGCACGACGAATACCCATGACGATAACATCTTTAATCGCAGCACCAGCGAATCCACCCACAGCTGCCGTTCCAGCAAAAGCACCAGAGAAGATATCAGAAAACATTTGGGGAATATTTGCATAGTGAGTAAATACGATCACAAGTGCACCAAGAAAATAAATTCCCACCATGACAGGAACAAGCTTTTCTGTCACTTTACCAATACGCTTAATACCGCCCACTAGAATAAGAGCAGCACCAGCACAAAAAATAATTCCAGAAAGCCACTCTGGAACACCCGCTGAAGTTTTCATGACTGAGGCCATTTGATTGGCCTGGAACATATTTCCCGCTCCAAAAGAGGAAAGCACCACAAAAGCAGCATAGATCCAAGCGATAGGATAAAAGTTTTTTGAAAGTGCGTTTTTGATGACGAACATTGGTCCACCGTGAACATGACCTTCTGGAGTCACATCACGATACATCAGTGAAAGTGTCACTTCAGTAAACTTTGTACACATCCCAATAAAGCCAGCAATCCACAACCAAAAAATAGCTCCTGGACCACCGAGAGAGACAGCAACGGCCACCCCTGCGATATTTCCAAGACCTACTGTTGCAGAGAGGGCCGCACAGAGAGCTTGAAAGTGAGAGATCTCACCTTTATCTTCTGGCTTATCAAATTTTCCCATGATGATCTCAATAGAGTGCTTAAAAAAGCGCAATTGAGGAAATCCAAAATAGATAGTAAAGAAAATCCCTGAGCCTACAAGAAGGACTACGAGGGGAACACCCCAAACAAGTCCTACGAACTCTCCGGTAATCTGCTCAATAGTTTGCAGCATTAAAGCTCCTTTGCTTTATAATAAATTCTTTTTATATGACCAAAATTATTAGTTCTCGTAAATCAAGATTTCCTGTCTTCTTGATTTAAACTTTTCCTGATTTGGTGTCATGATGGCCCTATACTCAGACTCAGGGCCATTGTTTTCAACCCAATGACGTAACTTATCTGTGCCATTCACAAGATCAACTGGAGATTTGTGGAATTCGTACTCATAAGGGGGCTCTTTCCATTTAAAGTCTGCACCCAGGTGATGATAAAATTCTTTACACAGATACTGACAAAGTCTCCAAGGTTCAAAAGTTTTGCGATCAGTAACATGAATCTGATAACCACCGCAGGGAGTGCCTTTATGTTTTTGGAATGTAGGTAAGAAAAGAGCAGGGCGCAGGACAAAACCAGTCAGTTCTACTTCTTTAAACACTTTTTTCAAATGATCATGAAAGCTAAAGGGTTCAATCTTTGGATGTCCAATAATTTCAAGCGAGCGAGTTGTCCCTCTTCCTTCTGAAATATTTGTTCCTTCAAAAAGAACAGTTCCCACAAAAGTGTATGCTGCTTCAATAGTGGGAAGATTGGGTGAAGGCATGACCCATGGAAGACCAGTGTCTTCAAAACTCATGGAGCGTTTATAATTTTTCATTTCAATGATGGAGAGATCAGAATCTTTTGCATTCCAAAACTTCTTATTCATGAGGGCCACTTCGGCCATCGTAAGTGCGTGACGAACAGGAAGCTCATGACGACCTACGAATGAGGCGTATTCCATCTCAAGAATATTTCCTTCAAGAGTATTGGCATCAATCGGATTTGGGCGATCAAGAATCACCACTTGAATACCTTTCTTCTGACATGCTTCTTGGAGAAGAGTCATCGTATAAATATAAGTGTAAATACGAGTCCCTACATCTTGGAGATCTACAAAAATATGATTAAGCCCTTCCAGCATAGAATCCGTAGGAATTCGAGTCTCTGAATAAAGAGAATAAACCGGAAGATTAAAATAGGGATGAGTGTAGTGATCTGACTCCACCATATTGTCTTGAACATCAGTCACAAAACCGTGTTGTGGCCCAAAAACTTTGATCAAACGATCACCAAAAACTCGCTTCATGGCAATCAGACCGTGCTCCAAATCTGCTGTCACCGAGGCGCTATGGCAGAGATAACCAATTTTTCCAGGGTATTTTTTTTGTAAATCAGGCTCATTTAAAAGGCGATCAAGTCCGGTCTGTACACGAGACATACAATTACTCACTTTTTTACATAGTTAATCAGTAAATTCTATTCTTAGGAGAATGAGGTGCGCAAGTCTCTGGACAGATTAATTCGCTCTAATGCACAATCAATGATGAGGGTTTTATGAAGAATTCATATGTCACTTTTTTGGCGCTTTTAGCATTGTCGGTCTTATCGACTTCGTGTGGGGATGCGGCTGGAAAAAAAGTAAGTGATTCGAATTCGAAGACCACTCAGTTTATGGAAGCATCGAAAACTGCCATAAAAAATTTGGGTGAGGCACTAGATGCCCAAGCCTTCATCACCTCATCTTGTGGGGCTACTGGTCTTCCTTCAGTGGCCTTTGGAACAGGAAATTACTATGTTGATGCTTTCCCCTGTGCTCTGAAAACTGATTCTAAAAATTTTCAAACTCTACAGGGAATCATGTCCGTTTATTCAGGACTTCTTTGTGCTATCGAAGATCAAGTCACATTTAATTACGCTAATTCTGCAACGACCCATAATATCACTATTAGTGCGACTGACTCTTGCTTGAGCGGAATTTCTCTCGGTTCAGCTGGATCATTTGCTATTCAGGTCATTGAGCAATCTATCTCAGGAAATTGGGATTTTAAAATTACAATCGATCTTCCATCGTCAGGGATGAATGCATCTTATTCGGGTAAGAGGATGTATGTTTATCTCCGTGAAAATGGTCAAGAAAAAGGGATAAAAGTTTCTATTGGGACCTATGTTTCAGCAGGGAACTCTCATAATAATTTTACCGGCCTTTTTCTGGCCCAAGATCTCTCTACCAACACATTTCGTTTTGACATGTACTCAGAGAATAAACATCAGCGCGGTGTGATGACGAGTACGAACTCAGATTTTTCTTCTATTGTGTCTTTTTTTGGGGCCCATTCAGCAGCTTCAAACCAAGTTATGAGCTATTATTCCGGAGGTGGGACCTATAAATATCAAGCCACTCCAGGAGCTGTTTGCTTTCCTGGTGGAGATTGTGCACTTGCTGGAGCTCCAGGAACAGACTTTGCCGACTTCTTTACAAATTCAGGTGTTCTTACAAGTAGTTTAGTCAATGATACTGCCGGAGTTTTGACATTCACAAATTCAGCTCCTGCACAGTTCTTTCCTTAACAGCTTCAAATATCTTTGTTAACCTATCCTTGAGAGCACACACTCAAGGAGAGACAAATGAAGCAGTATCACGATCTCATGAAACGAGTTCTAGCTGAAGGCGTTCACAAAGAAGACCGCACAGGAACAGGAACACTTTCTGTTTTTGGTCATCAGATGCGCTTTAATCTTGCCGAGGGATTTCCTCTGGTCACTACAAAAAAATGTCATATGAAATCTATCATTCATGAACTTCTTTGGTTCTTGAAAGGGGATTCTAATATTCAGTATCTCAAAGATAATGGCGTCTCTATTTGGAATGAATGGGCCGATGAAAATGGAAACCTTGGTCCGGTTTATGGTGTTCAGTGGAGAAGCTGGAAGACGGCCGATGGAAGAACGGTCGATCAAATTTCAAATTTGATTGAGATGATTAAAAAAAATCCAGACTCTCGTCGCTTGATTGTGAATGCATGGAATGTGGCCGATGTTGATAAGATGGCCCTTCCTCCTTGTCACACCATGTTTCAGTTTTATGTCGCTAATAATAAGCTCTCTTGTCAGTTATATCAGCGCTCAGCGGATATCTTTTTAGGAGTGCCGTTTAATATTGCCTCTTACGCCTTACTCACGATGATGGTGGCCCAAGTTTGTCATCTTGAATTGGGGGACTTTGTTCACACTTTTGGTGATGCTCATCTTTATACAAATCATCTTGAGCAAACAAAACTTCAACTTGAAAGACAGCCTTATGCTCTTCCTCAGTTAAAAATTAATCCTGATGTGAAAGATATCTTTGCCTTCAAGTATGAAGACTTTGAACTTGTAAACTATCAGGCCCATCCACATATTAAAGCACCAGTGGCGGTATAAAATGAGAGTTTCACTCATCGTAGCGAAAGATGAAAATGGTGTGATCGGGAAAAATAATCAATTGCCGTGGCATTTGCGTGATGATCTTTTAAATTTTAAAAAAATCACGATGGGCCATCACTTGATTATGGGACGAAAGACTTATGAGTCTATCGGCAAACCTCTTCCGGGACGTATGAATTTGGTGGTCTCATCAAATCCTCTGGCGGCCACGGAAAGTGTGTTGTGGTTTAACTCCATTTTTCGCGCGATAAAATTTGCCGAGCGCCAAGGTGAAAAAGAGCTTTTTATTATTGGAGGGGCGGCCATTTATAAATATGCTCTCTCGTTAGTGGATCGTATTTACCTCACCGAGGTGAAGACCCAGGTGAAGGATGGAGATGTGTTTTTTCCTGCACTTAGCTTAAAGAATTGGAAGCGAGTGTCTGAAACAGAGATTAGTAAGAATGATCAAAATGACCATGACTACACCATGGTGATCCTTGATCGCAAATAGCTGACTTGAGGGCTCTGGAATTAGTTTCCAGAGCTTCGTCAAAACTCACCCTTGGGTTATACTTTTTAAAGTAAAACCATAAGGGTAATGAGTATGAAATTTCTAGTTTTTGGTCTTCTTTTGTTACTCGCTTCCTGCTCATCACAAACAGAGCGCTCTCCAGATTCACTTCAAATTCATCCAGAGACCCTGGCCCGACTTAAAAAGCTTTATCCAGATCAATCAGAGAACTTTATTATTCAGCGTTTTAAAAATGCAGATTCACCACTCATGAAATGGCGCTCGTTTCCGCCGTATTATTACGAGCTTTATGATCGTTTAAATACCCAGTTCAAGTCGAAGAAATTTTTAAATATTAAAGGTCTTTGTGCTGGGGATGCTCATTTTGAAAATTTTGGTTTCTTATATTTGCCTGAGAAAAAATCCACCTTGTTTGGTTTAAATGATCTAGATGATGTGAGTGACTGTCATCTTTTAAGTGATACATTGAGACTTTTAGTTGGACATAAAATCATTGATCCTTCAGTGAGTGTTTCTGAATGGCACGAGGCCTATATTGAGGGACTTAAAGGAGCGAAGAGATCCTTGCCAGAGAGTTTGAAAAAACTTGAAAAGAAATCTCTAAAAAATGGAGTTGAACTCTCAAAGAAAAATAAAAAATTATTTGAAGATAAGAAATGTGAGGGTGAGTATTCAAATCTGACAGTGAAAGAAAGGCAAACTCTTGATAGTTATTTGCAAGGTCTTGGACATAGGTATGTTTTCGCTTGTATGAGAACAAAAGAATCAGGTGGATCAGCAGGTCTTTCACGATTTGTTTTTCAAGCGGTAGATGGAAGAGGAGAACTTCAAACTTTGGAGCTTAAACCACTGGCCAAGCCTTCTCCCTATTATAATCAAGCGGCCCCTACGCGACTTTCATTTCTTCAATCGGGAATTGAAAAGTTTTGGGGACTGGAATACCGCACACATTATTTTGCCGTTCTACTTAACGGAGTTCCCTATCTTCGCCGTCCACTTTGGAATGGAAATGAAGGTGTGGCCTTGGATGATCTAGACTCATTAGGAGTGAGAGAAGTGGGACTTCATGAGGCCTATACTCTAGGGACATTACATGCCAAGAGTAAAACAAATTTCTCATCTCTCAGGTCAGATGAACTTGAAAAAATGAGTGTTCTTATCGAAACACGTTGGCGTGAGGAGATGAGCGAGTGATGACCTTTTTTAGACTTTTAATCATAATCTTTATGTCTACTCAAGGTGCCATGGCCTTTGACTGGTCAACAGGTTTTCATCATGTGGCTCCATTGATGAGTGAGCTATTACCCATGAGCTCAGTGGATGATGGATTATCCTGTGAAGAGAAAGCGAAGTCATCTCTTCTCACTTATATTTCTGAGGGACCGAGAAACGAAAAGTGGCGCTCTTATTATAAAGTTCCACAGTTACTTGATGAAAATTTGTATCAAGTAAAAGATGTCTGTGAAGAAGCGAAGAAAAAGAATAAAAATGAAGGTCGCGAGAAAAAATATGCTCTTATAGCTCACAAAACTCATCTTTGTGATACTAATCACATGGCATGCCTAAGCACATTTAAATCGATTGCTGATCCTTGTAATTATTTTATTCATGATAATTTTCAAGTTTTTCATACCAGAACAATAATAGGTTCACATAAACCAAAGTCTAGTAAATTAATTATGGATGAGTATGGTGATATGGGGCCATCAATTTTAGTGATTGATTTGAGTACATGCTCTCTCATGCCTACGGTTAACGCTCAAAAGGCGATTGCTGGTGGCATGAATCCTCAAAAAGCGGTGAGTGAAAGCTACTATTATACTCCGCCTTCATTAGATAACTCTAAAGATCAATTAGGCGTTCAAAAATTTAAATCATCTGATGAACGTCTCCGATTTGCGGCGATGAAAGAGTCCCTAACGAAAAATATTCCAGCGTTAAAAGAAAATATAAAACCTCGAATGGACTGCTTTGAAAATGGAGTGAGAACTTTGCCGGGAATCTCAGACACAGATATTGTTGAGTATGGCGAAATGGAGATAAAGGGAGTTATTGCTATGAGAAAACTACTTGATGAGCAGTATATTGATCAGACGGGGATCAATCCTTACTCAAAACCTTAGTTTCTAGAACCTAGAGCTGGCACTTAGGACAATAATAAGTTCCTCGTTGGGCCAGAATTATTTTTTTCACCGGAGTCACTCCACAGAGCTGACAGGTCTTCTGATAGAAGACAACGAGATGCTGAACACCCATTCCCCTCTCACCTGTGGAATCGCGGTAGCCGCCTTGAAAAGTTGTTCCTCCAGAGGCAATGGCCGGGGCAAGAACATCTTTGATCGCTTGAAAAATTTTAGGAAATTCTTCTTTTTTAATTTTTGAGCAAACTCTTGTGGGCCTAATGCCAGCACGAGCACAAATTTCATTGGCGATATAATTCCCTGATCCCGCAAAGAGTTTTTGATCTAATAGAGTGACCTTAAGCGCTCGATCAGGGTAGCGTTTAAGAGCGTGAGTTAAATACTCAATGGTAAAGTTTGGGTCAGTCAAATCAAGACCGAGCTCAGCAAGCTTCAGCTTGGCCTCGGCTTCATTATAATAATACATATGACCAAAGCGGCGAGGATCATCATAGGCCAAAGTTATTGGGCCGCAGTTTAAGACCAAATGAGTGTGTTTACCCGCTGGAATTTTTTCTCCAATAAGCCATGTTCCCGTCATCCCAAGATGCGAGAGTAGGTGAGAGCCATCGGAGAAAATAAAGTCCAGCATCTTGCCTTTGCGAGCAATGGAGACGATTGATTTGTTTTTAAGATCAAGCTTCGTGTGAAGAATATTTTTCGCGAGCTCCGGCGTCGTCGCTACAGATTCTATCTTCAAAGGAAGATAGTGGGAGAGTTGGGAGCGAATGGTTTCGACTTCGGGTAGTTCGGGCATTGTTATTAACCTACTAATTTTACTAATAAGAAATGGGCCCTTTCGGGCCCATTCCGACTTTTTCCGACTGCATTCCGACTGTTTTATCAAATTTAGCTGGTTTTGATAAGCTTCAGTCGGAATACATTACTTAGATTTTCTTCTTCAGGTTTTGGCCTAAGTTCCTCTCGAATATGCTTCATAATTAGCTGCGAAAAGTCCTTTTGATCATCCTCATTGCTTTTTGAATAGTGGTCAGCAAGTTTTAAATCCTTGTGTCCCGTCATCGCTAGCACTGCATCTAATCCGCCTCCCACCTTACGGGCCAGTTTGGCCATTCCATGTCTGAGGATATGAGTTCCCGTATAAGGGATTCCACTTTTTCTCTGCGCCTCTCGATAATTAATCTGAATAGTGCAGTAATTAAGTGGCGCTCCTTCTACATGAAACACAAAATTATTCCCCGACAAGCGAAAGGCCTCACGGCGATTAAGTATCTCCAAGATTTCATCGGTGATATACACCGCTCGTGCTTCTCGATTTTTTGGAAAAGGTTTCAACTCTACAAACATTTTATTTGTTGTATCCCAGACGCAAGTATCTTTAACCAGCATCCGGCGATTTCTTAAATCAATGTTTGTCCATTGAAGACCCGCGATCTCACCAATACGGCCAGCGCAGAAAAACTGCATCTTCGCCAAATCTTGATAGAGAGGCCGCAAAAAATCAAAAAACAAAAAAGCATCTTGAAGATTAATCTGCTTAATCTTATCAGGTAGAGGCTTGATAAAACCCATCTTGCGATGTTTAGTTTTAACCGGACAGGTAAGAGCAACGGCCTCTTTTTCAAAATCCTCGCTTTGTTTGTACCAATTAAAAATAGTCACAAACATATTAAGCTCAGTATTGAGATTGCATCTTCCGGCTCGTCCTCTGCCTGATCCTTGGTACTCCTCAGATGAATAGTAACTCACTCTTTCAATCACCCACTCCGTAATCCGGGAGGGACTGATGCGATCCATAGGCAAGTGCTCCAGACCCTTTAAGAGTTCATAGCGCCTTGTCCAGACCGATCTCGTGGAAGTAGCAAGGCTTGGAAAATGCTTTTTTTGCATCACCTCCCATACTTCCCTTAGAGTTGAGTAGTTACTTTTTTCATCAAGAGCTTCTTCTGGGTAAACAATCTTTTCACCGTCGAAGAATTTTTGCCACTGCTTGGCCTCATAAAGAGTGGAGAAGGTTCTTGTATGCAAAAGCCCTCTGACTCTTTTTTCCACCATGTACTGGCCGTTCTTTTTGTTTTGGTAAATACCAGTCGTGTTTCTAATCTTTTTGTAATTCTCTGATCTGCTCATATTCATTCTCCTTTAAACCAGGCAATAACCTCGTTTGGAACGAATACTAATCTCCCTTTTCTGCCACGCCTTCGAACTGGTATCTCTCCCTCGCTCACGAGGTTATAAACCGTCCCTCTGGCATAACGAGTAAAGGTGCAGACCTCGTCAATTCCCCATATTAACTTGTCAAAGAGCAACTCTGACGAAGAACCTCTGTCAGAGTGCCCATCATAGCTTAAATTCTGGCATTTGTAATGACGTTTGTCGGCCATTTTTCTCCTTTGTCCTTGAGTTTTCTTGGGTCTTTTGTTTGAAAAATTCCATAACTTCAGGAAGTGAAAAGCGAATATGCTTTCCCATCTTAGTGAAAGGAATTTCTTCACGGGAGATCCAAAAATAAATGGTATTCACTGGCACATTAATCCTCTCTGCCAGCTCCTTAGGGTTTAGATAATCCATCTTATTCATGGGCATTTGTTCCCGCCCAAGAGGCATTTGAGTAAGACCATCCATCAAAATCCATTGTGACTTCTCGCTCAATTGGCGCAGTATCTGGAAGATCAAAATGAAAGCGATCAAACCATTTTATTTTTTCATGATTCTTTTCGCTTAAATATTGTCGTTTAATTTTGCTAGCAAAATTTTCAAAATAATTTGTGGTGGAGATTCCTTTGTAGTTTGCTTGTTTGGGTTTACAAACAACGACTTCCGACTTACCACACTCTGTTTCATAAATTTCGACACCACAAATCGCTTTTTCAAAATGCCCATCTAGAGTTATATCTTGTTTTACTTTTAGACCTTTTATCTTGTTCATACTTCTTCCTTTTTTTGCGCGTTATAGGCCCGCTTCCTGACCTCCTGCTCGAATACTACGTAGAGAGGGGGAGGTCAGGAATAAGGGCCGCATTTCGTGTTAAATTTCAACTCATTGCCCATTCATTTTTGAGATGCCTAGAGTGCATTACCCTAGTTTTACCCAAGCTTTGGATGGGCATTATATTTCCAGTAGCTCTTTTAATTTCGTTTCTCGTCCTCGGTACAAGGCCTTTGAACTTAGGATATTGAATGTCTTAGTGTTTAACTCTTTCTCTAAAACAAAAATGAAGCGATCCTTATTTATTTCATCTTGGAGTTCATTTAAGTAGCGAGTATAGGCATTAAACACACTGGGCTTGTCTGTAATGTAGATGACGTTATTAATAATTTTAGAGTCATCATGACATTTGAAAATTTCCTGAACCCTGGTTTTATTTTTCTGAGTCAGTTCAATTTCTACAGCAAGCTTAAAGGGTTTTGTTTGTACTCCTTCGATTAAAATATCGGGAGTCTTCTCCATTAAGGGATAAATCCTTGGGATTTCTTGATCTAGGTAAATGTCTGTTACAAAAGGTATGCTCTTAAATAAAAGGGCAATCCTTGTGGCAATAGCATCATGAAAACGCTGATCCAGATTCACCGGTAGTAATGTTTTTTCATCTCCTATGACCTTTAAAGCTTCTGGTAGAAGATAGATGAATTTTTCATTACTCCAACTATTGATAAAACTATCAATTAAGCGATTTTTTTCAAGCTTAGCGATAACTTTATAAAAGGAAGAGGCGCTTTTTTGATACTCTGCTTGGTCTTTTAAATCCTTTACACTTAGTATCCTCCATTTTTTGAGTGGGGTTAATATTTCAAAATAGCTTGGGGCAATTTTTTCAAGATAATTCATTTTTAATCCTCCTTTAGTTGAAAATACTTGAGGCTTCATTGCCAGCTACTTGAGATAGATAAATATTTTTGGGGGCCTTCCAATACCGAACATTGAGGAGATCAATTCGTTTTGGTTCTCGTTGGAGAAAGACACATTGACCGACTCTTAAGTTTCTTAAGATGTTACTGTGAACGAGAAATTCTTCTACCTCTCTGACTGTTCCCATGCTTTGTCTTTGGTCATTATCTATAACGTGAGTCTTTTTCTCCGAGTTGATGGTTCCAAACATTCGGGCAAAGAATTCAGTATGGGCGGGGACGATTTGATTAAAAATAAAAAGGTTATTGGTATTTTCAAAAATCTGAGAAGTGAGAGTGGGGCTGATGCGATCAATATCTGATGGCCCTTGAGTGGCATAAGTAATTTCCATACCAGCTTGGCGGCACTTGTTTTGAAGATCAATGAAGCCTTCATGGATTGTGCTTGAGAGCTCATCAAAGAAAATAGAAATGGGTTTCTCTTGCGGATTATTTAATCCTTGGACTTTACCAATTAATGATTCTTTGGCGTGAGTAAGAAGACCTCCGAAGAACATTTTATTTAAGATACTTCCACTTGAACTATGCCCCATCGCTGATATACCAATATAAAGGCAAGCTTGTTCAACTCGAAGGCGATTAAAACTCAGCGTGTCCTTAGATTTTGAATTAAGTAAGCTTCCATACTCAGAAGTCACAACTTTTGAGAGCTGATTATAGAGACCTTTGATATTTTTAAAGTTCTTGTGCTTCTTTAATTCCTGAGCGATAGCTTCAAGTGTAATGGTGGTATTGGAATATGACAGAGCACCTAGAACATCATCAAGCGCTTCAATTGATTCATTTTTATAAAAGGGTTCAGACCACTCAAGGGCGTTAATGATTTTATCACTGATATCTCCCAAATTTCCGCCTATGAGAGGATTAAAAGAAGTCTTATGCCCTTCAATATCAGAGAAGATATAGAGTTTTTTGTTATTCGCTTCACAAATACGTTTAAAGATATTGATGTTTTCAGTGCTGGCCTTTGGATCAAAATAAATAACAGGCATGCCTTTTTTGAGAGCATGCTCAATCAGTAAATAGGTGCCGACGGTTTTCCCTGAGCCAGTAGACCCAATGATAGCAGTGTGTCTTCTGGTATTAAGATCAGATGCCTTAAAAGGTGTGCCATGGTTTACTGAGAAGCCTAGGGTGTTGCTTAAGTCGCTCGTCTTTTTGGATTTCAGCGATTTTGCTTTTATGGGTGCTACTTGGTAGCGATTAAAAAAGCGAACCTCTATATATTGAAATAATTTTTTCATCAAAAACTGAATGAGAGAGGCCAGGAGTTTCATGCCTTCTTCTACAATCGGCGTTAAGGTCTCAACAATGGGAGAGACAATATCTAATTCCGAGCTTTTGGCTTTGTTATTGTTTTTGGACATAAAAACTCCTTGGCCTCATGGCCTCAATTTAAATTAACTTTTAAGATTGGATTGTGAGCTTATATTCCTGGATGACGCTTTCCATGTTTCTAATGATAAGAAAGGCTCCAAGAAGAGTTGCTCCCAAATAAACGATAAAACTTAGGACATCAGGATTGTTGAGATAAAAGTAAATATTAGCTCCAGTGATCATAAACAAAACGGCATACATCACAATTCTTACACTTCTATAGAGCTTAAGAAGTCCGCTCGCGACTTTTTTTCTTTGCTCATGAAAATCATTAAAGCTCATGGCCACATTAATTTGGGCTATATCTTTTTTTGTCTTTCTGTGAAGCCAGAGCAAGATTGCAACAGCAAGTGCAACAACACTCATATTGATGAAAGTTTCAATCCTTGGATCAAGTCCTAGTATAGCTATACCAGCAAAGAAGAGTGCCTTGAGTTGATGTGAGTTGCCTCTTATTTCTCGAAGCTTTTTGTTCTTGTGTTCGAGAGCTATTTTTTCCACATCAATTGGAGAGGACTCATGGTTAAGTTTAAGATAGCTATCAAGGTCTCCTAATAATTGATCAATATTTTTATTCATACTGGCTCCTGATTGAATAAAGCATTCAATTCTTTTTTTATGATAGTAATTCGATTAGCGATGGTACCGACTTCAAGACCTATGATTTCAGAGATGACTGCTTGGCTCTCTTGCATCAGATAGAGACTCATGATCTCTCGATCTTTGGGATTTAGTTTTGTGTTGATATGATCCATGACAACACTGAGGTCATGATTGGCATTTGGTTTTTCTATATGATGAATATCTATGCCTTTAGCCTTCTTATCGAAAATTCTTTTTTCCGCCATCTCTTTTTCAATATGGGAAGCTGTCACGTTCGTTGCAATTCGCTTCACCCATGCATCAGCATTGACTGAATCTTTTTTTGTAAAATTATCGTTTGAGGAGTAGAGGTTTAGAAGGATGTCGCCTATGAGTTCTTCGCATTTAGATTGATCCTTCTCACAGATGCGGCACTTCTTTTCGATCCATCTCTGGTTTCGTTGTATGGCCTCTAATAATTCTTTGTTCATACTCATAAAAATCTCTGTTTCTTGTTCCTCAGTTTTACCAGTGCCAAGAAATCCAAAAACATCACGAAAGAATTCCAATAAAATATGATTATCTCAGAAAAACAGGTACTTACGAGGTGGGCAAATAAAGTTGAAAAAGCCTAATTTCTGGCCTTCTCAATAGGAATTATTGTAAATATTACTTGTTTTTAAATTGTAAATTCAATTAGTTATGACTAGAATTAGTCATAACAACTAGGCTTAGTTATAGGTTTTGCGGATATATCCGAAAAGTGTTATGATGGAGGTAGGGTGAACCCAATCAAGAAGTCTTCGATAACGACTGGTAAAGATGGTTTCAGGTACAAAATTGATGTTTCAATCGAAGACCATGAAGATACGGATAAATACCCTGAAGGCGTGAAGGCCGTCTTTAAACTGATTCGTTTGGACATAAACGATGAGGGTGAAACAGAACTTGTAGTTTTAATTGATAACCACAAGCCTTTTGGATTTCACTCTCACGATAAGCTTCCAGAGGATCATGATTACAGAGAGTCTCTTCACCTTGATGATTGGAATGAAGCTTGGAGTATTTTTCAAGCTAAATGCCGGGAGATTTTAAAATGAGCTTAAAAAAACTAACCATTCATTTTCAAGAGATGGATGATCTATTCAAAGATATCAATAAGGCGATTGAATCTAAAACCAGTCTTGTTGACTCAACTGATTCAATTAATTTTGACTCTCTTGATACTTACAGATCATTCATGACATCAAATAAGACGAACATCCTAAGTGCTATTTCAAAACTTAGGCCTGGCTCTGTTTATGAGCTTGCTAGTCTTTTAAATAGAAAACCTCAACATGTTCTTGCTGATTGCAGATCACTCGAGTCTCATGGCTTTATTAAGCTCATTCAAGAAGAAGTTGGAAGAAAAGCTCTTCGCCCTGAGCTTGCTTTTGACTATGATGTGATCATGGTTGAAGGCAAGGGAACGATGCCACTTGCAGTGAGTGAGAAATCAGAAAGAGTTCTTGCTCAGGCCGTAGGGTAATCTAAAGATCCTCCGTTTGATTTGACCCCGGAAGACTCGGCTACTAATTAAGCAGTGACTATCGATTTGAGCAAACATCGAGTTTATAATTAGGATACTCTTCTTTCATAGCTTCTCTGCAATCTGACGAGATTACCTTACCACGATAAAGTGCTTCTCTTACAACTCTAACCATTGCTGGGCTATGTGACTCACTCGGGTTATATGAAGTGCTAAAAACATAACTCATGCGATCCTCGCTCTGGGAAAGTAGAGCACATTTGAATTGCACATTATTCGATGTTGCTCTGAAGGCAAATATGTCTGCTGTGTCTTCTTCGGTCTTCCATTCATCATCATCAAACATTTTAGGGTATTCGCTTTCAAGCTTTAAGCCTTCAGTAATAAATTGTTTTTTGACACAACTTCTTAACTCTTTTAGTGGCTCAATGCATTCCTTGCTAAGAATACCCTTTTTAATTGCATCACTAAATGCATGACCCAATTCGTGCGATAGGACACCTTCACCATACGGAAGATATTTACAGGTGAAGGGTGAAAGAGCTATTGAAGAGTTACTATACGAATTACCCCCCGGGAGAGTTTCTCCGCATCCTGGAAAGGTTTCTAAAATGTTAATATCTCTATAGTTTACTAATTCTTCATGATTAAATGTGGAGCTAATGTGTTTCAATAATTCGGGAAGTGGCCTTACAGTTTCTCTGCTCAAGTCAAAATGAATCTTAATATTTTCTTTAGCATGTTTACTAAATTGTTCTCTACATGAAGTTGAGAAACCATTTAATCCAGTAGAAATAAAGTTATCTAAAATTCGAGGAAAGTCATCAATCATTGGCTTTGAACGATTATTGAGATATTTCTTATAGAGGTTATTGCTGTAGCATTTTTCAGCTGCTGCGTTAATGTCCACTTCGTTTATATGAACCCCTGATGCAATAGAAGACAATAGTGAATTCAATTCTATTTCGTTTATATAACTTAAGACACCTTTTCTGCAGACTTGATCCCTGCAATATTCTTTTAATTCTTTTTTGGGAACTCCACTTTCACTAAATCGTGCTAGTGAGTTTATTCCTAAGAGCAAGTAGTATTGATTCTTATTCTGAGCAGAGGATGAATCTAATTGGCTTTTCAGACGTGTCCATTCATTACGGTAATCTTCAGATGAGTTTTCTGTGGGGCTTCGGTATTTAGAAAATTCACTTGCTAGAATTTCTTCTGCTTCGGAAGGATCAATTAAACCTATATTTAGCTGTTCGGCAGGGTCTGATAATATTTTTTGTTTTTCATCGTTGGCCCAAGACTTTATTCCACTAATAAAATCGGGCGAACTACCTTTTGGGATATTATAAAGGATGTTTATATCTTTTCTGCCTAATATATCGGTTTGAGGTACAAAGGTTATAAACTTTTTATAAGCTTGAGATGCAGCCTGCGCCCATCGATAATCTGCCCAGTTTTTTGTATTAGCTTGAATCTTTCCATTTACATAAAGCTTTTTGAGTTCTTCTCTCGCGGCCTCGTAATTGTTTAAATATTCACGTAGGTCTTTCTTGAGTTGCTCTAGCTCTGAGTTATGATCGATTTCAGTGCTTCCAAGTATCTCTCTTTTGAAGTTCTGATCAGTTAAAGTTGAAGAGGGAACTTGCGATGGTGGACCACAAATTTCTTGGGCACAAGATGCTATTTTTGACTGTGGCTCTATTAGTAATTTTCTTGGGTCGTTACAACTTTGATTTGATTGTCCAAGATTATTAAGGTTGAGATTTACTTGCTCTAGTTTGTTGATTATTTTCTCAACATCTTGAGTGTATGCGCTGAATGATGTTAAAAAAAACAAGAAAACTATTTTTTGCATGTAATTTCACTCAAAGTTTTCAGTTTTATGAAATTGATGGGTAGATCACGAAAGAATTGAAAGGCTTCGCTTTTTACTGGTGCATATAAAATTTTATCGTCTTTTTTTATATATAGTGAGGAGTTGGTTTTTTTGAAATTTAATTCTTTGGTAGTTTTCAACAGATCGCTATCAAATTTTTTCAATGATTCTGACGAACAATTTGATATGCTTAGATCAAATTCTTGTGATCGCAGAATATATTCATTTTTATTCTTGATAAAGACATAAGACTTATTTCCGTCTCTTACTGCATAGGTTGTAGCAAGGGCTAAAGATGATTGAAATAGGATACAAAGAAAAAGAAATTTCATAAAAAGTTATCGGCACTATATAGATAGCCTTGAGATTTTTCGGTATCCTGACTCGAACAGAAGGGTATTCCCCAGCGGAGTACTTGATTTGGAAGGTTTTGTTTTTTTGTATCTTCAAAAATATTCAGGGGAGTGATGGTCATTATAATCCAACTTTCTGGATTATTTTAAGGTTTCGTTTACCTTTATACCCGTCATGTTCTCGTCTAAAGGTAAAATTTTGAGTAAGACTAGAGATGCATTCTTTAAAATAGCTAGTGCTTTATTCCGAAAATTTGAATCAGGTTAAATGTGTTTTTTTCATAAGTAATTTGTTCTTCTGCCGATTGTAAAAAAATTAGAATGGCATTAGTTAATATTTTTTAATTTTATCTTTTTTGTTGTTTCTTTCTGCATCTATTCCGACTTAGCATGCATGAGCTGTGAATCAAAATGAAACCAAATTAAATATGGTGAAATGACGAAATCCACTTGAGATTAATTTTCGATCTTAAACGCTTGAAATGCCGATTGTTTTTTGATGTCCGAATACTCATCGGGGAGTTCGGGCATAACATACTTAACCTGTTAAAATATCTAGTTCATTCTAGCATAAATTTTTGAAATGCCAGCCTATGCCAGCTTTCGTGAAACGAAATCTAAGCTTTTCGATATTTTTGAAGGCTAATGATGTTCTCAAAGCTGGCATGGTTTTTACTTCCCTCAGAAATTTCACTACGGATATGCTCCATAATCATCTCAGAAAAGTGCCTCTGATCGTCCTCATTGGACTTTGAGTAGTGATCAGCGAGCTTTAAGTCTTTGTGTCCGGTCATGGCCAAGACGGCATCAAGTCCACCACCCACCTTCCGTGCCAGCTTTGCCATCCCGTGACGCAGAATATGTGTTCCCGTAAAAGGAATTCCACTTTTTTTTCTTTGTGCTTCACGATAATTTAGCTGGACAGTGCAGTAGTTAATTGGTCTTCCTTCCACATGAAAAACAAAGTCATTGCCAGAAATGGCGAATAAAGGCCTAATTCACCACGAAAAATAAAGTTTGTAATTCACCAGGTC
>JBMLQL010000026.1:0-3681 GCA_049241565.1 Bacteriovoracaceae bacterium | reverse complement strand
CATAATACGATAAAACTAGCTGAATCCGAGGGACTCCAGATAGATGAAGATATTCTTTTAGCAGCATCTTTTTTACATGATCTTGGAGGTCTTGCAAAATTTGAAATTTCTGGGGTTGACCATGGGGTTCGTTCTGCACAACTTGCGGAGAAATTATTAAGATCTTTTGGATTCCCTGAAGAAAAAATCGCGTCTGTGAATGAGGTTATTATTGGCCATGTCTACCATCAACCTCGTCCTGAAAGTGATCTTGCCCTTGCCTTTAGAGATGCTGATATCCTTGATTTCTTAGGAGTGTTAGGAGTGGCGAGATTGCTTTCTGCTACAAATGAACTTAAACCTTCAGAAATTGGAAGTATTGATTATTCACTCAGTGTTGCAAAAAAAATGGAAGATACACTTTTTAAAAAGTTAACCTTTGAAACAAGTAAAAAAATTGCAAAAAGAAAAATTAGTGAAAGTGATCTGCTCTTTAAAATTCTAAAAAAAGATAGTTTGGGTGGTCTTGCTTACTAGCATCATTTCATCGCATTCCTGACATTTAGTGTTGGGAATGCTTCTTTAGTTTATTAAATTAAAAGGGAGGTCTTTTTATACAATTCATAGTTACTTTCTCTTCCGGAAGTGTATAGATCGCATAACCTGTTGGCGATCCGTTTAGCATTTTTTTTGGTAAATAAACAATAGATCTGAAATCTTGCCCTAGTCTCCAATTCTCCATTAATTTAACATGACTTTTGTAGCTCGGATCTTCTCCGCGATAGTTTTTGTCTATTTCTCCAATATCTCGATAGTTCCAATTCCAGAAATTCCACTCATACTCATTGCCACCCTTAAGATAGATTACTAATTTTGCATACTCAGCAGGTGTAGATTCTGGAATGTCAGCTAAGCATTCTTTTTTTCCAATAATACAATTGCAGTCATAAACGATCTCTCGATATTCAGCTGAAAAAGCATTTAATTGTAGAATGGAAGAGATTAGTAAAATAAAACTTAACGATTTTGTTTTCATGTCATCCTTCTATCAAACGAAAGCAAGAATTAGAAAATCTCACTTCTGTCCTATGTAAAATTTCTGGTTAAACGGTTAACCAGCTCTATCAAAGGCTAATTTCTTTCGACATAGCTTCGACTAAGTAGTGTAAAGTTTGAGCTTCGTTGAGTTCGAGGTATTTGCAGATCTTATAGGCCAGTGCGGGACTGAAGTTCCGTTTGTAATTGATGCAATTGAGAAGTGTGGCGTGTGATACTCCAACATCTCTTGCTAGTGCTCTGTAAGAGTAGCTTGAATTTCTGGACTTGACTGAATTAAATCTGCTCTGGAGTAAGTCAATCAAGTCTTTTTTCTCAGTCGTCATCACTGTTTCCATGTTACTAATCCGCAATTAAAGTTGATTTTTTTACGATACAATTTTTTTGTAAAACAACTTTTACATCTGCTGTTAGGCCATCCTCGATACTAACTCCAACGATGTAAGAGCTTTTTGTGCCAATAAGCTTATTTATGCTTTCTAGTTTTAAGTTTGTTGAATCTTTGACCGGTAAAGCGGCATTAAGAAGTGTATTGGCGGCAGAACCATAGATAGCGTTTCTGCATTTTCCTGATAGCGCCGATGCGGAAAAAGAACTCATGGCAATGAGGCTGATAATGACAAATTTCATGAGAAGCTCCTTTGTTATTGTTTTTAAGTATCAATGAGAGTTTCGTGAGTTGAAAAAGAAAAATATCCATCGTGATTTTAAGTGGTTAGAGGGTTGAAAGAGCCACTGGTAAGGATATTAACCAGGAATTTCTAAAATTGTTTAAGCTAAATGCTCGTATATTCGATAAGTAGATATGCATGAGAAAACTTTTTATAAGGTGATCACTGAACTTTATCTCTTATCAAAGAGTGATAAAGATGTTTTTTCTGATAAAAGATTAACCAGAACGGAAAAAAAGATTCTCGAAGGATATCTTCTTATCAGGACAAATCAAAATCAGGAAGCTTATTACCTGATGAGAGACCTTCCAGCTACCGGCCTTCCTTATGTTGACGCTCAAAGGCTGCTTCTTATTGGTCTTGCTTTGAATAACCTTTCCCATTTTAAAGACGCTGAAACAAGTCTCTTACTAGCAGCAGAAGAATTTCAAAAATTAGAAGCGGATGTGTGTCTATTTGTCGCTTATACGAATTTGTTTTTTCTTTATTTTAATCTTCAGAATGAAAACAGTATGAATTCAATAATGCTAAAATTAAATCAACTGCCAATAGAGACTGATGTTCAAAAAGCAAGACTTCTCAGATGCCAATTCACTTATGAAATGCAAATGGATAATTTTGCGATGGGGAGTGAATTCTTATTGATGCTTGCGCCATTAAAACATCTTCTTCCGAGCAGCGATGTGATTGCACATCTTATTTGCGAATTTATGTTTTACATTAAGCAAGAGAAATTTTCTGACTGTTACCGGCTATTGGATGAGATGAAATCACATAGGAGTTTTCATCTTTCAGAAAACTTCAACTTTATGAAGAAACTCCTGGATCATCTTGTTCTAGAAAGTCCAATTTATTTAACTAATTTAAAGGAATATGAAATAACTTTTTTATGGCATCAACTTAAAGTTATCGATGCACTTGAGCAAGGAGAACTGGATTTGGCCAGGGAACACTGGGATAAACTTAGTAAAATAATGCCCAACACCTTTTTGCCAAATTTTAATTTCAAAGGAAAAAAGTGTATTTTTTCTCTTTGCCTTGATAAACACCAAAAAATTTTGGAGCAATCAAATCCTAGAGAATTGTCTCTTCCCACTGATTCTTCGCACATTAATAAACTTATGCATGTTCTTTCAAATTCTCCTGGAACTATAACTAAAGGGCATCTATTTGAACTTATTTGGGGCTTTCCTCCTCGAGACAAGGGAGATATGCAGAAGCTTGCACGCTTGGTCTATGAGGCAAAAAATAGAAAAGGGCTAAAAATCAGTAGTCGTAAGAATAGCTATGTGATTGAAAATATTAAGCAACGTAAGGTCGGCTAGGCCGGTTAATCCGTAAACCAGAAATCTTGCAATAAATTAAATACTATACTGTTTTTTCCGATAGGGTATTCATGAAAAAGTTTATCACCAGTATTGTCTTTCTCTCCCTTTTTACATCCCTCAATGCTCAAGTAGTGACTGGGGTCGGAGGAAAAGGGACGCCCTCTGAAGACACAGCAGATACTGAGGAGATAGAGGTCGCTAGATCAAAAAGGACGAAAACGAAGTATAGTCCAGAAATGGAGTATCAAGTACTGCTTTTAGCTCTTGGGAATCGTCTCGTCGAGATGGATAAAATTTGCTCTCCAGACAAGCCTAAAATTAATATGGACAACTTTCTTCAATATTATATGAAGCTTGTTTTTACAGTAAAAATTGAAACTAATCAGATGGAATGTGATGAGGAGACTAAATACCTTAGTTGCTTACTGGCCGATCCTGAAACCCGTACGATTTTGGATGTCATTTCTAAGCAAGCCTTAATTCCTAAAGTTAAGTCAGAACAGACTCATTAGATCAGTGTTAATTCCAAAAGTCAGGGATGACAATTCCGAACTGAAGATAAAAAACTGGATTCATGAATTTACCAATCTGATTTAAACTGCCCCAGTTAAATGGTGCCTGTAGGGTGAGATTTTTTTCCAAGGTCC
>JBMLQL010000025.1:0-98456 GCA_049241565.1 Bacteriovoracaceae bacterium | reverse complement strand
TCTCCCAACATCGCACACATCCCGCCTTGGTTCCTTTCCCAGCAGGTTTTTAAAATAGAGATAAAAATAATAAATAAAAATTTAAAGCAAAGAACGAAACTAAATGTTTTGGATTTTTTATTTTGCTTGAAAAGTGGTCGGGGTGATTGGATTCGAACCAACGACCACCTGGTCCCAAACCAGATACGCTACCAGACTGCGCTACACCCCGACTTTTCATTTTGGGAAGCTAAATTTTTAATTGAAATCACGCTTTATGTCTATAGCTTTCTTTAAAGAAACTCAAAGCAGATTGAACAGCACGAGCACGGTGAGAGTTTTCATTTTTCCACTCGGGGAGTTCAGCTAAAGTCAGCCCATCATTCTCTTTGCGCTCTGGGACAAAAATCGGGTCATAGCCAAAACCATGATCACCTTTAAGTTCATGACCTATCGTTCCATGAACACGACCCTCAAAAAAATAGACCTCTGATGGAGAAAGATAAAAACAAAGTGTGCAGACGAAGTAGGCCCCACGTGTTTTTAAAGCACGCTCTTCGATCATTTGAAGGAGTTTTTGGCACTTCTCCGGGTAAGTTGTGAGCTCAGGAGCAAAACGCGCAGAATAGACACCTAGAAGCTCAGGCCACTCTTCGATGACAAGCCCTGAATCATCGGCCAAGGCCGGAACTTTAAACTTTTCATAGTAAGCTCGGGCCTTAAGAAAGGCATTCTCTTCAAATGTTTTTCCAGTTTCATCCACCTCAATTGATGAAGGAGCAGGAGTTACTTGAAGCTCTCCTGCAAAGAGTTCAGAGAACTCTAATGCCTTATGTGAATTCGATGAAGCTAAGATTAAATTCATTTTAATGTCTCAAGAACTTTACGTTGCTCTTTCATCACCACTTCAAGAGAGGACTTAGCCGCGACGAGAAGATTGTTGAGTTCTTCGAGAGAGAAAGGCTCGCCTTCGGCTGTTCCTTGAACTTCGACAAATTTTCCTGATGTCGTCATCACGATATTCATATCAGTATGACAGCTTGAATCTTCTTCATAATTAAGATCTGCAATCACTTCACCTTGAGCATTGATACCAACAGAAATAGCAGCAAGACCGTCTTTAAGAGGGTTCTCTTTGACAAGACCATCTTTCATCAATTTATGGATCGCAATTTCAAGAGCAAGATAAGCGCCTGAGATCGCCGTTGTTCTTGTTCCACCGTCGGCCACAATCACATCACAATCAATCATGATTGTGCGTTCACCTAATTTTTTTGTATCAATAATTGAACGAAGGGCACGGCCAATTAAACGCTGAATTTCTTGTGTACGCCCTGAAGCCCCTTTACGTTCACGATCAACTCGCGAGTGAGTCGAACTCGGAAGCATAGCGTACTCAGCCGTTACCCAACCTACTCCCTTCCCTTTTAAGAAAGGTGGTACTGACTCTTGAACAGCGGCAGTAATATGAACTTTGGTGTTTCCAAACTCAGCTAAAACAGATCCCGCTGCATAAGGATTGATGTTTGGTTGAAACTTGATGGTTCTAGGGGTATTTCTTTTAATAACAGACATGAGAGGGCCTTTTGATGAAACATATACATTTAGATAGTTGTGATTCTACACAAGATTATCTCAAAGAACAATTGGCCCAAGGTCAATCAGAAGAACTTCTTATAAGTTGTGAGAATCAAACTCAAGGCCACGGAAGAAATCAAAAGAAATGGGAACAACTTCCTCATTCTCTTTATTTTTCTTTTATCATTACCCCACACGAAAAAGTCACTTGGACGGCTATTGAGCTTTCAGTCATTATTAGTGATTATTTTTTTACGCGTTTTGGGGAAGAGTTAAAACTAAAATGGCCAAATGATATTTATGATTCTCGTTCAAAAAAATGTGGTGGCATTCTTGTTCAACAATCTCATCAAAAAAATATTGCAGGGATTGGCCTCAATCTAGAATCGAATCAAGACTGGGGAGGGATTTTTGAAAAATCTCCAACTCAATTTTCGAAAAAAGAATGGTGTGCTGATATTGTTGAATACATCGCTCAAAACAGAATCGCTAATACCAATGATCTTCGTATGCGTTTTCTCAATCGTTGCATGCATTACGAAAGACAAGTTAGCATTACTGAAGGTGATGAAACACACGCGGGAATTTTTCTTGGTTTAGGAGACTGGGGAGAGGCCCTTTTAAAAGATGAGCAAAAAACTCATCATCTCTATAACGGCTCTTTACGCTGGTAAAAAAGCAACAGACCATTGTGGAAGTATTCCCCATAACGAAGCTAAAATCAATCTAACTTATTTAAAAGACGTTCCCGTTTTTTGGCCCCGTCTCTGCATTTCTTATCGGTAAGCGTATCAACTCAATTCAGGAGGAATTCATATGCTTAATCAAAAAGAAGTGATGAACAATTGGCCAAAACTTAAAAACCGCATTCTCAAATTATGGACAAAACTCAGCTTAAAAGATGTTGAGGAAACTCACGGGAACATTAATCTCTTGAGACGACTTGTTCAAAGAAAGTATGGTCTCGCCGAGGACTTTAACAATAAACTAGAAGAGCTTGCAGATGCGCACTTTAGAGGAAATCTAAATGAGGCACTTGCAGTAAGTACCTTCCATTTAAAATTGTAAATCGGTTTATTCGCCAAGAATTTGTTGTGAAATTTTACTCAGTTCTTGGCGAATTAAGTTTTCTGCCAGATCCGGAATAACTTCCCAAGTGACTTTTTCCACAGATTGTTTCAAATACATGTCTAGGTATTCTTTCACTGCTTTCTTTACACTTTCTTCAATCAAAGGACGTAATTCATTCATGAGTTCATCCTTATTAATGATTGAAGCTCCGCTGGTCTCAGAAGAAGATGAAGGTATATTATCTGATTCGTACCATGGTATCGTATCGTTTCCATCGATTGGGGCAAAAAGAGACTCATCAAAATCATTAAGAGTTGGCTTAAATTCGTTTTTCTCTTCTTGAGTAGATTCTTCCTTAACCACTTTAAGCTTAGGCTTATTCTCAAATTCATCTGCAGACCAAAGATCGCTTTCAATCTCATCTCTAATTTGATCTTCAATAGACTTCACATCTGTCTCAGTCTCATTACCATAAAGCTTTTGCATGGCCCACTGATTATCTACGGACTGGTCTTCTTCGATAGAAAAAGATTCAATCGAGATAAGTTTTGATTTAGGTACTGAAGTCGGTTCAGTCGCTTTAGCAGCTGGCTTTTCAATCATATCATCGATTGTTGGCCACTCGAGATCTTCTGAAGAAGGAAGAACTGTTTCTTCTTTTTTTGAAGCAGCAGTTATCACTTCTTTAACAGGAGCTGCAATAGGGGCCAGATCATCAGTTGAGATAATTTCGTTTTCTTCTTCATCAATAACCGGTGGAATGTCTGTCATCAGAGGCTTAGAGGGCACTCCAATTACATCGGGAACACCAATTCCCCAGTCGGCCATTTGAGACTCGAGAGCATTAATCTCTTCAATTGAAACTTCAGCTTCAATGCTGATCGCACTTGGACTTTCAGCCTCAGCTCCATGAGTAACAGTCCAATTATCTTCCTCAGAAGGTGTAAATGGGTCTTTCTCTATTTCCGTTTTTGTTTCTGGGAAATTTGTTTCAAAAGACTCTCCCACATCGGCCAGGCGCTTACAGATAGCGATAAATTTATTTGAATCAAATGGTTTAACAATTTTTTCGGCAATGCCATTTTTAGACATGAGTTCATCTTCAACAGAATCAAATGTTCCTAAAAGAAGAAGCACCTGAGTGGCCGGAGAAATTTCTTTGATTTTTTTACTTAGCTCGTAGCCAGTATACTTATCAGAAAGATTGAAATCTAAAAAAACGATTTTAGGTTTTGCCTCAGGAAGTTTTTTAAATAACTCCTCTTCGGTTCCACAATCAACAATATCGTACGGCTGACCTGCCAGCGTAATACGAATAACTTTCTGAATGGTAAGGCTATCGTCTGCCAAGAGAACTTTATGATTCATCCCTGAGTTTCTCCCTCAAATCCTATCTTAAAATTATAGGGAGTGATGAGATGCATTGGGAATAAAAAAAAGCTTAAAACTCGAGAATCATTACAGTTTGATTATCTGTGTTCCCTCGAGAGTTGGACAGTTTTAATAGAGTATTGAGTCTATGTGTGAGATCTGGCGCAGCTGTAGTCATCGTATAGGTCAATTCCTCCTCTGAAACATAGCCATATACTCCATCTGTCATAAGAATCACTTGATCACCATCACTGACACGAACTTCCTTTAACTGATAATTCACGTCGGGATACATCCCGATGGCCGAAAAGGGAATTGTCCTGAATTTGTATTCAAATTGATCTTTTGAAAGGAATTGCAGAGTGTCCTCTTGAATAAGTTTATGAAGTCGCCCCTTTCTAAAGTGGTAAGCCACACAATTTCCAACTCCAAGAAGGACTAATAAACTCTCGGACATCGTGGCCACAATACCACTGGCCGCTGCTCTTTGGTTTATAGGCTTCTCTGCATTCGACTGATAAATTTTCTGATGTGCATTTAAAAGTGAATTAATGAGAGAGTTCTCTTCCAGAGTATTTCGAGGATTGTAATAAAGTGGCATCGTTGCATTTGGATCATCTGAAAGCTGAGTATAGAATTGTTTAACATCTTGTTTAAGTCTATCAACACATGTATCCCCAATCCCAGATCCACCAAGACCATCAAAAATCATATATAACTGATTATCAAAATCAAAATCATATCCATCTTCATTAACCTGAAGATAAGGACCTTGATGAGTTTGAGCGGCATAGGCCTTAAGACGCATAATTACTCCAGATAGTTTTTTAATTTCTCAGAGGCTTTCTTGTAGTATTCGCTATCAGATGGTGAAATCTGTTGAACCTCTTGAAATTTTTCTTTCGCATCATTGAAAAGTGAAAGTGACTCCGCAATAATCGCCTCACGGTAAACTCGCTTAGAACGTGTATCAAGTAAATTACGAATTTCATCAATCTCATTCAGTGCTTCTGCATTCGTCGGTTCAATTTTTAAAGCATCGAGATAAGTCTCGTAAGCGCCTTTCAGATCCTGGCCCTCTTTAAGCGAGCGGGCCTTTCCGATAATTGGTCCCAGCTCAGTGGCCAGTTGATTCTTCGCCTCACGAAGCATTTCATTGGCCTCTTTGAGTAAGTCCTCATCCATTTTTTTAATCGCAACAAACTCTTCTAGTTTTAAAATTGATTTATACCATTCTTTGTTCAGATAATAAGTTTTGCCTGGCTGAAGAGCATCCACCATTTTCTTTCTCGCGGCTTCTTTAGCTGCTTTCTCTAAAGCAATACGTTCTTGTTCTTTTTTCCATTCATCTAACTCAAGACGCAGCTGCTGGACTTCAATATTCTCCGGATCTTTTTCCGCAATTTGCCCCATCAGTGTTTCTGCTAAGACAACCTGTCTGTCTTTGACCGCTGATCTGGCCTTCACAAGAAGTTCTTCTACTTCTTTTTTTCGTTTGATCCTTTCTTCTTCCTCACGTCTTTGTTTTTCAAGTTCAGCAATTTTTCTCAAAGCTTCAGTTGAAAGTTTGATCATATCCTGAACTTTTTTGAAATTCGGATCAATAGAGGCCACATCGTTAAAGTATCTTAGGGCCTCTTGAAATTCTCTCTGCTCAAATTTACTAAATCCCATTTGATAGGCAATCTCAAGCTTCTTCATCTCTTCAGGTGAAAGCTGCGGCCCTTTTTTGGCATTTGGATCTTCTGCCAATTTAGTTTCGGCAGGTTTTTCTGCGACCACAGGTTTTTTCTCTTCTTCAGGCAGGAGCATCATTATCACAGCAATGGCGACAGCTCCATAAAGAAACTTCTTTCTCTTTACCGGATCTTTCCAGATTCTTTTTATAAAACTTTTTTCTACTGTTGCGTTTTCAGTGTGAAAGCCTTCTTCACCATCAGCATCATCAAGCGAAACTTCTTCTTCGACAATTTCTTCGGTCTCAATATACTGACCGTCTTCAACTGGCATCAATCGATCTTCTTCAGCATCAAGAAGATCTGAGGATACTTTAACCGTAAAACTAGTACTTCCAATAACAAACTCATCTCCTGATGAGATGACTGATTTATTTATTCTCTGACCATTTAGAATTGTACCATTTGATGAATTCAAATCCTCCAGAGTCATTTCAACCATATTCTTACGAATGACAGCATGAACAGTTGAAACCTCTGGGTCATTTAAGATGATCTGGCACTTTTTAGGGTCTCGCCCAATGAAAACTTCTGGAGAATCAATTAGAAAGCGATCATAAGGAGCAAACTCTCCAAATAAGGCGAGCTCATAATTAACAAAAGATTGAATGAATCTTGTCCCTTCATCTCCTCCGCTTTCCTGAGACTCTCCACCTTCTCCGCCACCAAAATCATCAGTAACTTCATCACCACTATTAAAATCTACTGTTTCTTCAACAAATGATTCTTCATTGGCTTCTTCAGCAGCAGGAGTCTCATCGTTAAGAAAACCATCCTCATCAGTTCCTTGATCACCAAGAGAAGAATCATTACCTAAACTCTCTTCTTCAGGATTAGCTTCAAGAGTCTCCTCTAATGATTCCATTTCTTCTATTGGAGCAAGGTCTTCCACTTTAGGTAAAATATAAGCGGCTGGGGCCGGTTGAGGTGGCGTGTACGCCCTTAAAAAATCTTGAATCATGACAACATAAGGGCCAAATCTTAATTCATCGGCTCCGGTCAGGATTGATTTTGGAAGAGATTGGCCATTCACAACAAGCATTCCAACCTGTGATATTTTTTCACAAGTCCAAACACCACCTTCACCTTTAATGACACAGTGGTGCCTTGAGACCAAAGGGTCATCGATAATAACGTGACAATCATCGGCCCTGCCGATGAAAATCTCGTAGCGCTCAGTTGAATCAGAAGTATCTAAAACGAGATCACTGATCAGCTGATTGTTTTTTAAGACAGTTACTTTCACCTTCTTCCATTCCTAGTTTCGTCTCTAATTCCTTGATCTGCTTTTCAGCATTTTTATGTCTCGGATCATCAGGGACGGCATATAACAACCTTATAATTGCACAATACGAAATGATGGCCCCTTTATATTTTAGCGAGTCTTCATCTCTATTGGCCTTAACAACGTAATCTTCAATAGTTCTATCAAGCTCCTCTTTAGTCTTACGCAAATAAAACTCGGCTTGTGAGTCATTAGGCGACAGAATAAGCGCCAGGTTAAACTCATTAATAGCACGAAAGTAGTTCTTTTCTCGATACTCTCTCAGGCCTCTTTGGTAGATCACATTTAGCTTTTCTTTAACTTCTTTATCTTGATTGGCCTGACGTTTTTGAAGAGCTTGAAAGTACTCATTTGAAACATCATCCACGGAAGTCATTTGTTTTTTCTTCTGCTGAGTCTCAGGATTTTGATCAGTTTCAAAGAAATAAAATCCTAGTAAAACAAGTAATAAAATCAATATCGGTTTAAGAGATCTTTTTTGCTCAGGAGCATCATCCTCAAAACTTTTCTCTTTGATGACTTTAGTTTTAGATGTGACTTCAAAGCGAGAAAATTTTAGAACAGTCTGACCAATAATAAGCTTATCACCTTCTTTAAAAGTAGATTGCTTAGATTTTTGATCATTAACTAAAATTCCATTTTGAGATCCTAAGTCTGTGACCACGTAGTTATCACCCACTTTGGTAATTTCCGCATGCTCTCTTGATGACTTAGTATCATTCAAACGAATATCCGCTTTCTCACCTCGGCCCACGACAATTCGATTTCCTATCAATACATAGGACTCACCCTTATTGGGGCCAGTCAGACACATTAGGCGGAAATAATTCCCGGCTTCCTTTGGTGTCTCTAAATGTTTCATGACAAGAACGTTTTTTGCCATATCTCTTATGAATCCCTAACAAAAGTTATATAAAACGCTTTTGCAAATTTATCTTTACCTATCAATGAGGTCACATTGATATTCATAATCTTTCCAGCAATTTCGTAGGTATCTTTTTGATTAACCCCGTCGCTATTAGCAGACTGATCACATAAATCAATAAGTGTCGCTGCGAGCCCTTGATCTCTGGCGGTATCGAGTAGGCTTGATCCTGCAGCTGAGTTTTCACGAAGACCTAAAAGATCTTCCGCCTCAGGATTCAAATGCTGAATAATTTTTTCTGAATTTAGAATCAGAACAGGAACACCAGCTCCTGTCATAAACTCATGAAGAGTTCTGACATAAGAGCCATCTTCTTCAAGTTGTTGAACCTCGCCTTCATCCGAATTTTGAAGTTCTTTTATCCTGGAGAGAAGGGAGTTCACTGTATTTCTTAAAGGATGAATCTCTCTGAATAATGTTTTTGATTCAAGCTCTCGCTGGCGTCCTCTAAGGACCTTTTCAATTTGAATTTTCATCTCTTCAAGAGGTTTAATCGTCATATAGTAGAGAATTCCAAAAAACAGGATGGCGACAATACTAGCGGTAATAATTGACTCGAGATAGGCCTTTGAATTATTAGACGCTTCTCTCGCAAGAGAACTTGGTGAAAACGAAATTGTAATAACTGCAACAACGACATCTCTTCCAAGGTTTTTATCATGGGCCTTAATTGGGCGGGCAATCCCGATTGTATTATTCCCAAGATCTTCCACAACATCTTTATCTTGATTCTGTTCATTTCTAAAATGCTTGAGGGCACTTACAGAGAGCGGATCACTGACAATAGCATTAAGTTTATTCACGGGGCGATAAATACGCCCTTCCATATCAAAGAGCTGATACTCATTAATCCCTTCCTCGCCATCGAGAAAGTTTGTTTGAATACCATCTAAATTCTTATCTCGAATGGCCACATTATTTAATCTATCTACCTCTGCGGCATACTGTTTTCCACGAAGGGCAATCTCTTTAATAAGGAGGACCTTGCTATCCCGAAGCACCGGAAGAATAGTGAGAGTCACGTTAATGGCGACAAACGCAAAAAGGAGGATACCTAAAAGGGCACTCCATTCATATTGCTCATTAAAATTGTAAACAATGGGCATGACTCTGTTTTTAAAAGTCCAGATCAGTTTCCCTAAAAGATGCGGAGGAGCTGGCTCCACAGTATCTTCATAGTCTTGAGTTCCCTCATCAGTCTTAATGACTTTCTTTTTAACAATGATCTTTTTCTCAGTTACATAAACGACTTGAAAAATGACATTCGGAAGCGCGATTTTATCGGCGTCTTTAATCGTCACTTTTTTAATAACTTTACCGTTAACAATAGTTCCATTTGAACTGCCAAGATCTTCTGCAAAAGCTGTTTCTCCATTCACAGTCACTCGCAAGTGTTTTTTCGAAACACCTTCTACACTGAGCGAATGATCACACTCATTGGATCTTCCAATGGTATTCTCTCCTTCACTTAATATAATCTCTTGGCCTCGGAGTTTTCCTCCTACAGCAACAAGTTTAAACACCGTCAACCTCCAACTGCGTTCCCTCTTGAATACTCTCCGGGATTGATCCCGAAGGGAGCTCTAATGTCTTGCGAGCTTTAAAATAAATCCAAGTCATGCGCCAAGGAGCAAGACTGCGTTTCACCTCAATAACAACGTCTTCTTTACTGATAAAGATAACATCAATCGGAAATCTCATGAAAAAGGTATGAATCGAGTTACATGGATTCAGAAGTAGGCCTCCCATTCCATTCATACTTGATTTAAACATCAGTCCCATTACTCGCGTGTAGGGGTTGTTAGCAACCTGAATATTGGTGGCCACTAATTCACCTGTGTTTTTTACCTTCACCGTAATCATCCTAATCCCCTGCTATAAATTTAAGGCCCATCGGTGCAAAGATCGCAATAATAACAGCCGGAAGAATAAAGAAGATCATCGGAATAAGAATCTTTGTGGCTGCTTGCGCCCCCAATGACTCTGCTCTCGCTGATCTCTTCACGCGTAGCTCTGCTGATAACTGTTTTAAGATTGGTCCAATGGAAGCTCCCACTGAATCAGCTGCAATCAAAGTGGCACAAAATGAATTAATCTCAATAACGTTTACACGCCAACTTAGTTGTCTTAAGCCTTCTGCTCTTGAAGAACCAATTCTCGTCTCGCGAATTAAGGTTTCAAATTCCTCTACAAGAGGACCAGGTGGAGCTTTTTCAATCACTCTTTGAATAGCCGCCATAAAATCGAGACCAGCCTCTACAGAAAGGGCAAGCATGTCGACGATAAATGGCATTCCTCGAAGAATCTCAGATTTTCTATTATCAATAAGTCCATTGACCCACATATTCGGGTAATAGAAACCCACCACTCCCATAAGAGGAGTAAGAGAAATAGGCCAGGTCGCTTCAAGAAACCAGCGCACACAAAGGAAAAGAAATGGCATCCCTAGAATCATGAATAGTTTTAAAGCAAAAAATTCTTCAGGCGTAAGGTCTTTAGTGAGACCTGCATTGGCGAGTTTTTGTCTGTAAGCTGTTTTAAATTTTTGTTTATTCTTCATCCCTTGAGCAATAGGAAGGAAGTAACGTTTATAAAAAGGCTTTGTCACTTTAAGGATAAAATACTTGTCTTTGACTTTTGTACTTTCGGCTTCTTCAAGAGTTTCTTGTGTTTTGTAACGATCTTGCTCTTCAAGTACTGATCTTGCGACTAAAAAGATCGCTATAAAGATAAGCGCCAGTGGCGCCATAAACAGAAGATTATTTTCTTCTTTAAAGATCTTCTCTTCGCCTTGTTTATGAAAGAAAGCTATTCCCGTATCTTTAGTTAGGGTGAGTGTACAAACACCCTTGAGTCGACTTAACTCTAGAGCACTATAACCTTCTCTATCTAGATAGATTTGAGTTTTAAGCCAATGATTTTTATCAACACCAATACTGATTGAAGAATTTGGAACAAAGACTGATTGCTTGCTGTAAGTAGAGGCATCTATATAGGCAGTACATTCTTTATTGCTGACTGTTGCATAAATGACTTTTAATTTTCCCAACTCACCATTGGCCGTTTTATAGAAATAAATATTTCCTTTTAAACTTGCGGCGAGTGGAATTTGTAATGCTTTATAATCCGCTGAGCTTGCGGCCATACATTCAGAATTAATGCGTGAGAAATCATTTCGTGGACACGACGATTGAGCGTGAACTGATGTAGTCCAACTCGCTCCTAACACAAGGAGAAATAAAAGGTAATGTCGCAAATTCAAATACATAAATAGCGCCTCATAAAATGAGCTCTATTTATAGTTTAACAAAAATCTGGCCAAGACCTTGAACTTATTAGGTGAGGAAAAAACGGCCTATCTAAATCAGACAAGTCCGGTGGTTTTGAACTGTTTATATTGCTCAAGTATTTTTTTTGACTCAGGAGAATTGAATCCTTCACTGACTTTCGGAATATAAATGGGCTTATAAGTCGCGAGATATTCTTTTTTACAATTTTCTACACGTTGGAGTTTTTCAATCAGGTTATCTTTTTTTAGTTCTTTTACTTTTACTGCTTCTCGGATCGCTTCTAACGCTTTCATGGCATCCTCAGGAAAACGGTATAAAAGAATATCGGCTCCTGCTTTAAGTGCTTTCACCGCCGATTGCTCGATTGTAAATCGATCTGAGATGGCCTTCATTTCTAAATCATCGGTAATAACAAGTTTAGAAAACTTTGTTTCAGAGCGCAGAAACTCATAGGCCTTGGGCGATAAAGAAGTAGGAAGCTCTTGATCTAGAGCATCTACCATTAAATGCGCCATCATCATCATCTCTACTCGTGATTTAGAGGCCTTAATGAATGGAAGGAGTTCAACCTGTTTTAATTCTTCAATTGTCGTTTTAACGAGAGGAAGATCAAAATGTGAATCTTTAGTTGTTCCTCCGTGACCAGGAAAATGTTTAGCACAAGCGATAATTCCATTCGTTTGAAGTCCTCGAATAGCCGCACTAATATGCTTTTCTACATCTTCAACATTATCTCCAAAAGCTCTGTCTCCAATGACTTTATTATCAGGATTAGTAAGAACGTCACAACAAGGTGAGAAGCTTAAGTTTATCCCACAAGAAGCAAGTTCCTTGGCCATGATTTCATGAACTTCATAAATCAATTTGGGAGAATTCATTTTTGAGAGTTCAAGCATCGGTGGAAATTGAGTGAAGTGTTTCTTAAAACGAATAACACGTCCGCCTTCATGATCGACAGAGATAAAAAGCGGATACTCATCCCTAAGTTTTTGAATTGAGTTAATCAATTCAGCTAATTGAGCAGGGTCTTCAAAATTATGTGAAAAAAGAATCACTCCACCGATCTTATCATCCTTCAGAAAGCTTGTTTCCTCTGGAGTAAGAGCTAATCCTTTAATTCCCGTAATAATCAGTTGTCCAAAATTATCCACACTCATTCCTTGTTATTCACTTAATCTAGCAGCTTCACTGGGACTCATCAAAGTAATCCCTTGGGCCACCCATGACATTTTTGATAATTCCCAATTTCTAGTGAAATGGTAAAAAACTGTCTGACCTGTTATATCTAAAGCTATTCGGTAAAGTGACTTCTCGTCTTCATCTAAATATACTTCAGCTCGTCCAAAAACGTTATTTTCAATATTAGTAAGTTGATCAAGTAAGTAGGGATAATTATCCCAGATAACGGTGAGAGGAACTTTTTGATGAGGCTTAGCAATCAATCGACCTAAAACTCCTGTATGGGAGAGACATTCCGCCAGTTGAGAGAAGTAACAAAAATTAACTCCTCCGGGAAATTTTATAAGTTTCCGACCTTTCCACTTAGCCTCTGGACTATCCATGGTAATTTCAAGTGACTTCTCTTTTATCAATGTCTTTAGCTGGGTGAAGTGCTTTTTCCCCTCAAGCCAAACTGTATATTGTGACATTAATGGACGCATCACGATCTGTGATTTCCCATTAATCTTCACACTTCCTTTTTCTGAAACAACAATGCTTTTTTCAAGAGCACGTCGCATCTGATCTCCACTTTGACTTAGTTGATAGCGTGTAACGACTTTATTTTTAATGATTTTTGTATCACGTTCATACGAATACTCACCTGATAGGTCACGATACACAAAACGATTTTTTCCCTGAGGAGCAAAGCTCGTGGGTGTTGAACACGAAGCCAAGAAAAGAAGTAATAGAAGAATGATTTTTTTCACTTTATAAAATTTTCGAAATCTTTATTGCTATCTATTTCACGAAGAAGTTTATTTATTTTTTTTCCTAACTGCTCATCAATTTTAGTAGAAAGATTCTCGAAATGAATTCCCACTTTAATTTTCTTAAGACCTTTATCACCAATAAAATCGACAATATAAACGACTTTGGCCTCTGGAATAATAATAGACTCGTCTGTAAAAGAAAGTTCTAGACCTTTAAAAACAATATCTTTAGTAAAATATTTTCTTTCGATCTCACCTACATGAATGGAGAGACCAGTTGTTGAAAAATCCTGGACTCTAATTTTTAAATTACTCTGATCTTCAGGAGTCTCTTCTTTGGCAGACGGCTCAACAAGTTTTAGAAAGTTTTTAAAAAGTCCCGTTTGCGACTGACCAGATTTAAACTGAACCACATTTCCACCTTGATAAGACTTATCTAAAGGGAAATGGGCATAAACTTCATAAATGGGAAAAGTCATCAAACGAAAACTTGAACGACGTTCAGATTTATAAAGAACATTGTTAAAGATAAAAACTATTTTTCCACCAATAGCTGTTTTCTGAATTACTTGTGAGAAAAAATTCATTCCTTTGTATTCAAAAGAAAGAAGTACTTCACTTGGACTCACAAATGGAGAGGTAGTCGTCGCTGAGGTAATTTGAAAAAGTTCTTTATCGTATTCTAGGACATCAAAAGTATGTTTTTGCTTTTGACCTTTAATCCAGACAGTAACCGGAACTTTCGCTTGGGCCAGTTGCCACAAGCGAGAGTTCTTTTCGACATCGTCTAGTTTCCTAAAATAGGTTTGAGACTGCATTATGTTAACGTTGTTACCTGACGAAGAAGTGTCAGAGATTCAAGGGCCATACCGCAACCACGAACCACACAGGTAAGAGGATCTTCAGCAATCGATACTGGAAGACCCGTTTTCTCTTTAATAAGAATATCTAGATTAGAAAGAAGAGCACCACCACCAGCTAGAATAATCCCGTTATCTACAATATCAGCGGCAAGTTCAGGTGGTGTTTTTTCAAGAGAAATTTTAATCGCTTCAACAACTTCAGATATAGGATCTGCTAGTGCTTCACGAATTTCATCAGAAGTCACTTCTATCGTTTTAGGTGCTCCTGCAATAAGGTCACGACCTTTAACTTCGTAAGTCTTAACTTCATCATCGAATGGATAAGCATTACCAATTGAGATTTTGATCATCTCAGCTGTTCGCTCACCAATGAGAAGTGAATATTTTTTCTTAATATAAGAAACGATCGCTTCATCAAATTTATCACCGGCCACACGTACTGATTTAGAGTAAACGATACCACCGAGAGAGATAACTGCAACTTCAGTTGTACCACCACCGATATCTACAATCATATTTCCTGAAGGATCAGTGATTGGAAGACCAGCACCAATTGCAGCAGCCATTGGCTCTTCAATTAAATAAACTTCGCGGGCCCCAGCTTGTTCAGCTGATTCTTTCACGGCGCGTTTTTCAACTTGAGTAATACCAAATGGGATACAAATAATGATTCTTGGCTTAATCAGCTTTGAACCATTCAGTGATTTTTGAATAAAATATTTAAGCATTGCTTGAGTGACTTCAAAGTCAGCAATAACTCCATCTTTCATCGGGCGAATGGCCTTAATCGATCCAGGAGTACGGCCAAGCATTTCTTTGGCTTCTTTCCCGACAGCAAGTACTTTTTGCTCTCCACGGAATCCCTGGTGAACGGCCACCACAGAAGGTTCATTTACGATTATCCCGCGATCTTTAGCATACACAAGAGTGTTTGCTGTACCTAAGTCGATCGCAAGATCATTTGAAAACCAATCAAGAACTTTTTTGAACATAACAAATATCCTTTAATTAATTACCACTTGTACTGTCTAATTGTGTCTCCACGTTCTGCAATATCCGCCATAATTTCAATGCCGAGTTCAATATGCAGATCCGTGTAATTTTTAAATACGCTATTCGCTGATTTTTTCGTCTTAATTCCACCTCGTTGAAGAGGCATATCTGAAACTAAAAGAAGGCAACCAATACTCACTTTTGAAGCAAAACCAGTCACAAATAAAGCGGCTGTTTCCATTTCTACAGCAATGGCCCTTTCTTCATAAAGTGTGGCCTTAAAACCTTCATCAAATTCCCAGAAACGCAGATCCGTTGAATGAACGACACCTGTTCTATAATCAATTCCATGTTCAACTAAAACTTGTGAAACAAATTTTTGAACTTTAAATGTTGGAAGCGCCGGAACTTGTGGAGGCATAAAATATTTTGAAACACTCTCAGATCTAATTGATCCAATAGGAACAATGAAGTCTCCCACTTTGAGTGAATTATGTGTTCCACCACACATTCCTAAAAAGAGAACGGCTTTAGGTTCTACACAGGCCACAAGCTCCATAATAAGAGCGGCCATGGCCGAACCAATACCAAATTCAATAATCGTCACTTTGGCTGATGGCGAAGAAGCTGCGGCCCAAGCCGAACCCTTTGTCGCTTTAGCATCAGGAAGTAATTTTTGAAAACGATCAAAATAGTAATGAAAATTTGTGAGAATAATCTGTGACTCAAAATCTTTGATGTCATGACCAGTATATCGCTCAAGCATATCCAAAGCTATCTTACGTTTAGCCACGTTTGCATAAACACGCTTGGCCCTGACTTTTTCTTGAGCAGGAGAAAGTTTGAAATTTGGATTCTTTGTTTTGTTCGTTAAACGACGAATAAGATCATCACTACTTTCCAGTGGTGTTATTTTAGGTGGAGACTTTTTTGTCGGGCCCTTTATCGGGCTTTTCTTTGTTTTTTTTACTTTGGCCATAAGCAGAATATTAAACTAATTTATTTGAAAAATTTACCACTTAGCTTTGTTATGGACAAGAAGTTTAGGCCGGGAAAGTCTTTCCAGACAAAACTGATCAAGCATTATGCTTCTGGTAAGTTCACCTACAGTTCCATAGAATAATAAAAATCTTAAAAAGGCCTGTGACCCATGAGTGATGAAAAAAGCAAATTTCCTTCGAGTTTTGTCTCTAGCCAATTCGTGAAGTATATCGACCACAAAGAGATCAAAGGCATTGTAGAGACTCTGGGCAATACTCTTTCAAAAAAATACGAGGGTCAGGACCTAGTCCTTATAGGTGTCCTCAAAGGCAGCATGACCATTTTGGCCGATCTTGTCCGCGAAATTAAGGGCGTGAAGGTTTATGTGGATTTCGTCAAAATCCAGGCCATTGGACGCAGCAAAGAGAGCCATGGAACTATTACCATCAGCAAAGATATCACAACCAATATCATGGACCGAAATGTCGTTATCGTAGAGGAAGTGGTTGATACAGGGCGCGCTCTGCACTTTTTGAAGAAAAGACTTCTTCTCTCTTCGCCTCGCTCACTTGAGATCGTGACTCTTTTTGATAAGCCTTACCGCCGAGCAGTTAATATTCAACCAGATTTAGTAGGCAAGAAAATTGAAGATCAATTCATTGTTGGTTACGGCCTTGATCTAGAAGACTATGGCCGCAACTTTGATAATCTTTATTATTTAAGATATCCAAACTAGTTTTTAAGAGTTTCAGCTTCAAAAAGTTTAACAAAATCACCACGAGTGATTGTCATGGCGTTCATGCGTTTTAGCCAAAGGCCATCTTGAAGCTCCCACTGTGAACTCATCCCTTTGACGGCTTCAAGCTCTCTGAGTTGCTTATCAAAGTCCTCACGAGAGCTGATATTTTTGAAACTTAAAAGCTGGGCCCCGATTTTCATCGAATCCATTCCCATGACTTCAATCAATCCCGCTGGTTGATTGTACAATTCTTGAAATTTACCAAGCATTTCCTGATTAAGATCTTTTGGATCTTCACCTACAAAATACATCGTTCCAATATTTTTTTGCTCTTTAATCATTGATCGCGTGGCCCAAGTGGGACCACCAACAACTTTAACTCTATTAGCATCGTAGTAACCAAGAGTAGGAATAATCTGAATCGCTTCATAAGGGAATGAAGCAAGGAAAACCCAATCAAAATCGAGCTCCGGTGGAAGAGTTTGTACTCGACGGGCCGATCCTTTTTCATGAGCATAAACATCAGAAAGTATTTTCAGTTCTTCCTCACGTTCGCGTGGATAACGAAGACCTAAAAACTGCTGAGCCGTTTCTCTGAAATCATGGCCATTCTTTGGATAGGCCGCAATTGTTTTAAGAGAGACATTTTTCGCCTGTGCTTGTCTCCACACTTCATTCAGATAAACCTGCCCAGATTCATTATCAGGATAAATAACTCCCAAGCGACGTCCAAATTTATTAATCATCTCTTGCGACAAGAGTGAAGACACTTGAGACTGGATTGATCCTTGAATTTCAATTAGATGATGATTTTTTTCTTCGCGTGGAAGATCAATTGTTGAAAGCGAGATGAAAAGGACACCATAACGTTTTGCTTCTAAGTACTCTGCCTTAGCTGCTTCAGGAAAGAGACCACCAATAATGAAAGATACTTTTTGTTGTTGAATAAGATCAGCAACTGATTGTGCCCCCTGAGCTCCGGAGTCCATAGAATCTTTTGTATAGAGTTTCACGTTTTCAGGGATTCCAAGAATTTTAAGTCCCGCTTCTACACCGAGCAAGGCCTTCTGTCCAAAAGACTGTTTTGGTCCTGTCAGAGGAAGAACGACTCCGATAGACTCAACTGAAATTCTAGTTGAGCTCACAAGTCTTTTTTCAAACTCATCTACATATTTTGAAATTTCATCATTGTTGTATTCAGATTTTAGCCAATCAAGAACATCCTGAGTTCCACTTTTATCTCCTTGAAGATAACGCTCTTCTGCTTCGATTTGAGCGAGCTGGGCCAATGGCATATTTTTTTCATCTTGATACTTTTCTAAGATCGCAATTTTCTGGCCTTGAGTAAGACGCTTAAAGTTTGCCGTAAGATCGGCATAATAAGACGACTGTTGAATATCTTTAAATGTTTTAAGATCTCCCATCAGGAGGACAGAAGCAACTGTAATAGCTTCGGCATCATCAACCTTTTTACCGTATGATAAAAGAAGTTGGGCATATTTCTTTTTTTCGTTTTCATTCAAATCTTTGATATCAATTTTTTCAAGTTTTGAGTGAAGTTCGTTTGTACGATTCAGCTTAAAATAGCAGCTCGCAATATTGAGTTTTACTTGAGAGAAAAGCTGAGAGTCTTTCGGGGTATATTTTTCAGACACTTCAAAGTTTAATAACGCCTTATCAAATTCTGAAATAGAAAAGAGGGCCACCCCTTTAAGATTGTATTTAATACTCTTTTCAAGTTCTGATAAATTTTCGTCTTTAAGTTCCGCTAGTTTAGTCATGGCCAATTTGCCATTATTTAATCGGATAAGATTTCTAGTTTCTTCAATCTTTGCCCTGAAAGCCTCACTCAGATTTGACTCATCTACAGGCTTTCTCTGAGTCACTTGTGAGCAACTTGCAAAAATAAGAATAATTAAAAAAAGTGACCACTGAGTAAACATCGACAAATCCTTTGAGATTGTATTCAAAGAATTTTAACCCTTGAGAGGAAAAATGTCATGACGTAGAAGAGAACTAAATGGCCCCTTTCTGGGGCCATTTAGTCAGTTTTATTGGAAAAGATCTTTTACTTTATCAAAGAATCCCTTAGACATAGGATTCGTATTTTTGTGTTCTGTTTCGGCCAGCTGAACAAAAATCTCTCTTTGCTCTTTTGTAAGCTTAGTAGGAGTTTCAATCACAATATTAATGATCTGATCACCAAAACCATAGCCACCAAGTTTTGCGATCCCCTTGTTTCTTAATCGCATTTTCTGGCCATGCTGAGTTCCTTCAGGAACTTTTACAGAAACACGTCCTCCTAGAGTAGGGACTTCAATCTCGGCTCCAAGTGCTGCTTGAGAGAATGATATTGGCACATTACAGACGACATCAAATTCTTCACGCTCAAAAAGTTCATGCTTTTTAATATTCACATGAACATAGAGGTCTCCATTAGGACCGCCATGAGTTCCAGCGTCACCCTGGCCAGAAAGTTTGAGTCGCTGACCTTCATCGATTCCCGCAGGAACTTTCACGCTCAACGTTTCTTTTTTCTTCGTGCGGCCTTGTCCATGACAAGTCGTACAGTGATCTTTAATCACCTGACCAGATCCCTGACATTTTGGACAGGTTTGAGCGATCGTAAAAAATCCTTGCTGACGACGAATTTCTCCGTGTCCTTGGCACATATCACATGTCGTAGGACTTGACCCTTTCTTGGCCCCTGTCCCATTACAATCAACACACGAGTGAGACTTATTTAATGTTATTTCTTTTTCACAACCGAAAGCCGCTTCTTCAAAAGTCACATTGATTTCGACTTGGAGATCATCACCCATCTGAGCGCGTGAGCGACCACCACTTCTTTGTCTGCGTCCCCCTCTTCCACCCATCATATCTCCGAAGATATCTCCGAAAATATCACCAAGGTCTCCGAAGTCTCCGCCGCCACCGAAGCCGCCAAATCCACCAGCTCCTCCACCGAATCCCCCTTGGGTTCCAGCATGGCCAAACTGATCATACGATTTGCGTTTATTATCATCGAGAAGAACATCGGCTGCTTCAGATGCTTCTTTGAATTTTGCCTCTGACTCTTTATTACCTTCGGTACGATCCGGATGGTGCTGCATGGCCAGCTTACGATAAGCTTTTTTAATCTCATCCTTGCTGGCGCCCTTTTGCACGCCAAGAACTTCGTAATAATCTCTTTTAGTTGTACTCATAACTCTTAACCACTTTTATGAAAAAAGCCCCTTTCCGAAGAAAGAGGCCCTTAATTTAAAATTCAACAATCACTTCGGAGATTAAACTTCTTTAAAATCTGCATCTATCGTATCGTCGCCGTCTTTTTTCGCTCCTGCATCGGCCTGTGCACCTTCACCGGCACCGGGCTGAGCTCCAGCTCCTTGATACATGAACTCGGCAAGGCTATGAGCGACGTTTTGAAGTCTTTCAGTTGCTGCTTTAATTTCATCCAATGAATCTGAAGTGAGTTTAGTTTTTGCTTCATTAACAGCTCCTTCCACTTCTGTTTTCTTATCAGCAGGAATTTTATCTCCAGCATCTTTAAGTGCTTTCTCAGAAGCAAACACAAGTGAGTCTAGGTTATTTCGTGCATCTACGATTTCACGACGTTTCTTATCAGCATCACGATTAAGTTCTGCTTCTTTTACCATTTTTTCAATTTCTGCTTCAGACAATCCAGAGTTCGATGTGATCACGATATTCTGAGACTTACCTGTGGCCTTATCTGTTGAAGTCACATGAACGATACCATTGGCATCAATATCAAATGTCACTTCAATTTGTGGAACACCACGTGGAGCTGGTGCAATTCCTTGAAGGTCAAATTTTCCAAGAGTTTTGTTATCGTTAGCAAACTCTCTCTCTCCTTGAAGAACGTGGATCGAAACAGCTGGTTGATTATCAACAGCAGTTGAGAACGTTTGCGATTTCTTCGTCGGGATCGTTGTATTTTTCTCGATGATTTTTGTGAAAACACCACCAAGAGTTTCAATCCCAAGAGAAAGCGGAGTTACGTCAAGAAGAAGAACATCTTTAACGTCACCAGCAAGAACACCACCTTGAATAGCAGCACCAGCGGCCACAACTTCATCTGGGTTCACACCTTTAGAAGGCTCTTTCCCGAAGATCTCTTTTACTTTCGCTTGTACGATTGGCATACGAGTTGCCCCACCAACCAGAATCACTTCGTGGATTTCAGCAAGAGAGAGGCCAGAATCTTTAATCGCTGTCTTACAAGGAGCTACTAGTTTATCGATAAGATCAGAGATAAGTGATTCAAACTTAGCGCGTGAAAGATTTAAATTTAAATGCTTCGGTCCTGTTGCATCCATAGTAATGAACGGAAGATTAACATCCGTTTGAGTTACTGATGAAAGCTCATGCTTGGCTTTTTCTGCGGCTTCTTTTAAACGCTGAAGCGCCATCTTATCATTTTTAAGATCGATATTTGTTTCTTTCTTAAATTCTTCAGCAAGCCAGTTAATGATTCTGTAGTCGAAGTCTTCTCCTCCAAGGAATGTATCCCCGTTTGTTGATTTCACTTCAAAAACACCATCAGATGTAATCTCAAGAACTGAAACGTCGAAAGTACCACCACCTAAGTCGAAAACGGCGATGTTTTTATCTTTCTTAGAATCAAGACCGTAAGCAAGTGCAGCAGCTGTTGGCTCGTTGATAATACGTTTTACATCGAGACCAGCAATACGACCGGCATCTTTCGTGGCTTGTCTTTGAGCATCGTTAAAGTAGGCAGGAACTGTAATAACGGCTTCTGTTACTGGTTGCCCAAGATAGTCTTCAGCGGCTTTTTTCATTTTCTCAAGTACCTTCGCTGAGATTTCTTGAGGTGAATATTCTTTACCATCAACCTTAACCCAAGCATCACCATTCTTATTGGCAAAAATTTCGAAAGGAGCCACTTCTTTAAAGTGTGCCACTTCTTTATCTGTAAACTTACGTCCAATAAGACGTTTTACACCAAAAAGAGTTTTGTTAGGGTTTGTCACGGCTTGGCGCTTGGCCACTTGTCCAACTAGGTTCTCGCCATTGTTAGCAAAACCAATAATTGATGGAGTCGTGTTGTGTCCTTCAGCATTGGGAACGATCTTGTAGGCGCCATTTTCCATGACGGCCACACATGAGTTTGTTGTTCCTAAGTCAATTCCAATAATTTTTCCCATAAAATTCTCCTGTTATAATATTTTTTCTATTTTATTTATTGTTTATCACTGGCCACAACGACTCTTGCAGCTCTAATCAAACGACCATTAAGGCTATAGCCGCGCTGAAATTCCTTAATGATTTCATTCGGTCTTTTCCCTTCAGCATATTCTTGTGACATGGCCTCATGGAAATTAGGATCAAAATCCTTTCCAACTGACTCAAGAGCAACAAGTCCGTGCTTACTCATGGCATCTGTAAAAATCTTTTTAACCATATCTAATCCAAAAACGATATTTTTTACTTTTTGGTCTTCATCAAATTTGAGCATATCAATTGTGCGCTCAAAATTATCCATAACTTCAATCATGTCAGAAAGAATTTTCTCCTGACCATATTTGAGTAGTTGGTCTTTTTCACGGTCAAATCGCTTTCTAAGATTTTCCATCTCAGCAGCAATATAGAAGAACTTCGCCTTATAATCGATCTCCTCTACTTTTGGAGTTTCAACCTCAGCGTTTGATTCTTGATTGTCAGTCCCTTCGGCCTTTACTTCTTCCGGCCCCGTTTCCTGCTTGTTTTCAGTCTTTTCCTGATCCATTTCATTCACCTTTTTCATTCAGAGTTCTTCTACCACCAAGATGGGTTCATCTCGATACATGTCAATGTTTTGAAAGGAAAAAAGATGAGAAAAACTGAGAGATAAGCGCTGCAAACGGTCAAAGAATAGATCAAGCGCCATAAAGTACTGAAATCCTGTTTTTAAAATAAATCAATTAACGGCCAAATCGTTTGGATCTTCGTAATCATTTCATCGCCTTCAGTATTGGAAAGGCGCTGACTTTTAAGACAACCAGAATCATCCAATTCAAAATCAGATTCCCCTGAGATAAGAATCCCCTCAAGTTCCCCTGTTTTTTCATTAAAAACACCAGATCCAGAGTTCATTGTATAAGCATCAAGATTAGATCTTATTGAATCAGAAAAAAGTTCTAAAACATCGCCGGAGTCAGCAATCTTAGTTGGAAGTCCTCGAGGGTGGCCAATGACGGCAAGCTTATCTTTGTAAGAGACTTCCCCCACCAGTCTTATATCAACTGGCGCTCGTCCAACGACCTTGCGATCGAGTCTAATGAGGGCATAATCAATATTAGTTTTTCGATCATCTTTTATGGCTATAATTTCTTTGCAACGATACACGCTAGAAGTAGGGACAGAAACTTGGGACTGCTTTTCTGATGAGGCACGGTAATCAAAAACCCACGAGTATCCTTTGCAGTCCATGTCGTTGCTATAACAATGGCCAGCGGTCAGAATAATATCTTCTTCGATAAGTGTTCCTGAGCAATTGGCAGCAGCAAGTTGATCACGAAATCTTTCAAACTGACAAAGCTTGTAGACGTTCTTGAAAAGAGGCGCCTTGATCAGAACTTGATTATTCTCATTGATAAGATAATCCTTAGAAATCATGGCCGCTGTAGAATCTGCCAGTTTTTTAAGGATAGGCTTTTTACTTTGGTAAACGTCAACACGATTATCCTCTCCATAAATGATGACAGGAGAAGCCGAAAGTTGACCTATAAGAGAGAAAGCAAAGAGAATGAGAAGTTTCATTCCTACCTTTTGTCAAGGCCAGGGGAAATTGTTAAGGGAAATGTAAAAAATACTTAGTACCCAATCTTAAAAAGATCATCCATAAGGCTGTCTAACATGAGAAAACCGAGGGAATTCAGCTTAATGGTCTCATCTGTAAAATGAGCGTATCCAAGACTCTCCCAGCTTTTAATCAAATGAGTAAGCTCCTCTCGCATAACCATCGGTTTCCACCCTGACGACAATCTCAAAGAAAGATAGATTTTTTCTAAATTGAGCTCTTTAGCAGATAATTTTTCAATCTCAACTTCTGCTTTAGAGACTTTCCATTTATAGCGAAGAGCAGAATCATCTCCAAGATTAAAATAGCCTGTCCCCGATGGTCCTAGGGCCGCCACAGAAGCGGACTGCCAGTATTTCACATTATGATAAGCCTCAAAACTTGGCAGAGAAAAATTAGAAACTTCGTAGTGATGAAATCCATGAGATTTTAGATGCTCACTAACAAAAAGATATTCTTCACGGATAAATTCATCATCTGGCATATTCTGAATATGAGGATACTTCGAGCGAGCATTAAGGATATAAAGAGAAATATGTTTAGGGCGAAATTTCAAAAGATCATCTAATTCTTTTTTTATATTTCTTTTATTTTCTTTTGAAAAAGGAATCCCCAATAGAAAGTCGAGAGAAAAATTTATGTCATTTTCAGAGCAATAAGTCAGTAAAGAGTAGCTCTCCTCTAGAGAGTGAGCACGGTCCATTATTTTAAGAAAATTTGGATCAAGAGTCTGTGTCCCAATTGAGATGCGATTGAGACCTAATTTTTGCCAAGCTTGAAGCATCTCTGGAGTCCATGTTCCTGGATCCACTTCCATTGTAAACTCGCAGTTGGAGGCCAGACTAAGCTGGGACAGAATATTCTTTTCGAAGTATTCTGCTCCACTTTTACCCCAAAGTGAGGGAGTCCCTCCCCCAAGGTAAACGCTTTGCAAAGGAGAGAAGACCATCTCATATTCAGTCATGAGTTTGCCATGACGCTGCCAGCTCTCAGAGAGAAATTGATGAAATTCCTCAATCTGCGAATCAGGGCGATCAAATTTTCTTTTATAAAAATCACAATAATTGCAAAGGTGCTTGCAGAACGGCACATGTAAATAAAGGCTAGATACGGCCGATGGCATAAAAGGTTTTCCTTCAAAAATACTCAATCTACAGAGATAATAAGCTGCGATTAGTATAGCACGCTTAAGGAGCATTAATGAATATCGAACAGGTTAAATTAGATAATGAATTGAACGTTTTGTTGATTAACTCGCCTGGATCAACAGCTGGAACGGTTCAAATGTGGTTTAGAGCAGGCTCAGCTCTCGAAAAAGAAGATCACGAAGGAATTGCACATTTTCTTGAACATATGTTTTTTAAAGGAACTCCGACTCGCCCTGGAGCAGGCCTTGCTCATGAGATTGAGTCTTACGGTGGAGAAGTGAACGCCTTCACTTCTTTTGATTATACTTGTTACTATATCAATACTCCCTATTCGTTCATTGACCGCTCGGTAAACATTCTTATTGATATGGTCGCCAATCCTATGTTTCTCGATGAGGATATTCCCGCCGAACGTCAGGTTGTCTTTGAAGAGTATCGTCGTGCTCTGGATAACCCTTCTCAGTTTAATTTTATGCAACTTCAAAAAACTGGTTTTTCTGAAGGATATGAGCACCCGATTTTAGGTCGAGAAGACACTATCCTTAACTTTTCTCGTGAACAACTCACAAATTTTAGAAACAAATACTATAATCTCGAGAATGCGATGCTTGTGATTGCAGGGGACCTCAAAAATAAAGATGAAATTCTTAAAGCCGTTTCGCAAGTTCGACTTCCTCATGGTGACAAATCTGAGTTTGGTGAGTTTAAGCTCAAAAATAAAGCGACTATCAATGTTCACGACAAAGATATTCGTCAAGCCACTCTAAGTATTTCCATCCAATCTCCGGCCTATAGTAGTGTTAAGGCCTCAGCTCAGGATCTGGCCATTAATTGTCTTGCCCACGGCGAGACATCAAGACTCTATCAAGCCTTAGTAGCTAGAGACTCTACATGTAATGGAGTGGCCGGTTCGTCAATGTACTTTGCTAAAGGTGGAGCACATATGATGAAGATGAATTTTCCACCTGAAAATCTTTCAAAAGTTCTTAGTGGACTTGAGAAGGCCTTACTTGAAATTGCCAACAAAGGTTTTAAAAACGAAGAATTAGCTAAAATTAAAAATCAGTATATTGCTTCAAAAGTTTATGAAAAAGAGTCGATCGAATCTTTTGCCTTTTCTCTGGGGCACGGGTTTGCTCAGTCTGGTAATATCCACTGCGAAGAAGAATTTATTGAAAGAGTCCGGGCAACAAGTGTTGATCAAGTGATTGAAGGTCTTATTGAAATTTTTCAAAATCCAATTCATCTCACACTCCAGATGCCTCGTGGACAAAAATTACCTCAAGCTGAAAAAGCCTTAAAGTCATGGCAAGAAAAGATTGCTAAGACATTTAAAGCAAAAGTTCTCAAACAACAAAAACAAAAACTTCTTGGCTCGGAATTTGATCCTTCACTTAAGGTGACAGAAATTCGTCCAGGGATTAAATTTATCTATCGTCAGAATAAGATGACACCGACATTTGTGCTTCACACTTATCTCAAAGGCGGAGTCAGTGCTGAAACGGAGAAGACAGCAGGACAACATCACCTCCTCTCTCGTCTCATGACTTATGGTTATAAAGGTATGCCTTATAATAAACTTAAAAACGAGCTTGAGACTCTCTCTGCTTACTTAAGTGGATTTTCAGGTAAAAATGCTTATGGCCTCACTCTTCATGGACAGAGCAAGGACCAAGAGAATCTTTTTAAACACTTTTTTGGAACTCTTCAGTCTCCTGAAGTTCCGACAAAGTTTTTTGTTCACGAAAAGAAAATTACTCTCAGAGCACTTGATAACCAAAAAGAAGATCCAGTCAAACAAGCCTTTAAAGCTTTTTATCGCCAAATGTTTCATGGCCACCCTTACTCTCTAGATATCTCAGGAACACCTGCAACTTTAAAAACGATGACGGCCACAACTCTCAAAAAACTTCATCTTGGAAATCTCAAAAAACAAGAGATGGTTATTACTTATTGTGGTGATCAAGAATGGTCTGTGATTTATCCGACTATTATTGAGATGACGAAATCCCTCACTAACAGACCTAAAGTCGCGAAAGCAAAAAGAAAAGCTAATCCTAAAAAGGCTTCGGAAGAGTGGATCGACATGCAACGTGAACAAACACAAATGGTTATTGGTAAACCTGCCTATAATATTACTCAGAAAGAAGATACTTATCTCAAAATGATCACGGCCCATCTCTCAGGACAAAGTTCAGATCTTTTTGTTGAAGTCCGTGACCGCCAGGGGCTTTGTTATTCTGTCTCTCCAGTTCACATCTCTGCCCTTGAAGCTGGATGCTGGGCGATTTATATTGGATCAGGAAAGGACAAGATCCTTCAGGCCCGTGATGCTATTTTTAGTATCCTCAATAATCTGGCCGACAAAGGTGTTACCAAAGAAGAGTTCGATCGTATTAAAACGATGATCGATGGACAAAATCTCCTTGGGATTCAAACTAATGAAGATTACGCACAACTTTACTCTATTCCGGTTCTTCATCAACTAGGAATTGATTTTCAACATCACAATAATCAACAGATTCGTGACGTGAAGTATGAAGACTTTCAAAAATTTCTTGGAATTTATTTTAAAGGACCATGGTCAGTGATTTGCGCTGGGCCTAAGGTCTAGCTTACTTTTTTCTCAAAATTCGGGATGACTCCAGAGGAGATATGTTCTTCAGGAGTCATCTCTTCTCCTGTCAGTAATATCTTTCTAAATCCTAAATAGCGCTCTTCACCAAAACGATCAAGGGAAGCCACTTTTGAGATCAGGCTCACCAATGGACCGAAACTCGTAGAGAGCATTGAATAAAAAAATGGGATATCAAAAAATTTAGGAACAACTCCATTTAAATTCTGGTAAGCGGAACGGCCAAGCTGAGAGTAATAATTGGCATCAACAAGTTTTTTTTGAGTTGATTCAGCAAAATAGCCGCAAAGAAAAAGTGCAGTATCTCCTACGTCTTTATAAATTCTCTTTTGCTCTTCTCTACTCACTTGAGTGGCCTCAAGAAGTTTTGTCCCAAGAATTTTTTCACGCACCTTACCTTCACGAGAGTCATAGTACTCATGAGAGAGAGCAAATTTATTCAAAACATCAGATGAATAATAAATTATTTCTTGTGGAATCGGGCAGGTGGCTTTCTTATTTAAATCAGACAAGACGTCGAAAAAATAAGTTTGAAGACTTGGGACGGTAATAATTTCTTTAGGTCGTGAACTATCCATTCGTATTCCCCCTCACCATATTATAACTTAGGTTGAGTACTTGACCAAAGTCCCACAAAAGATGGACATTTCTTCCTATTCTTGATGTAAAATCAAACAGATGGGCCCAGTATATAATAATAGCATGAAAATAATCCGTCTCTCCCTAGCAGGTCTTCTTCTCGTTCTTGCTATTCCTATTTGGAGAAGCTTTGACTGGATCTCAATTATTTGGCCAGATTCATATGCCATGACAATGAGTTTAGGCCTTTGGTCCATTCTCTTTTTATGCCTCCCACTCAAGTTCTTAAGGCCGAAGATCCATCCCTTTTTGATGATGGTGCCCTTCCTCTTTTTTTGGGGACTCTCCTTTTTGTTCTCACCCCTATCCAAAATGGCGACCAATCAAAGTACACACACTCACTGTGGATACTTAACCTATAGCGGAAGTCTCTACCCTCTTTCTCCTATTCTTTCAGAGGCCTTTAGAGATGATCTTGAAGCTCGCAATCAAATGTGCTGGTTAAGAAAGATGATTAGTAGGGTTCCTGAAAAATTTGATTCTTCTTCAGAAGTGAACACCTACTTAGATCTTACTCAAAAGCGATTGATGGCCCCCGAAATTAAGTATAGAGTCGCTCTTCCCTTTGTGCTGATATTCTTAGGTAAGACTCTCCACTCTTGGGAAAAGATGAACAATCCCCTCAATCAGTTTGAAAGTGCAAAAATGCTAGTGAAAGGAATTCCATTTTGGACTGAACAGTATCAGCATGAGATTTCGCTGAGAAAATATGGATGGTGGAATTGGCCACACTCGTCACTTATTCAGTTTGAGTATGGCCTTATTGAGAATAACTGGGAAAAACTACAGATTATGGTGGAAGAGCAATAACTACTCTTCCACCTCAACCATCAATGTCCCAGCTTCTAGGGCCTGGCCCTCTTTGACATTGATCGTTTTGACTTTACCGTCGACACCGCACTTAATCTCATTTTCCATTTTCATGGCCTCAAGAATAAGGACTGTTTGACCCTTCTTCACTTCCTCGCCTTCTTTCACAAAAATCTTCACGATCTTTCCAGGCATTTGAGTGATAAGTGCACCAGCACCACCAGCATGAAGTCCTGATGGCTTAAATCCTCTAAAGACCTTATAAGTCTCAGTATTTGAAACAAGAGTTTCATTCACTCCAAGAGAAGTGAGCTTCTCCCATTTAATCTGATCAAATGAGAAATAGTTCTTCCCCCCGAGGGTTTTGACATAAACTGTTTTCTTACCCGACTCATGGTTGAATTCAAAAGCCTTTAAACTATCAGATGAGGACTTCATCACTACATCAAGGTGGAAGTCTTTCATCTTTGAATTCATAAAATAATATCTCATCTTATCCACCTTAAAGTTGATTCATCTCGATTGCGACAATTCGTTTCATAAACTCTTCTATATTTTCTACGGCAGCCACTTTTTCTTGAGGCTTCACAGTTTGAATATAGTGTGTACTATAGTTTCCGCTACGGAAAACTTCCTCATCAAGAATGACTTTATGAAGAGGAATATTCGTTTTAATTCCCTCTATTTTAAGTCCATCAAGGGCCGCTCGAACCTTTCTCATGGCCACATGGCGGTTAAAGCCTTTAGCAATGAGCTTTCCAATCATTGGATCGAAATCTGGCGTAATAGCAAATTTAGGATAAATACAATGATCAAAACGAATTCCCTGTGGAAAAGTTGTTTCAAACCCCACTATTTTGCCGGGGGCCGGAAGCATTGAGATCGGATCTTCAGCACAAATACGACATTCAATAGCATGGCCTTGAATTTTAATTTCTTCTTGTGATTTAAAATCTAAGGGCTCACCAAAAGCAGCTTTGATCATATTCGCTACTAAATCCACCCCTGTGATTTCTTCAGTAATAGGGTGTTCAACTTGAATACGAGTGTTCATCTCAAGGAAGTAGAACTTTCTATCTTCTCCCATGATGAATTCTACAGTCCCAGCAGAATCGTAATTTACGGCCTTAGCACATTTAACTGCCGTCTCACAAATTGATTTTCTAAGTGCTTCATCTGTTCCAATAAATGGCGATGGAGCTTCCTCAATAATTTTTTGATGACGACGTTGGACTGAACACTCACGTTCAAACACGTGATAAACATTGCCTTTTTTATCGGCAAGAATTTGGACTTCAATATGGTGTGGATTTTGAACATACTTCTCAACCAAAAGCCCTGCATAACCAAATGATGAGAGGGCCTCACGTTGAACCGCAGAGAAATTATTTTTAACATCTTCTTCTGAATGGCATGGGCGCATCCCTTTTCCACCACCTCCGGCCACGGCCTTGAGAAGAACAGGATAGCCCATCTCATTTGAGAGTTTGATCGCCTCTTCAACAGTAGGAACTTCTCCTACTGATCCTGGCACAACTGGAACACCGGCCTCTTTGGCCACTTGTTTTGAAATATCCTTGGCCCCCATTTTATAAACGGCCTCAGGATTTGGGCCAATGAAAGTAATTCCTTTTTTGGCCAGAGCTTCAGAGAACTCACGGTTTTCTGAAAGAAATCCATAACCAGGATGAACACCATCGATTTTATAATCATCGATGATCTTCATAATCTTTGGAATATCGAGATAAGTTTCTTTGTTATTTGATCCAGCAAGATGAACCCACTCTTGGCAAAATTCAAGATGAGGGGGTTCAGTTTCATTATCAGTCCATACACCAACTGAAACAAGGCCTAGCTCATTTAAGGCCTTGGCCACACGAATAGCAATTTCACCACGATTAATGATGAGAACTCTCTTTCCTTTCATAGCTCCCTCCCTTAAAGTGGAATATTGCCGTGCTTGCGATCAGGCACAACATGTTTTTTATGTTTAAGAGCAACAAGATATTGGTGAAGACGTTTTCTTGTTTCTTCTGGAACAAGAATCTCATCAACATAACCTAATTCAGCCGCTCGATACGGATTAGCAAACTCATCTTCGTAGTTAGACACAAGTTCTGCTTTCTTTTTATCAAACTCAGCACCTTTAAGATTTGTGAGCTCGTTTCTAAAAATGATATTCACAGCTCCTTCAGCTCCCATTACTGCAATTTCTGCAGATGGATAAGCAAGATTAATATCTGCGCGAATATGTTTTGAGGCCATTACATCGTAAGCACCACCGTAGGCTTTACGTGTGATTAATGTAATAAGTGGAACACTGGCCTCGCAGTAAGCATAAAGAAGCTTGGCCCCATGACGAATAATTCCACCATACTCTTGAACTGTTCCTGGTAAAAATCCAGGGACATCAACAAGAGTGATTATGGGAATATTAAAGGCATCACAGAAACGAACAAAACGAGCACCTTTTACAGATGAATCAATATCTAAACAACCTGCGAGGAAATTTGGTTGATTGGCCACGATTCCCACTTTGATTCCACCAATAGAGGCAAACCCAGTGAGAATATTTTTAGCAAAATCACGATGAACTTCCATGAAGTGCTGGTCATCAACAACCTCAACAATAAGCTCTTTCATGTCATATGGTTTTTTAGAATTATCAGGAATAAAAGTTTTAAGCTTATTATTGGCGCGGTTTACTGGGTCAGTAGTGATCTTGGGTGCATTCTTGGACTTATTGCAGCTTGGGATAAACGAGAAGAGCTCTCTCACTCGTTCAAAACAATCGTCTTCGTCTTCGCACTTGAAGTGGGCCACACCTGATTTTTCATTATGTGAAGTCGCTCCACCGAGAGCTTCTTTCGTCACTTCTTCATGAGTTACTGTCTTGATAACATCCGGGCCTGTCACAAACATGTATGATGTTTTTTCTACCATGAAAATAAAATCAGTCATGGCCGGAGAATAAACCGCTCCACCAGCACAGGGTCCCATGATAAGTGAAATCTGTGGAATCACTCCTGAGGCCTGGACGTTACGATAAAAAATTTCAGCATATCCGGCCAGAGCATCAACTCCCTCTTGAATACGTGCTCCACCAGAATCGTTAATACCGATCACTGGAATTTTGTTTTCAAGAGCGAAATCCATAACTTTGCAAATTTTCTTCGCAAAAGCCGCTCCAAGTGCTCCCCCCCAACAAGTAAAGTCTTGTGAAAAGATTGCGACTTGTTGACCATTGATAGTCCCGATCCCTGTGACAACTCCATCACCAAGATACTTCGTCTTCTCCATACCAAATGAATTATTTCTATGAACGACATACTTATCAAATTCAATAAATGAATCTGGGTCGAGAAGTTTTTGAATTCGCTCTCTTGCAGTAAACTTACCTTGTTCATGGTGTTTTGCAATTCGAGCTTCACCACCACCAAGTTCTGCCAAAGCAGAAAGCTTAGCGAGCTGATCGCGTTTTTGTTCAGATGTGAGCATAGATCCTCCTCAATTTTTTAACCTCAAGGTTATACCTGAGGATGAGGTGAGGAGGCAAAAAAACGGTAAAAAAAAAGGGCCCCTAAAGGCCCTTTATAAGATTTTTTTTATAACACTATTCGCCAACGGCTTTTCTGGCCACGGCCCGCTTGTCAAGGCCGTATTTTTCGACCTTCATAATAAGACCTGCTCTCGAAATTCCAAGCTCTTTTGCTAGCTTGGATTTATTAAAGCCACATCGCTTCAGACCTTCGCGGATCATAAGAATTTCTAGCTCTTCCATAGCATCTTTAAGAGAGCCATTTGTATTGAGACCTTTGAAATTATGACCTCCGCCACCATGACTGCTTACACCTGTCTCTCCGTGCTCAAGAATTCTCGAGTTTAAAATATCTGGTGTAATTGTTTTATCTTCGCCAGCAAGAACAACAAGACGTTCAATCTCATTTTCAAGCTCACGAACGTTACCTGGCCATGGGTAATCAATCATTTTCTCAAGAGTTTTCTTTGAGAAAGTTTTAAGTGGCATTCCCACTTCTTCACAACGTTTTTGAAGGAAAAAATCCATCAAGACTGGAATATCTTCTTGGCGCTCACGTAAGGCCGGAAGTTGGACATTAATAACGTTGATACGGTAGTAAAGATCTTCTCTGAACTCACCCTTCGCAATCATCTCTTTAAGTGGCTTATTCGTCGCTGCGATCACTCGCACGTTCACTTTTTTCGGAGCTGTGGCCCCGACTTGCATAAACGTTCCTTCTTGAAGAATACGAAGAAGCTTTACTTGCATCGATGGAGTCATATCTCCAACTTCATCTAAGAAAAGTGTCCCCCCGTTGGCCACTTCAAAGACACCTTTTTTATCTTTAATCGCACCTGTGAATGAACCTTTAACATGTCCAAAAAGCTCCGAATCAAGAAGGTTATCATTGAAGGCAGAACAGTTGACGGCCATGAAGACCATATCTTTACGAGGAGAATTATAATGAATCGCCTTAGCGACCATCTCCTTCCCTGTTCCGTTTTCACCTTGAATAAGAATAGTTGATTCTGAGTTGGCAATCTTTCCGAGAAGATTGTAGATCACCTGCATTCTTTTCGATTTACCAATAATATTATGGTAGCGAAATTTGTGCCCAAGTTCAGAGTTAAGTTCACTGATTCTTGATTCACGTTTTGAAATTTCTGTATGAAATGTTCCGACTTCATCGGCCACAATCGAGATAAGTTCTTTCATTTCTGAATAGTAACGACCCGAGAATTTTTTTACTTTTTCAACCGCAGAGGTTGCATCACTTTCATTAATTCCAAGCTCAACCATCTTTTCAATCACGTGAGAGACTTCTTTAGAAGTCACTTCGCCATGAAAATAAGGATAGGCCATAACCGCACCTGCAAAATCTCCGTCCACTACTACTTTGCAAGCAAAGCCATGTGTCCCAGGAAAAAAAGCATTAAACTCAACGCTCGAGTCTGTGGTCGATTGAAAGGCTTCAAATACTTTTTCAATATCGGCTTCAAGCCAATCATGTCCAAATGAATGAGACATTTGGAGTTTAAAGAAAGGTGATTTGAAATTATGTCCCGGCTCAGTAATAAACTGAGGACGACCTTGGTTATCAACATAGATGACATCGAGGCCATACCAGTTGCCTACAATTTTTTCTAAACTCTTACTTGCGTGTAAATCTTTAATCGTTTTCCAGTCAATCATGGACAAGACTCCTGTAAAAATGGCCAATCCTTGGACATTAGTCCGTATGTTCGTCAAACTTATCGGCAGTTTGACGAAATTCTTGACACTAACCTTTAAGAATCTTGCTTATTTTGTTTACAGAAAGTGAAGACTAGACTGATGAAGCTCGTCAAGTATTTGTAAAAACAGGTCTTTGTTCCACTCTTGGGGGCCTAAAAACTTTCTTAGAGTGGTTTTGTCAGATGAAAAAACGAAAGTCTCAGGGACTCGAGTTGTTCCAAAGGCATCACGATGTGAGTTTGTATTATCGAGGAGCCAGTAGAGATTGCTCATTTTAGGCACAGGAAGGGCCCTTAATTTCTTTTCAACTAACCGGGCCTCATCATTGACCGCGACAAGTAGAAATTTGATTCCTGGGCGATTCTCGAAGTTTTTAATGAAATGAAGCAGCTCCGGGAGCTCAGCTTCACAGGGGCCGCACCAAGTTCCCCAAAAATGCACAAACAAAAGCTCTACTTTTTCATCTTGATAAAACTTAGCAAGATCAAAATGTTCATTTTTCAATGTCGTAAATGATGTGACAGGGAGAACTTTGAGAATCGGCACCTGAGTAGACTCAGAGACTAGTTTTGATTCCAATGACTGCGATTGGTAAACAGAGTAAAAAATGGTGAGGCCGATGAGGGCCACAATAACTAAAATTCGGTAAATCATATGCCTAAAATAAAAAAACCTTCTCCGAATGACCAGAGAAGGTTTTTATTTTTTGCTATAAAGCTTAAATTATTCAACAAAAGTGATAATTGATTCTTTAGCACCATCACCAACACGTGGATCAGCAAGCTTGAGAATACGAGTATATCCACCTGGTCTTTGCTTGAACTTTGGAGCAACTGTTTCGAAAAGAAATTTTACAGCTGAAGCGTTGTTAAGTTTTGTGAAAATAACACGACGGTTAGCTACTGTATCAACCTTAGCGATTGTTACAAGTTTCTCAGCAAATGAACGTAGAGCTTTCGCTTTAGTTTCAGTTGTTTTAATTTTTCCATGCTCAATAAGATCAATAGCAAGGTTCTTTAAAAGAGCCTTTCTATGTTGAGGCTTAACACCTAATTTGTATTTGTAATTACCATGTCTCATAAATTCTCCTAAAAGACTTATTCAGCGTTTTGTTGTTGCTGCTGAACTTGCTTCATAATGTTATCGACCTTCATCCCAAGGCCAAGTCCCATCGCCGTAAGAATTTCTTTGATCTCGTTAAGAGATTTACGTCCGAAATTCTTAGTTCTGAGCATTTCGCCTTCAGTCTTAGATACAAGTTCGTAGATATATTTAATATTAGCGTTTTGTAAACAGTTAGCTGAACGAACAGACAACTCAAGCTCAGAAACTGGCTTAAGAAGAGCTTCATTCGCTACAGAACCAGAAGAAGTAGCTGTTGGCTTAACTTCGGCTGGAGCATCCTTATCTTCAAAGTTAAGGAAAACTGCAAGTTGATCACGTAGAATTTTAGCTGAAATAGCTACTGCATCTACTGGATCGATACCAGCGTTAGTCCAAACTTCAAGGGTAAGTCTGTCATAATCAGTTCTCTTACCAACACGCGCGTTTGTTACTGTATAGTTCACACGGTGTACTGGAGAGAAAAGAGTATCAACATAGATCCATCCAACAGGAAGATCATAAGCTTCTTTATTATCAAGAGCTGTTACATAACCTTTTCCGCGAGCAATCTTAAGTTCCATACGGATTGATCCACCAGATGAAACGTTACAGATAGCGTGGTCAGGGTTTAACACCTTAACATTAGAGTTTTCTTGAATATCAGATGCTTTAGTTGCACCTTCAGAATTTTTTTCAAGAACAAGAGTTACTTCATCTTTGTCGATAATCTTGAAACGAATCTCTTTAAGATTCAGGATGATTTCAGAAACTTCTTCTTTGATGTTGTTAATTGTACCGAACTCGTGATCAACACCGTCGATTTTAACAGCAACAATACCTGCACCCTGAAGTGAAGATAAAAGAACGCGACGTAGAGAGTTTCCTAGAGTAAGCCCGTAGCCTCTCTCTAGTGGTTTAGCCGTAAACTTACCGTAGTTAGTTTTAAGCGTTTCAGTATCTACTTCCAAAGCAGCTGGACGAATCATCCCGTTCCAGTTTTTCGCCATAAATGAGTTCATCAATTACACTCCCTTTTCGTAAATCAGTCTTAGATTACACTCTTCTTCTTTTTGGTGCGCGACAGCCATTGTGAGGCATTGGTGATTTGTCGGCCACTGAAGTAATTCTAAGTCCTGCAGCTAAAAGAGCGCGAATTGCGTTCTCACGTCCTGCACCTGGACCTTTAACTTTAACTTCAACTGAAGAAAGTCCGTGCTCCTGAGCTTTTTTAGCCGCTTCTTGAGAAGCAACCTGAGCAGCAAATGGAGTAGATTTTTTAGATCCACGGAAACCTAGACCACCAGCAGATGCCCAAGCAACAGCATTTCCATCAACATCAGAAATCGTTACGATTGTGTTGTTGAAAGATGCATGAATGTGACATGTACCGTGAGAGATATTTTTCTTAGCTTTTTTCTTTGTTGTCTTAGCATTTTTAGCGTTGTTATTCGCCTGCTGATTTGTAACTGCCATATGTTCCTACCTTATTTCATCGCTTTGATTGATTTTTTACCTGCGATTGCAACAGCAGGACCTTTACGTGTACGAGCATTCGTATGAGTTCTTTGCCCGCGAACTGGAAGACCTTTTCTATGGCGGATACCACGGTAACAACCAAGATCTTTAAGACGCTTAATGTTCAACCCTACTTCACGACGAAGATCACCTTCAACTGCATAACCTTCAAGGCATGCACGAATCTGCTGAACTTCTTCTTCAGAAATGTCATTTGAACTTTTTTGTGGATCGATTCCTGCTGCTGCAAGAACGTCATTTGCTACCTTTGGACCTACACCATAAAGTGAACGGAGAGCAACTCTCATTACTTTATTACGAGGTAAATCTACACCTAATAAACGTGCCATAATATTCCCCTACTAGCCTTGTTTTTGCTTATGTTTTGGATTTGTTTTACAAATTACTCGTAGAACGCCTTTGCGTTTTACAACTTTGCAGTCTTTACAAATGTTTTTCACCGATGATCTTACTTTCATGATTAACCCTTGCTTCTAAAAATTATTCGGCCTTTATCTAGGTCGTATTTACTTATTTCGACCACAACCTTATCACCAGGAAGGATCTTGATAAAATTCATTCTCATCTTTCCACTAATATGAGCCAATACAATATGACCATTAGGGATTTTCACTCTAAAACGAGTATTGGGAAGGAGTTCAACAACTTCGCCTTCCACTTCAATCGTGTCTGCAGATTCTGCCATTTTCTAAATTCCAAAAAAAGTAAGTGACCTTATATAAAAATAAAATCTATTCGACAATGTCTTTTCTAAACGAATACGTCACAAAATTGACGAAATCTTGCTAAAGATCGCATCCTCACCCTGATCTGCATCTAAAACCACCAATCTATTCGATTGTTTGTAATAATTCAGTACAGGATCAACCGTTTGCTGGAATACTTCCAGGCGGTTACGGATCACGTCTTCTTTGTCGTCAGCTCTTTGTACCAAATTGGTACTGCCGCAACTATCACATACGCCTTCTATCTTAGGCTTCTTAGAGATCAAATTATAAATACTACCGCAATCTTTACAAGTACGACGGTTAGTGAGCCTCTCTACTAGTTTATTAAGATCAATATCAAAATAAACTGCAGTCGCTTTTACACCTTTGAGAACTTCATTATCAAGCGTTTGGGCCTGAGCTAAGTTTCTTGGGTACCCGTCAAATATATACTGTTCAGATGCTAAATTAATATTGGCACGAAGTAGTCTCACAACTAGGTCATCAGAAACAAGATTCCCTGCGTCCATAACTGCTTTTACTTCTTTTCCAAGCTCAGTTCCCTTAGCAATCTCCCCACGCAAAAGATCTCCTGTAGAGACTTGCTTGAGGCCTTTGAGTGAAACGAGCTTTGCTGCCTGAGTTCCTTTTCCTGATCCTGGTGCTCCGATGAAAATCAAATGTGACTTCATCACTTAAAACCTTTTCGCCCCAGAATACTTACCTCTTACTTTGTATGCAGTATCAAGACGCTGAGAAATCATAAAGCTTTCAGCTTGCGCCATAGTATCGATCGCTACACCAACTAAGATAAGTAGTGAAGTACCACCAAAATAGAACGGTACTTTTGCATAATTAAACAAGACTGCAGGAAGAAGACAGATCGCTGAAACATAAATAGCTCCAACTAATGTAAGTCTACTAACAACATTGTTTAAAAAATCAGCTGTTTGCTCTCCTGGACGGATTCCTGGAATGAACCCACCATTTTTCTTAAGAGACTCAGAAACGTCATCAGTTTTGAACTGAATCGTTGAGTAAAAATAAGCAAAGAAAACAATCAGCGCAATGAAAGTAACATTATAGAGCATACGGCCTGGATAGAACATTTGCTCAATCTGAGAGAAGTATACTTTTGCAGGACTCTCCTGCGGAATAAACTGTGAAATTGTCGTCGGAAAACCAAGAAGAGCAGAAGCAAAAATCGGTGGCATAACGCCAGAGATATTTACTTTAATTGGAAGGTGAGACGATTGCCCCCCAAAAACTCTATTATTCACAACACGCTTTGCGTATTGAACTGGTACTTTTCTGAATCCACGCTCTACATAGATGATGAACCAAAAAGATCCAAGCATCACTGCAAGAACAATAAGAAGAGTAACAAGATTTAGTTCACCATTTTGAAGAAGATTTAATGTATCTCCTAATCCACGAGGAATTCCTGCAGCGATACCAGCAAAGATAATTAAGCTGATACCATTACCAATCCCACGTTCAGTAATCTGCTCACCTAACCACATAACGAACATTGTTCCTGCAGTTAAGCTTACTACTGTTAAAAATCTGAAACCGAAACCAGGATCGATGACCACTGGAAGACCATTTGGACTTTTAATATTCTCAAGACCAACGGCTAATCCGTATCCTTGGAATATACAAAGAAGAACTGTGGCATATCTTGTGTACTGAGATATTTTCTTATGCCCATCAGCTTCTTTCTGTAACTCACCCAAAGCAGGGATTGAGTATGAAAGAAGGCTGAAGATAATTGAAGAAGTAATATAAGGCATGATCCCTAATGCGAGTACTGAGAATCTCTCAAGAGCTCCACCAGAAAACGTGTTAAACACGCTAAAGATAGATCCCTTCATTCCTTCAAAGAATGAAGAAAGAGCAGCACCGTCGATTCCTGGTGTTGGAACCTGGGTTGCTACTCTATATACACCTAGCATTAAAATTGTGAAAAATACTTTCTTCTTAAGTTCTTCTAACTTAGAGAGTGTCGTCATCCTTGTCTTCCTCAGGCTTAAATTAAGCGTTCTCTACTGAGCCGCCAGCTTTTTTGATCAATTCTAAAGCTTTTGCAGAGAATTTTTCAATACCTTTAAAGGTAAGAGCCTTATTAAATTCACCTTTTGCAAGGATCTTAATAGGAAGATGCTTGTTTGCACCACTTAGGAAGCCTTTATCAATAAGAGATGCCTTAGTAACAGGCTCTTTATCGAATTTTTCAGCTAATTTTTCTAAGTTGATAACGGCATAAACAGTAGCAAAGACGCTATTATTGAAACCGACTTTTGGTAATCGACGGTAAAGTGGCATTTGTCCACCCTCAAACCCGATACGAATTCCGCCGCCATTTCTAGCTTTTTGTCCTTTATGACCTTTACCGGCTTGAGTACCTTGACCAGAACCCTGACCACGGCCAATACGCTTAATATTTTTGTGAGCGCCTGGACTTTGAAGATTTTTAAGAGTCAACATAACAACCTCTATCTCAATTATTTAACGATTTCGACCCATTGGATCATAGCTTTGATCATTCCACGTACTGCAGGAGTATTCTCAAGAGTTCTTACGTGGTTAATCTTTCTAAGACCTAGGCCTTTAATCGTTGCTTTTTGTTTTTCAGTACAACCAATTGTGCTTTTAATTAGCTTAAGTGTGATCTGCTTATTCATACGTCACCTATTATTTTGTAGCTTTGGCTTTAAGTCTCAGACCTTTAGCTTGAGCACCACGAGCAGTAGCAATTTCCTCGAGTGATCTCAAGCCTTTTAAGGCATGAAAAGTAGCTTTTACAATGTTATGTGGATTTGATCCACGTAGAGATTTAGTAAGTACGTTCTTAACACCAGCGAGCTCTAGGATTGAACGGCAAGCACCAGCTGCCTTAATCCCTGTACCGTCTCCAGCAGGTTTAAGAAGAACTTTACCAGCACCAAATTCGCCAAGAATTTCGTGAGGGATAGTTCCGTTTTCGATAGATACTTTGATCATACGCTTTGAAGCTTTTTGACCAGCCTTACGGATAGCATCAGGAACTTCTTTTGCTTTACCAAGACCGTATCCAACTTTACCGTTTTTATCGCCTACAACGATAAGAGCGGCGAAAGAAAATCTACGTCCACCCTTAACAACTTTAGCAACTCGGTTAACTGCAACTACGCGCTCTTCAAGATCAACGGCCATACCATCAGCTGAAGCTTGAGCTTTTGCTGGTTTCTTATCGTTGTTCGAAGGTCTAGGGGCTCTTTTCTTGCCGCCTTTCTTCGCATCAGTTTCGTTTGTTTCAACATTATCGTTTTGTGTTTCTTCGCTCATACTTTCCTCTTAATTACATTTGAATACCGTTCTCTCTAACTGCATCAGCAAGGGCCTTGATAACACCCGTGTACTGCTTACCATTACGATCGAAAACGGCTTGAGTAATATTTTTCTTTTTAAGTAAGCCCGAAACAGCAGCTCCAACTTTCTTCGCGCCTTCAAGATTTGCTTGATCAGCTGCTTTTTCTTTTCCAAAAGTTTGGACAGAAAAAAGAGTCGTTGATTTAGCATCATCTACGATTTGTACACGAAGGTGCTTGTTTGATTTAGTCACACAAAGACGTGGACGATCAGCACTTCCGATAACTTTTTTACGGATAGAGAGCTTTCTTCTAGCTTCTTTCGCTTTTGTTGGATTCTTAATTTTTGCAAGATTTTTTCTCATAATTTTTTACCTATTACTTCTTAGCGCCTGTTTTACCGGCTTTTCTAATGATTGTTTCATCAGAATACTTAAGACCTTTTCCTTTATATGGCTCTGGCTCACGGAATGAGCGAACTTGTGCAGCTACAAACCCTACTAGTTCCTTATCGCATCCACTAAAGATGATTGAGTTTTTCTCAACCTTAGCTTCAACACCTTTTGGAAGTTTATATTCAATTGGGTGAGAGTAGCCAAGGTTAAGCGTCAGGTTAGTTCCTGAAACAGCTGCCTTATAACCAACACCGTTGAACTCTAGAGTTCTAGTGAAACCAGTTGTTACACCGTTTACCATATTACTTAAAATTGTTCTTGAAAGACCCCAGAAAGCTTTCGCTTCTGTTGAATCATTTGCTGGAAGTACGTTAAGTACTTTGTCAGCTTTTTCAATCTTAACTAAGTTTTTAAATGTATAAGTTAACTGACCCTTAGGTCCTTTAACATCAATATTGTTCCCGTTAAGTTTAACTTCAACTTTTTCAGGAACATTAATAGGCTGTTTTCCAATACGTGACATAACTCACTCCTACCAAACGTTACAAAGGATTTCACCACCGAGTTTTTTCTCGACAGCTTTACGTGAAGACATAATCCCAGCAGATGTTGATACTACTGAAACACCAAGACCACTTAGTACGCGTGGCATTTCTGTATACCCTTTGTACACGCGAAGACCTGGAGTCGAAACACGTTTGATACCAGCAATTCCGCCTTCTTTAATCCCAACTTTAATTGAGATGTCAGATGGTGACTTTGCCACGATTTTGAAAGACTTAATAAATCCTTCTTCTTTTAGAACTTTGCAAATGTTTGCTTTCAATTTTGAAGCAGGAACATCTACTTTATCTAAACCGGCTTTGCTACCGTTTCTAATTCTTGTTAGCATATCTGCTACAGGATCTGTCATCATAAATTGATTCTCCTTCTTACCAGCTAGCTTTAGTCACACCAGGAATTAATCCCTGAAGTGCTAGCTCTCTGAATTTGTTACGGCACAGTTTGAAATCTCTGTACACCGCTCTTGATCTACCTGTTAGTTCACAACGATTACGAACTCTATTTAAGTGACCGTTACGAGGTAGCTTTTGAAGCTTAGCTCTTGCTGCATCTCTTTCTTCATCAGAAAGTTTTGCATCAATAGCTTTCGCTCTAAGTTCAGCTCTAAGAGGAGCATATTTAGCTGCAAGCTTTGCGCGTTTGTTATTTTTAATTACTGTACTTAATTTAGCCATACAATGTTCCTTCTTATCTTTCTCTAAAAGGCATGCCGAAAAGTTTTAGCATTTCGCGGCCTTCTTCATTGTTAGTAGCAGTTGTTACAAAGCTAATTCCCATACCACGAACTTTTTCAATTTTATCGTAGTTAATTTCTGGGAACATAATTTGCTCTTTAACACCCATTGTATAGTTACCTTTTCCATCGAACCCTTTAGGTGAAAGACCGCGAAAGTCTTTTACGCGAGGAAGAGAAAAGTTAATTAAACGATCAAGGAATTCATACATTTGTTCGCCACGTAGAGTAACGAAAGCACCAAGAGCTTGGCCTTGGCGAAGTTTGAATGAAGCGATTGATTTTTTTGCTTTAGCAACAACTGGCTTCTGGCCAGTTACTGTAGCAAGATCTTCTACGATTGATTCAACGATTTTACCGTTAGTAACTGCCTCACGAGTAACGCAGTTTACAATGATTTTTTCTAGCTTAGGAATCTGATGAACGTTTCCGTACTTGTACTTCTCCATCAGTTGTTTTTTTATCTCTGATTGATACAGAGCTTTTAAGCGTGCCATGTCAGGACCTCAATTATTTAATTTCATTACCGCTTTTTGCAGCAACTCTTACTTTTTTACCACTAACTTCTTTAATCTTAACGCGTGTTGCTTTTCCTGATTTAGAATCTACAAGAGCAACATTGCTGATGTGGATTGCTTTCTCAAGATCAACAATTCCCCCTTGAGGGTTTTGCTGAGAAGGTTTTGTCGCTTTTTTAAAAACGTTAACACCTTCAACAACTACACGATTAGTTTTAAAGTTAATCGCCTTAACTTTTCCTTGTTTGCTCTTATCTTTTCCAGCAAGAACAAGCACTGTGTCGTTTACTTTAATCTTTTGCATACTTTCCTCTTAACTTAAAACTCGCTGATTAGAGCACTTCGTGAGCAAGTGAACAAATCTTAGTAAAGTTTTTATTTCTAAGTTCACGTGCTACTGGCCCAAAAATACGAGTCCCAATAGGTTCATTATTTGCGGCTAGTAAAACTACACTGTTTGTATCGAAGTTGATGTATGAACCATCTTCTCTTTTAACAGGGTAAACAGTTCTTACGATTACTGCTTTTTTTACGTCACCTTTTTTTACTTTTCCACCAGATATAGCTGTTTGAACTGCTACTACAATGACATCTCCGATATTGGCAGACATTCTTTTAGAACCGCCAAGAACTTTAATACACTGAACAGTTTTTGCACCTGAGTTATCTGCAACATCAAGGTTTGTCTGTTGTTGAATCATATACTACCTCTTACTTCACAATCTTAAGTAGTTCGAATCTTTTGAGCTTTGAATACGGACGAGATTCGATAATCTCTACTGTATTCCCCTCTTGTGCCTGCGATTTTTCATCGTGGGCATGGAACTTCTTTGATGTTGTTACGAACTTGTTATACTTGGGGTGCATCGTTTTACGGTCAACTTTAACTACGAGAGTCTTAGAAGATTTTGCACTCACAACTATACCAGTTAATGTTCTTTTAAACGTTTCTTTCTGGCTCATGTTGTCACCTTATTATTATTTGCTGTTCTTTACAGTCAAAAGTCTTGCGATATCTTTTTTGATTTCTTTTAACTTATGTGGCTTCTCTACACCTGTTGTGTGCTTATTAAACTTTGTATTGAAAAGTTCTAGCTTTAAAGTTGCCACTTTTTCGTTAATTTCTTTCGCTGAAAGGTTAGAAATCTCGCTGCTTTTTAACATAACTACCTCTACTATTCTAGTATATTAATTACCAGATTTAGCTGCCTCAACTTCGAGTTCAGCTTTTGATACGATTTTAGTTCTTACTGGGAGCTTGTACTTAGCTAGGCGAAGTGCAGCTTCAGCTGTTGTCTTATCTACACCACCTACTTCGAAAAGTACGCGACCAGGTTTAACGACAGCAACCCACTCCTCTGGAGATCCCTTACCTTTACCCATACGAACCTCTGCAGGCTTCTTCGTAAGAGACTTATCAGGGAAGATCTTAATCCAAAGATTTCCACCACGCTTAGTTTCACGAGAGATGGCGATACGAGCAGCTTCAATTTGACGGTTTGTAATAAAACCACAAGTAAGTGCTTGAAGACCAAATTCTCCGAAAGTAAGTGTATTACCAGTAAGCGCAGCTCCAGTCATACGACCTTTCTGCATCTTTCTATATTTAACTCTTTTAGGACTTAACATAACGACCTCAAATTCTAATTATTTATAAATTTCGCCCTTATAAACCCAACACTTCACACCAATAATACCGTAAGTAGTCTTGGCTTCTGCTGTAGCGTAATCGATATCAGCGCGAAGAGTATGAAGAGGAACTTTTCTTTCAGAGTATCCTTCAGTACGGGCCATTTCTGCTCCACCTAGACGGCCAGAACATTTAACCTTGATACCTTTAACACCTGAACGGAAAGCTGATGTCATCACCTTTTTCATCGCGCGACGGAAAGCCACACGCTTCTCAAGTTGCTGAGCAATGTTTTCCGCAATAAGTTTTGCTTCAGAGTCAGGACGCTTTACCTCGGCAATATTGAAAAATAAAGGACTATTCGTGATTTTTTTCAAATCGTTACGAATTTTCTCGATTCCTGTACCTTTCTTACCAATCGCTACACCCGGTTTTGCCGAGTACACTGTAACTTTTACTTGGTCAGAAGTTCTTGTGATGTCAGTCTTAGCGATAGATGCTGTTGAAAGCTCTGTATCGATATACTTACGGATCGCAAGATCTTGCTGGAAGATAGTCGCGTAGTTGTTTTTAACATACCAATTTGAATGCCAAGATTTGATATATCCTAATCTAAAGCCATATGGTTGTACTTTTTGTCCCATTTGTCTTTTCCCTTGCTTAAGCTTCTTTAAGAGCTAGTGTTACGTAACTTGATTTCTTGCTGATTCTATAAGCGCGACCCTGTGCACGTGGCATAACACGTTTAAGAGAAGGACCTTCATCTACTTTAATCGTTTCAATGATTAAATTATCAAGATCATACTTTTTAGACTCAGAAGCAATAGCAAGACCGCTGTTGATTAACTTAGACACGATAATCGCAATTTCTTTTTTCTCAGAAAAGCGAAGGATCTTAAGCGCTTCTTCAACTTTCTTTCTTCTTACTAGGTCAGCCACTTGGCGAACTTTGCGAGCAGAAATACCTACGTTGTTATTTTTTACTGTAATCATTTGTTACCGCCTATTTGTCTTTCTTGTCAGCCGTGTGGCTTGAGAACTGACGAGTTAGAGCAAATTCTCCAAATTTATGACCAACCATATTGTCAGTTACATAAACTGGAATAAATTTTTTGCCGTTATGGACTGCAAACGTAAGACCGATAAAGTCTGGAAGAATCGTTGAACGACGCGACCAAGTTTTAATAACGGTATTACCTTTAGCATTTTTACGAGCTTCTTCAGCTTTCTTGTAGAGGTAATTATCTACAAATGGGCCTTTTTTAATCGAACGTGCCATTGTTTATTCCCCTATTACTTTCTTCTCTTAACAATAAATTTGTTAGTGCGCTTATTCTTTCTTGTCTTAAATCCACGAGTCGGAAGACCCCATGGAGACACAGGATGGCGCCCACCAGATGTACGACCTTCACCACCACCATGTGGGTGATCCACTGGGTTCATCACAACACCGCGAACGGTTGGACGAATACCACGGTGACGGTTTTTACCAGCCTTACCAATATTTTCTTGTTCATGCTCAATCTTACCGACCTGACCGATAGTTGCGCGACAAACGATTTTCACGTTACGTAGCTCACCTGACGGTAAACGAAGAAGGGCATACTCACCTTCTTTGGCCATAAGTTGGGCATAAGCACCTGCAGAGCGTGCCATTTGTCCGCCTGAACCTGGGTTAAGTTCAACGTTATGAACAAGAGTACCAACTGGGATATCCTTTAGGAGTTTTGAGTTTCCTGCTTTGATATCTGCGTTGTCAGAAGAAATAATCACATCACCCACTTTCAGTCCAACAGGGGCAATAATGTATGCTTTATGTCCATCAGCGTAGTAAACAAGAGCGATGTTACAAGTACGATTTGGATCGTGCTCAATCGCTTTTACTGTTGCAGGGATTTCAAGCTTATTTCTTTTGAAATCAATTAAACGATACTTCTGCTTCGCTCCGCCACCATGGTGACGAGTTGTAATAACACCTTGTGCATTACGACCAGCAGTCTTCTTCTTAGGAGCAAGAAGAGATTTTGGTGAACGAGCACCTTTAGTAATATCGCCGTTAACAACAACCATTTCTCTTTGAGATGGCGTAATCGGTCTAAATTTTTTAATCGCTGTAGACATTGCTTAATCCTTTACTTTAGATGCCTTTAAAGAACTCAATCTTTTGGCCTTCCTGAAGCTGAACGTAAGCTTTCTTCGTAGAACTAAGTTTTTTATAACCCTTAGCAGTTCTGCGAGTTTTTCCAGGAAGAACAGAAGTCCTAACATTCTCAACTTTTACATTGAAGAATTTTTCAACCGCTGTTTTGATTTGGTTTTTATTGGCCTTTAAACTTACAACAAAGGCATATCTATTATTTGTTTCTGTCTCTTTGGCACTCTTCTCAGTGAGAAGGGGCTTAACAAGAACGTTTTCTAATCCTGTCATATTACACCAGCCTGCTGATTAATTTTTCGAAAGCAGCTTTTTCGATGATTAGGTTTTCGAACTTTACAGCTTCATAAACGCTAAAACCATCAACCGGAGCATACTTTGCTTTTTCAAGATTTCTTACTGACTTGTTAACTGTTTCATTAAGCTCAGCAGTTACAACAAGAGCAGGAAGAAGATTTCTTGCACTTAATGTCTTAAACATATCTTTTGATTTACCAGTAGCTTCGATTTTCTCAACGATATGAAGTTTTCCAGACTGGAACTTGTCAGCGATGATTGCATTGATTGCAGTCAATACCACTTTCTTGTTCACTTTCTGCTCGTAACTACGTGGCTGAGGACCAAATACTGTACCACCACCTGGCATAAGAGGAGAACGAGTAGAACCCTGACGAGCGTTACCAGTTCCTTTTTGCTTGAACGGCTTCTTACCACCACCCGACACAAAACCCTTAGTTTTAGTAGCTGCTGTTCCCTGACGTCTTCCAGCTAGAGTAGCTTTAACAACTTGGTGAACAACTGGTACATTAACTTTTTCTACTGAAAGATCTGCAGATACTTTTAAAGATCCCGATTTTTCAAATTTGTTATTTAATAATGTAATTTCAGTCATAATCTACCTCCGCCCTTATGCTTTCTTAATGGCTTTTGTAACTTTTACAAAACCATTCTTAGAGCCAGGGATAGAGCCTTTAATTAGCATGTAACCTTGCTCGAGATTAAGCTCAACAACCGAAAGGTTTTGAACCGTAACAATCTCATCACCAAGGTGACCAGGCATTTTCTTATTAGCAAATACACGTGCTGGAGTTGCACGACAACCAATAGAACCAACACGACGGTGAAAGTGAGAACCGTGAGATGCAGGTCCACCTTGGAAGTTATAACGTTTCATAACTCCGGCGAAACCTTTACCTTTAGAGGTACCAGTTACATCGATGATTGTTGAAGCTTGGAACTCCTCGAAAGAAACTTCTTTACCTAGAGCATCTGTCGATACTTCTGGAAGACGAATTTCAGAGAAATTTGAGAGATTTTTTTCTACACTAGCTTTCTTAAGGTGACCCTTAACTGGCTTCGTTAGAAGTGACTCACGCTTTTCAGCATAAGCTACTTGGTAAGATGTGTAGCCATCTTTCTCAGTAGTTTTAACTTGTGAGATGAGGTTTGGAATTAGTTTTACAACTGTTACAGGAACATTGTTCCCATTCGAGTCGAAAATTCTGGTCATGCCAGCCTTGATTCCGTAAAAGGCGGGCAGACTAACTTTAGCGTCTGACATTAGGCCTCCACAGCATCACCCTTTTCTAGGGATGCATTCATGGTTGATATTAGGGTCTACAAAAAAACAAATTTTTTCGAGTTCGAGCTTTATACTAGTATTTGATTTCTACGTCAACACCAGCTGAAAGATCTAGTTTCATAAGGCTATCTACAGTCTGTTGAGTTGGCTCAACGATGTCGATTAGACGCTTATGTGTTCTCATTTCAAACTGCTCACGTGATTTTTTATCAATGTGCGGTGAGCGAAGAACTGTATAACGGTTAATTTCAGTAGGTAGAGGGATTGGTCCAGCTACTCTTGCACCTGTGTTTTTAGCCGTTTGAACGATTTCTTGAACCGAAGCGTCAAGAACGTTGAAGTCATAGGCACGAAGCTTGATTCTAAGCTTATTAGTTTTCATACTATCTCCAGAGAAATTTTGATGGAAAGTAAAAGAAGAATGGGCCTTTGTAAAGCCCATTCTATTTTTTTTTCAATTATTCAACGATATCAGATACTGTACCAGCACCGATTGTACGTCCACCCTCACGAATCGCGAAGCGAAGACCTTTCTCCATAGCTACTGGAGCAATCAGCTCAACACCAAAACTAGTGTTGTCACCCGGCATAATCATCTCAACTCCATCATTCAATGTAATCGCACCAGTCACATCCGTTGTACGGAAGTAAAACTGAGGACGGTAACCCTTGAAGATCGGAGTGTGACGTCCACCCTCTTCTTTAGTCAAAATATAAACCTCAGCGCGGAACTTAGCGTGTGGCTTAACCGTTCCCGGCTTAATCATACACTGACCACGCTCTACATCTTCTCTCTTCGTTCCACGAAGAAGAAGACCCACGTTATCACCCGCACGACCTTCGTCAAGAAGCTTACGGAACATCTCTACACCAGTTACCGTAGACTTCTGAGCGGCCTTGATACCGATAATATCGATCTCTTCCCCTACCTTAACAATCCCACGCTCAATACGACCTGTTACAACCGTTCCACGACCAGAGATCGAGAACACGTCTTCCACAGGCATAAGGAACGGCTTATCAATATCACGAGCTGGCGTTGGAATATATTCATCCACTTTCGCCATAAGCTCAACGATCGCTTTCTCACCAATCTCAGGATTACGTCCCTCAACCGCTGCAAGAGCAGATCCCTTAACTACAGGAATATCATCTCCAGGGAATTGGTACTTAGAAAGAAGCTCTCTAATTTCCATTTCAACAAGATCTAAAAGTTCTGCATCATCAACTTGATCAACTTTATTCATGAACACAACAATCGCTGGCACCCCTACCTGACGAGCAAGAAGGATATGCTCACGTGTCTGAGGCATAGGACCATCAGCCGCTGAACAAACAAGAATAGCTCCATCCATCTGAGCTGCACCAGTAATCATGTTCTTAACGTAGTCAGCATGTCCCGGACAATCTACGTGAGCGTAGTGACGGTTCGCTGTCGTATACTCAACGTGTGCAGTATTGATTGTAATACCACGAGCTTTTTCTTCAGGAGCTGAGTCGATGTCAGCATAAGATTTTGCTGTCCCACCGTAAACTTTCGCCATCGTCATTGTGATAGCTGCTGTTAGAGTTGTTTTACCGTGATCTACGTGACCAATAGTTCCGATGTTAACGTGCGGCTTACTACGGTCAAATTTTTCCTTAGCCATGGGGCTTCTCCTTAAATGTAAATTCCTCTCTTAAGTAGGATTTCTTTTGCTTGGTTATTAGTTAATGCTTCATAACGCTTGAACGTCAGTGTAAAGCTCGCTCGACCTTGGGTTCTAGATCTGAGTTGAGTACTGTACCCGAACATTCCTGAAAGCGGAACTTCTGCTTTTAAAACATCTTTATTATTTTTAGGCTCAATCCCGAGTATTTTGCCTCGTTTGGCATTAATATCCGCAATCACATCACCTGCATAATCACTTGGCGTTATAACCTCTAGGCTCATTTCAGGCTCCATGAGAACCAGACCGGCCTTTTGACACGCCTCTTTGAAGGCCATAGAAGCCGCTATGACATAGGCCACATCATTTGACTCAGCCTCATTGTACTGAGGCTCATCAACGAGCACCTTGATGCCAATAAGTGGGTATCCGGCCATCGCTCCACCTGGAGCAGAATCCATGATTCCATGTTTAATGGCCTCATAAACTTCTTCAGGGATAGCACGATTTTTCTTTTTGAATTCAATTTTGATTTCATTCCCATGCTCAATAGGCTCAACGTGAACAGAGCAATGTCCAAATTGATTTTTCCCGGCCACTTCACGACGAACAGTATTTTCGCCATGGCCAGAACCACTGATTGATTCACGATATGAAACTTGAGGGGCACCTTTGTTCACTCCAACCTTGAACTCACGCTCAAGTCGATCAGCAATAATATCAAGATGGAGCTCGCCCATTCCGAAAATGAGAAGCTGTCCCGTTTCTTTATTTGTTCTGTAAGTAAAAGATGGATCTTCAATTTTTAAATACTCAAGAGTCGTATTCAGTTTTTCTTCGTCTTGAGTAGTTTTTGGCTCAATCGCAATCGAGATAACAGTTTCAGGAAACTCCATGAGATCATAAATGATCGCTTTGTGTTCAACACAAAGAGTTTGTCCTGTTGTTGTAAACTTAAGTCCAGAAACTGCCACAATATCTCCGGCTGAAGCTTCTTCAAGCTCTGAGCGTTTGTTAGCATGCATCTGAAGAATTTTTGTGATTCGCTCTTTTTTCTTCTCAAGAGGGTTATAAATTTGTTCCCCGTTTTTGAGAGTTCCAGAGTACACACGGATATAAGTAATACGTCCTACAAATGGATCTGAGGCAATTTTAAAAGCAATGGCCGAGAACAGATCTTTATCATCTGGTTGACGAGAAATAATATTGTCAAAGTTTTTGGCATCATGGCCTTTCACTTCTCCACGATCAACAGGTGAAGGAAGGTATTTACCGATAGAATCGAGTAAAGGTTGGACACCTTTATTTTTAAAAGCAGAACCACAAAGCACAGGGATAAATCCATGCTGAATAGTCGCCTTGCGAATGGCCTCTTCAATAGTGGCCACTGAAATTTCATTGCCTGATAAATAATCGTCAGCAAGTTTATCGTCAAAATCAGCGAGAGTTTCTAGAAGCTCATCGCGATAAAGCTTGGCCTCATCAAGTTCAGCTCCAGAAAGATCTAAAAGTTCAAATTTATCACCTTGAGAGTTTCCTGACCAAACCATCGCTTTAAGCGTAATGAGATCGATCATCCCTTTAAAGTTTTCTTCTGAGCCAATAGGCATCTGAATCGCAGCTGCTTTTTTTCCAAGTTTTTCTCTGATTTCAGAGAGTACATTGAGAAAATCAGCTCCCGTACGGTCCATTTTATTAACGAAGGCAATACGAGGAACTTTATATTTATCGGCCTGTCCCCAAACTGTTTCAGATTGAGGCTCAACCCCAGCGACGGCACAAAAGACACCCACGGCCCCATCAAGAACGCGCAGAGATCTTTCTACCTCAATGGTAAAGTCAACATGGCCTGGAGTATCGATGATATTAATAACGGTTTGACCCCAATGACAGGTCGTCGCAGCGGCAGTGATAGTAATACCACGCTCTTGCTCCTGGATCATCCAGTCCATGGTTGCAGTCCCATCATGGACTTCACCCATTTTATAGTTTTTTCCGGTATAAAAAAGGATACGTTCTGTGGTGGTCGTCTTACCGGCATCAATGTGGGCCATGATGCCGATATTACGAACCTTATGAAGATCAGATGATTTCATGAATTAGAATGAGAGATTACCACTTAAGGTGAGCGAAAGCCTTGTTAGCTTCAGCCATTTTATAAACGTCTTCTCTCTTCTTAACTGCACCACCACGGTTGTTAGCTGCATCGACGATTTCGTCAGCAAGTCTATCAACCATAGTTTTACCACCGCGTGAACGTGAATAATCACGCAACCAACGGATAGCAAGTGACTGCTTACGGTTTGGACGAACTTCAACAGGAACTTGGTAAGTAGCTCCACCGATACGGCGAGACTTCACTTCTACTGCTGGCTTAATATTGTTCATCGCTTTTTTGAAAACTTTAATTCCTTCTTCACCAGTTTTCTTTTCTACTAGATCAAGGGCATCGTAGAAAATAGTTTCTGCTGTAGACTTTTTCCCATCATACATAATTCCATTGATGAATTTTGTAATAAGGATGTCTCCAAACTTTGGATCTGGAAGAACTTCACGTGATTCTGCTTTATGCTTACGGCTCATTTTTTCCTCGACTATTTCTTAGGTTTTTTAGCACCGTAAAGTGAACGGCGTTTTCTTCTCTTCTCGATTCCTGAAGCATCTAGAGCTCCGCGAACTGTATGGTAACGAACCCCTGGTAGATCTTTTACACGACCACCACGGATTAGAACGATACTATGCTCTTGGAGGTTGTGACCTTCACCACCGATATAAGAGATAACTTCGTATCCACTTGTAAGTTTTACCTTACAAACTTTACGTAAAGCTGAGTTTGGTTTTTTAGGTGTTGTTGTATAAACACGAGTACAAACTCCACGACGTTGAGGACATCCTGCAAGCGCCGGTGATTTTGTCTTCGTTTTTTGTAAAACTCGACCAGTTCTAACTAATTGGTTAATAGTAGGCATTTTCTAATGCTCCTTCAAAAATTTACTTTAGCTGGAGCCTTGTAACAAATGGCCCCAGCTAAAGCAAGTCAAAAATTATTATAGCGTCATACTAAATGGATTCTCTTGTTTCTCCACTTCCGCGTCAAAGTCCTTGTATTTAGGTAATCCTGTCCCTGCTGGGATAAGACGGCCCATAAGTACGTTTTCTTTAAGCCCAAGAAGGACATCTTTTTTGCCTTCAAGAGTTGCTTGAGTAAGAACTTTCGTTGTTTCCTGGAACGATGCCGCAGAAAGGAAAGATTCCGTCGTAAGTGATGCTTTCGTGATACCTAAAAGAAGTGGCTTAGTAGCCGCAGGAGTTAGGCCTTGAGCAATGAGACGTTCATTTTCTTCAGCAAGCTCTCGTTTTGTCACAGAGTCACCTTCAACAAAAATCGAATCTCCACCATTCGTAATTTCAACCTTCTTTAACATCTGGCTTACAATTACTTCAATGTGTTTATCATCGATCTTCACACCTTGGAGACGGTAAACTTCTTGAATCTCATCTACGATGTAGCGAGCAAGAGCTTTTTCCCCAAGAACTCGAAGGATATCATGTGGGTTCGTTGGACCATCCATAATCTGGTCACCTGGACGAACGTAGTCACCCTCGTTAACGATCACATAACGTCCCTTAGGGATAGTGTAGATTACTGGCTCACTACCATCTTCAGGCTTAATGATGATCTTACGAGATCCACGAACTTCAGGACCATACTCGATAGTACCAGCGATATCTGCAATTTGAGCGGAGTTCGCAGGCTTGCGTGCTTCGAAAAGTTCAGCAACTCGAGGTAGACCCCCTGTGATATCTTTCGTTTTCGTCGATTCACGTTGAACTTTTGCGAGAACAATACCACCGTCAATTTTATCTCCCGGATTCACTACGATGTTCGCACCAACAGGTAATGAATAAGAGGCAATACGTTTTGTTCCTGGAACGATAAGTGGCGTTCCGTTATCATCTACGATCACAACACGTGGTTGCTTCGATAGATCTTCTTTAGCTTTAGCTTCGTTTACGACTCTGTGTGAAAGACCTGTTACTGAATCGACAACTTCTGTGAAAGTTGCACCCACAACAAGGTCTTCGTACTTAACTGTACCAGCAACTTCGGAAATGATTGGCATTGCGAACGGATCCCACTCAAGAATCTTATCACCAACGTTAATCTTATCAGAGTTTTTGAAGAAGATTGTCGCCCCGTAAATAGCAGGGTAACGCTCTTTCTCTACACCAGCTTCAGTCTTGATAATAATCTCACCCGTTTTGTTCATAATGATCATTTGACCATCAGCACGTGTAACGACTTTGACGTTATCAAATACGATTGTACCAGCTGTCTTCGCTTCCATTTTGTTAACCTGAGCACCAGCTGTTGCAGTACCACCGATGTGGAATGTACGCATTGTAAGCTGAGTACCTGGCTCACCAATTGATTGAGCAGCGATCGTACCAACTGCTTCACCTGTCGAAACAAGTTTACCGCGGGCAAGGTCACGTCCAAAACAAAGAGCACAGTAACCGAATTTTTCCTTACATGTTAGAACAGAGCGAACTTTAATCTGATCGATCTCTTCCTTCATGATTGAAGAAACATCTTTTTCTGTGAATAGGTAATTTCTTGGGAAAAGAACTTGTCCGCTCTTTCCTTTGATGTCTTCAAGGTTCACACGACCAAGCACACGGCTTGCAACGTGTTCTGCAATCTCACCTGCTTCAACACGTGAAGTAAGCATGATTCCGTCAGTAGCGTCACAATCTGCAGAACGGATAATACCGTCTTGAGCAACGTCTACGAGACGACGAGTAAGGTATCCAGAGTTCGCTGTCTTAAGAGCTGTATCGGCAAGACCTTTACGAGCACCGTGAGATGAAGCGAAATATTGAAGAACTGTTAGACCTTCACGGAAGTTAGAAGTAATTGGAGTCTCAATGATCTCACCAGATGGTTTTGCCATTAGACCACGCATACCTGCTAGCTGACGAATCTGAACGTTCGATCCTCGGGCCCCTGAATCGGCCATCATAAAGATAGCATTGAATGAAGGAGCTTTCATCGAATTCTTTCCATCTTCCGATGTGAAGTTATCTTTTGAAAGGTTATCGATAAGAACTTTTGAGAGCCTTTCGTTAGTTTGTGCCCAAACGTCGACGATCTTATTGTATCGCTCACCGTTTGTAATAGAACCTTCGTTATACTCGTTAGTAATCTTATCAACTTCAGCTTGAGCTTCACCAAGAATTTTTGGTTTCTCAGCTGGAATTGTCATATCTTTAATGTTGATCGAGATACCGGCCTTAGTTGCATACTCATAACCAAGTTTCATGATTGAGTCAGCAAGCATCACAGTTTCTTTTTCTGTTCCGCGACGGTAAGCAAGGTCAATAAGCTTCGCAAGTTCCTTCTTGTTAAGGATCTTGTTGATATCATCAAAGAACATACACTTCGGACAAATGTCGTAAACAAATGTACGGCCAACAGTTGTCTCAATCAATTTTCCATCAAGACGGATTTTGATTGGGGCCTGAAGGTGAAGGTTTCCTGAATGGTAAGCAAACTGCGCCTCTTCTTTTGAAGCGAATACTTTATCGTATCCACGAGCATAAGGACGAACGCGAGTCATGTAGTACATACCAAGAACGATATCCTGAGAAGGAACGATAATTGGCGTTCCATCTTTTGGAGAAAGAATATTGTTTGTCGACATAACAAGAACGCGTGCTTCAATTTGAGCTTCAATTGAAAGAGGAACGTGAACGGCCATCTGATCCCCATCGAAGTCGGCGTTGAACGCTGTACAAACGAGTGGGTGAAGTTGGATCGCTTTCCCTTCAATAAGAATTGGTTCAAATGCTTGAATACCAAGTCTGTGAAGTGTAGGAGCACGGTTAAGAAGAACTGGATGCTCTTGAACTACTTCTTCAAGAATATCCCAAACTTCTTGCTTCTGCTGATCAACCATACGTTTTGCAACTTTGATTGTCGTACAGTGACCTTTCTCAATAAGTTTGTTGTAGATAAATGGCTTGAAAAGCTCAAGGGCCATCATCTTTGGAAGTCCACACTGGTGAAGTTTCAAGTAAGGACCAACCACGATAACCGAACGACCAGAATAGTCTACACGTTTACCAAGAAGGTTCTGACGGAAACGACCTTGTTTACCTTTCAACATATCTGAAAGTGAACGAAGTGGACGCTTATTTGCACCTGTGAAAACTTTTCCACGGCGACCGTTATCGTAAAGAGCATCTACTGCTTCTTGAAGCATACGCTTCTCGTTACGAATAATGATTTCAGGAGCGTTAAGTTCTTTAAGACGCTTAAGACGGTTGTTACGGTTGATCACACGACGGTAAAGGTCGTTAAGATCTGAAGTCGCAAAACGTCCAGCTTCTAGAGGAACTAGAGGACGAAGATCTGGTGGAAGAACAGGAATAACATCCATCATAAACCAGTCAGGCTTGTTAGAAGACTTAAGAAGTGATTCTACAACCTTAAGGCGTTTAATGATTTTTGCTTTTGAAAGATCTGTTGTCGAATCACGAAGACCACGACGAAGTTCTTTATTAAGAATATCAAGGTCAACTTTTGCAAGAAGCTCCTTAATAACCTCACCACCCATACCAGCTTTAAAGTCTACATTAGCAGCTTTAAGTTCAGCATATTTTTGTTCAGTAAGAATTGATCCAACAGCAAGACCACCATCAACGGCGTCAGTTGCTGAGCTCATAACGATATAAGCTTCGTTATAAAGAATTCTTTCAAGATCTTTAAGAGTAAGATCAAGAAGAGCACCAATACGTGAAGGAAGAGAACGAAGGAACCAAATATGCGCTACTGGAGAAGCTAGCTCAATATGTCCCATACGCTCACGACGAACTTTAGAAAGTGTAACTTCAACACCACACTTCTCACAAACAACACCACGGTGTTTCATACGCTTATACTTACCGCAGATACACTCGTAATCTTTGATTGGCCCGAAGATCTTAGCACAGAAGAGACCATCTCTTTCTGGCTTGAACGTACGGTAGTTAATTGTCTCTGGCTTCTTTACTTCGCCAAATGACCATTCACGAATAGTATCAGGTGAGGCCATCGATATTGCGACGGCCTGCACGCTTACAGGATCTTTAGGTTTATCAAAAAAGTTTAATAAGTCTTTCATCGAGCAAAGCTCCCTATTTTAAAATTAAAGACTAGGTTCTACGTTTGGTTCTTCAAGCTTCACATCAAGTGAAAGTGCCTGAAGCTCGCGAATAAGAACGTTAAATGATTCAGGTAGACCTGGTTCAAGAACCTGCTCACCTTTAACAATCGATTCATACATTCTTGTACGCCCAACAACATCATCCGACTTCACAGTTAGGAACTCTTGAAGAGTATAAGCTGCTCCGTAGGCCTCAAGTGCCCAAACTTCCATTTCCCCTAGACGCTGACCTCCGAACTGAGCTTTACCACCAAGCGGCTGCTGAGTTACGAGAGAGTAAGGTCCAGTTGAACGAGCGTGGATCTTCTCATCTACTAAGTGGTGAAGTTTCAACATATACATTGAACCAACAGTTACTTCTTCTGAGAAAGCATCCCCTGTAATACCGTCGAAAAGTGTTACTTTTCCTGATCTATCTAGATCAGCAAGTTCAAACATTTCTTCAATATCTTCTTCAGTTGCTCCGTCGAACGCTGGAGAAGAGAAACGCACACCTGATTGAAGTTTTTCAGCAAGCTCTTTTACTTGAGCGTCTGAAGCTTTCTTTAACCAAGCATCAGTTTCTGGAGTTTTGTAAATTTTTGAGATGAGATCTTTAATTCTGTGAATCTCATACTGCTCTTCCATCATGAACTTGATTTTTTCACCAAGACCACGACCTGCCCATCCTAAGTGAAGCTCGAAAAGCTGACCAATATTCATACGTGACGGAACCCCTAGTGGGTTAAGTACGATTTCTACTGGCTGACCATCGGCCATGAATGGCATGTCTTCCATTGGAAGAACACGAGAGATAACCCCTTTGTTACCGTGACGTCCGGCCATTTTATCACCGGCCTGAAGCTTACGCTTAATGGCGATGTAAACAACCACTTTCTTGATAACACCAGGAGGAAGCTCATCACCTTTGTGAAGTTTTGCAATCTCTTCGTTTGCTTTTGAACGAACACGATTAATACGGTTACGAATATCAGCAAAGTATTCAGATAATTTTTCTTCCATATCGGCCTTAAGTGGAAGGTATCCAATAAGTTCGAAAGGAATTGAGTAAAGAACTTCTTCAGTAATTTTAGATCCTTTCTTAAGAAGTTCAGATGAACCATCTTCAGAAACGAGTTTATCTTCAGTTACTGCACCACCAAGCATCTCAGCAATTTTCTTAATTGCTGAACGTTGAATAGCTTTAATCTCGATAGCTTCATCACGACGAACAAGAGATGTTTCGCGCTCGATAATTGCTTTTGAGCGAGTATCTAGCTCAACACCTTCACGTGTAAACACGTGAGCGTCGATAACTGTTCCACGAACCGATGAAGGAACGCGAAGTGAAGTATCTTTAACATCTCCGGCCTTATCACCGAAGATAGCCTTAAGAAGTTTTTCTTCTGGAGAAAGTTGAGTTTCACCTTTTGGAGTGATCTTACCAACAAGGATATCCCCTGGTTTAATGATCGCACCAACACGAATAACACCAGCATCATCAAGATCTTTAAGAGCTTCTTCTGATACGTTTGGAATATCGCGAGTGATTTCTTCTTTACCAAGTTTAGTATCACGAGCTTCAACTTCGTATGACTCGATGTGAACTGTCGTGAACACGTCACGAGCAAGCATCATCTCAGAGATAAGAATTGAATCTTCGTAGTTGTATCCACCCCATGGCATGAACGCTACAAGAACGTTTTGTCCAAGGGCAAGGTCACCAAACTGAGTACCCGGGCCATCAGCAATAACATCTCCAACCTTAACGATATCGCCTTCTTTAACAAGAGCGCGTTGGTTGATTGATGTATTCTGGTTAGAACGCTGATACTTGATCAGTTTATAGATATCTACACCTGATTGATCTTCTTTGAAGTTATCTCTCTGAATAACGATACGGTTAGAATCAACAAAGATTACTTTTCCGTCGTACTCAGCAAAAAGAATAGCTCCTGAATCGTGAGCAACTTTCGCTTCAACACCAGTACCTACAAGAGGAGCATCAGTTCTGATAACAGGCACGGCCTGTCTCATCATGTTTGATCCCATTAGGGCACGGTTAGCATCATCATGCTCAAGGAATGGAATAAGTGATGTTGCAATCGAGATCATCTGAGACGGTGAAACGTCCATAAGATCAACTTCAGTTGCATCAACGAGAGCAAGTTCACCTTGCTTACGTGCCGGAACTAAATGTCCGTCAATTTTTCCATTTTTCACTGAGCTGTTATCAGCTTGAGCGATAATTTTTCCTTCTTCTTCGAAAGATGAGAAGTACTTCACATTTTTAACTAGAGAACGATCTTCATTTACAACTCTATAAGGAGTTTCAATAAATCCGTACTCAGAAACTTTTGCGTAAGTTGCAAGTGACGTAATTAGACCAATGTTTGGTCCTTCCGGCGTCTCAATCGGACACATACGTCCGTAGTGAGTCGCGTGAACGTCACGTACTTCAAACCCTGCTCTCTCACGAGTTAAACCACCTGGTCCAAGGGCCGAAAGACGACGCTTGTGAGTGACTTCAGATAGTGGGTTTGTTTGATCCATAAACTGAGACAATTGAGATGAGCCAAAGAATTCTTTAACTGCAGCAGCAACTGGTTTTTGATTTACGAGATCATGAGGCATCATTGTATCTAGTTCCTGGATGGCCATTCTTTCTTTAACAGCTCTTTCCATTCTTACTAGACCAACACGGAATTGATTTTCAAGAAGCTCACCTACGGCGCGTACACGACGGTTACCAAGGTGGTCAATATCATCAACTTGACCTTTACCGTTGTTAAGATCAACAAGATACTTAACAGTCATAAGGATATCTTCCTTAGTGAGAACAGTGTTCTCAACAGGAACGTTTAATCCGAATTTATAGTTAATCTTCATACGTCCAACACGAGATAAATCGTATTTTACAGCATTGAAGAATAAACCTTTAAATAGGTTATCCGCAGCTTCAGCTGTCGGTGGTTCACCTGGGCGAAGTCTTTCGAAAATTTTCACAAGAGCTTCATCAGATGAATTTGTCTTATCAAGATAAAGTGTATTTCTGATCTGATCAGAGTAGTTCACGTTATCGATATAGATACACTCTACCGATTTGTGACCAGCTTTAATAAGTTCAAAAATCTTAGATTCAGTAAGAGCTTCGTTTGCTGAAGCAACAACTTCACCTGTTGATTCATCATAGATATCGTCAGCAATTACTTTCCCAATTACTTCTTCAAGTTTCATTGGAAGAGACTTAAGGTTTGATTCCTGAAGCTTCTTTACAGCAGCTTTAGTGATCTTTTTCCCTTTTTTGATAATCGCTTCGCCAGTTTTTGGATGAACGATATCCTCTTCAACACGTGAACCTGTAAGTAGATCGTAATCTAGCTCACGAGAATAACCTTTCTCAGAAAGATTGATTTTTTCAAGTGGGTAGAAAGCTTTGAGAAGGTCAGAAACTGAATATCCCATTGCTTTAAGAATAACTGTAGCGTGGAACTTACGTTTACGATCGATACGAGCGTAAAGAATGTTTTTATGGTCGAATTCAAAATCAAGCCATGAACCACGGTGAGGAATGATACGAGCAGAATAAAGAAGCTTTCCAGAAGAGTGCTTTTTACCTGAATCGTGCTCAAAAATAATCCCTGGAGAACGGTGAAGCTGAGAAACGATTACGCGCTCAGTACCGTTAAACACGAATGACCCTGTTGGGGCCATAAGTGGAATATTCCCAAGGTAAACTTCTTGTTCTTTGATTGATGAGATTGTTTTTTGCCCATCTTCTTTCTCAGATGTCATATCGTAGAAAATAAGACGAACAGTTACTTTAAGTGGTGATTCGTAAGAAAGACCACGGGCCTTACATTCAGGCACAGTATATTTTGGCTCTTCAAGTGTGTAGCTCACGAACTCAAGAGACACTGTCTTGTTGAAGTCAAAAATTGGGAAAATACCCTTGAAAACATTTTGAAGACCTTTGTCTTCACGTTTTGCCGGCGGGATATCTTTTTGTAAGAAATCCTCATACGAGCTGATCTGTAGTTTCATCAGACTCGGTGGATCCATCACATAGTCGTTTTTAGAGAAACTTCTACGTGTCCATGAGTTGGGGTGGAATGTTTTTGTCATCTTAATGACTCCTCAGTATTTGAAGGCTTTTTATCTAAACGCAAAAAATGGAAGCATGTTTACACACGCTTCCATGAGAAATTCCCCGAAAAATATCTAGGTCAAAATTATTTAACTTCGACTTTAGCACCAGCTGCTTCAAGTTTCTTCTTAAGGTCAGCAGCTTCATCTTTAGAGATACCTTCCTTAACAGTTTTTGGAGCACCTTCAACAAGGTCTTTAGCTTCTTTAAGACCAAGACCAGTGATAGCACGTACTTCTTTAATAACGTTAATAGGTGTTGCACCTTTGTCAGCAAGAACTACTGTGAACTCAGTTTGAGCTTCAGCAGCAGGACCAGCAGCAGCAGCACCAGCAACAGCTACAGGAGCCGCTGATACACCAAATTTCGTTTCAAGTTCTTTAACTAGGTTAGCAAGGTCAAGAACTGACATTTTAGATACGTGTTCAATTAGTTGTTCATTTGTAATAGACATATAGATCTCCTTAAATTTTTAATAGTTCAAAATTACGCTTAAGCAGCGCCTTTTTCTTTTTGTTCTTGTATAGCAAATAGTACACGGGCAAAAGCCGACACTGGAGCATTGAAAGTAGCAAGTAGTGTTCCAAGCATTTCGTTGCGTGAAGGCAACTTAGCAAGGGCCACAACTTCAGCTTTACTTAGCTTTTGTGTTCCTAACATCCCACCTTTAACAGTGATAATGTCAGCAAATTCTCCGCTAGCATCATTAATGATTTTAGCGACAGCAGCTGCATCTTCATATGCAAATGCTACGGCATTAGATCCCTTCAGATTAGCGAGCAATTCTTCCGCGTAAGTTCCTATTGCAGCACGAGCAAACAATGTGTTTCTCGTGATAGCTACGAAACCATTAGCAGCACGTACACCTTTACGGATACGAACGGCGTCTGGAGACGGGATACCTACTAGGTTAGTTAAGAAAACAGCTTGTGATTTCTCAATTTGCGCTCTAATTGCTGAGACTACTGCATCTTTTTCAGTACGAGTCATCATAATCAAAACCTCCTATAAAATATTGGAGGGGAGTTTCGACAGGCTTTACACTTCAATGTGAAGAGACCGGTTTTCTTCAACCCCAACAACTAAACTAAAAACTAAACAGACAAATTAGAAGCATCAACAGTATCAAGCTTCACGCCTGGAGACATAGTTGCACTCATAACAAGTGACTTAACATATGTACCTTTAGCAGATGAAGGCTTCGCACGTAGGATAGCTCCAGTCACAGCCTTGAAGTTAGCTGTAAGCTGCTCTTCAGTGAATGACTTTTTACCAATAGGTACGTGAACGATACCGTTTTTATCAGCACGGTATTCAACTTTACCGGCTTTTTGCTCAGCAACCGCTTTCGCGATATCAGTTGTTACTGTACCAAGCTTAGGGTTTGGCATTAAACCGCGAGGTCCTAGAACACGTGCGATCTTACCAATTTTACCCATCATATCTGGAGTAGCGATCACTCGATCGAAATCCATCCATCCACCAGCGATTTTGTTGATGATGTCTTCACCACCAGCAAAGTCAGCACCAGCTTTTTCAGCTTCAGTGATTTTCTCGCCACCAGCGATAACAACGATTGTTGTTTTCTTACCAGTACCAGCTGGCATAACGATCGCTCCACGAACCATTTGGTCAGCGTGACGAGGGTCAATACCAAGACGGAAAGCAAGATCGATTGTTTCATCGAATTTTGCGAAGGCTACTTCTTTTACCAATTTGATTGCATCAGCCACTGGGTAAAGCTTAGTTTTTTCAACTTTCTTTACAGCAGCTGTATACTTAGGGGAAATCTTTTTCATTTTCTATTCCTCCGGTGCAAACGACCCTTTCGGATCTCCCGATTAAGTTTTACTTAGTGTACTCTTTATAATCTAGCTTAAGACCCATTGAACGAACTGATCCTTCAATAGTTCTTTTCGCCGCTTCTAAACTCGCCGCTGTAAGATCTGGTTCTTTCGCTTTTGCTACTTCTGTAACAACTTTCTCAGCAACCGATCCTGCAACTTCGTGTCCTGGTTTTTTAGAACCAGACTGAAGCTTTAACTTATCTTTAAGTAAATAAGTAGCTGGAGGTGTCTTCGTTACGAACGTGAACGTTCTGTCAGAATAAACAGTAATGATTGTAGGAAGTGTAACTCCCATGTCTTTCTGTGTACGAGCATTGAATGCCTTACAGAATTCCATGATGTTTACACCACGTTGACCTAGTGCAGGTCCAATTGGTGGAGATGGGTTTGCTTTTCCTCCAGCAATTTGCAGCTTAATAAAGCCTGTAACTTTTTTTGCCATAAATACTCCTCGGTGCTAACGACTTACGTCTCCCGCTAGTTAATATTAAACTTTCTCGACTTGAGAAAATTCTAGTTCTACTGGTGTTGGACGACCAAAAATCGAAACCTGAACCTTAACCTTACCTTTCTCAGAAATTGTTTCCACAGTTCCCACGAAAGAGGCAAATGGCCCTTCGATAACTTTAACTTGATCACCTTCAGAAAAATTCGCAACGCTACGGGGCTTTTTAAAGCCATCCTGCATACTTTGAGTCATGGCCGCAGCCTCAGCCTCAGTAATAGGCATTGGCTTGTCTTTAGTACCGCCAATGAAGCCTGTGATCTTGTCTGTATCTTTCACTAAGTGCCATGTCTTTTCAGACATGATCATTTTAATAAGAACGTAACCTGGGAAGAATTTCTTCTTCATTGTTCTTTTCTTACCATTTACGTTAGCCACGACACTTTCTTCTGGAACAAGAATATCTGAGAAATACTCAGTCATGTTATGGTTAACGATTCTTTCTTTAAGAGTTTTTGCAACACGGTTCTCAAATCCACTGAGGACGTGAACAATGTACCACTGGAAATCAGGTGTATCACCTAACGCCAATACTCTTTCTTCTGTTTCATTTGTTTCATTCATTAAAACGTTCCTATTTATTAACAAGACCTAGAAGGTAGTTAGCGCCAAAATCAAAAAAACCAAAAACAAATCCCATGATAGTGACAGCAATCATAATCACAAAAGTGTGACGCCAAGTTTGCTGTTTATCAGGCCAAACAACTTTCACTGTTTCGCTGTAAACTTCTTGTAAGAAGAGTGAAGTTTTTGGATTTTTAAAAAGATATCCGAACACACCAACACCAATCAATACAGAGAGAACCTGTGTGATAGCGAAGAAGTATGGAATACGAGCTTCGAGAGTGAACCACTCACCAAGCTTTTCAAAAAAACTAATTAATACATAGCCAAGAAGTATGCACACAAGCGCAACTGACGTTTGAATCCACTTCTTGCCATCGTTCTGAGAAGCAACAGACATGCTTAATTCCTTAATATATAGGGACGTAAAGCCCCATTTATCCGAAATGGCACCAATTTTGTCTACAAAAAAATTTGGATTTTGTTGATTTTGTCTGGCGGGCGCAGAGGGATTCGAACCCCCAACCTACTGATTTGGAATCAGCCGCTCTACCGTTGGAGCTATACGCCCAGACCTAGGACAAAAAAAGAGGCCAAGTAGTTCTTTTAAGGAACTACTTGGCCAATTGCGTCTAAATATTATTCAACGATATCAGATACTGTACCAGCACCGATTGTACGTCCACCCTCACGAATCGCGAAGCGAAGACCTTTCTCCATAGCTACTGGAGCAATCAGCTCAACACCAAAACTAGTGTTGTCACCCGGCATAATCATCTCAACTCCATCATTCAATGTAATCGCACCAGTCACATCCGTTGTACGGAAGTAAAACTGAGGACGGTAACCCTTGAAGATCGGAGTGTGACGTCCACCCTCTTCTTTAGTCAAAATATAAACCTCAGCGCGGAACTTAGCGTGTGGCTTAACCGTTCCCGGCTTAATCATACACTGACCACGCTCTACATCTTCTCTCTTCGTTCCACGAAGAAGAAGACCCACGTTATCACCCGCACGACCTTCGTCAAGAAGCTTACGGAACATCTCTACACCAGTTACCGTAGACTTCTGAGCGGCCTTGATACCGATAATATCGATCTCTTCCCCTACCTTAACAATCCCACGCTCAATACGACCTGTTACAACCGTTCCACGACCAGAGATCGAGAACACGTCTTCCACAGGCATAAGGAACGGCTTATCAATATCACGAGCTGGCGTTGGAATATATTCATCCACTTTCGCCATAAGCTCAACGATCGCTTTCTCACCAATCTCAGGATTACGTCCCTCAACCGCTGCAAGAGCAGATCCCTTAACTACAGGAATATCATCTCCAGGGAATTGGTACTTAGAAAGAAGCTCTCTAATTTCCATTTCAACAAGATCTAAAAGTTCTGCATCATCAACTTGATCAACTTTATTCATGAACACAACAATCGCTGGCACCCCTACCTGACGAGCAAGAAGGATATGCTCACGTGTCTGAGGCATAGGACCATCAGCCGCTGAACAAACAAGAATAGCTCCATCCATCTGAGCTGCACCAGTAATCATGTTCTTAACGTAGTCAGCATGTCCCGGACAATCTACGTGAGCGTAGTGACGGTTCGCTGTCGTATACTCAACGTGTGCAGTATTGATTGTAATACCACGAGCTTTTTCTTCAGGAGCTGAGTCGATGTCAGCATAAGATTTTGCTGTCCCACCGTAAACTTTCGCCATCGTCATTGTGATAGCTGCTGTTAGAGTTGTTTTACCGTGATCTACGTGACCAATAGTTCCGATGTTAACGTGCGGCTTACTACGGTCAAATTTTTCCTTTGCCATGACTAGCTCTCCTTATAAGAAAAGTCGTTTTATCAATGTTTGAACTGCTAGAGTATGCTCTAGCGCCTAAATTTTGACAATAAAAAACTAATAGTCCCTATTGATTTCAAGTGGAGCTCGCGACGAGGATCGAACTCGTGACCTCTTCCTTACCAAGGAAGTACTCTACCACTGAGCCACGCGAGCAAAAACAACCTGAATATAGGGGAAGTACTTGTGTTGATAAATGGAGCGGGCGAAGAGGTTCGAACTCTCGACCCCCAGCTTGGAAGGCTGGTGCTCTACCAACTGAGCTACACCCGCTTTAAAAAATTTTCTCAACCGTATGAATGGTGGCGTGGGATGGATTCGAACCATCGAAAGCTGACGCTGGCAGATTTACAGTCTGCTCCCTTTGGCCACTCGGGAACCACGCCCAAACAATGGAGCTGCTCACAGGAGTCGAACCTGCGACCTACGGTTTACAAAACCGTTGCTCTACCAACTGAGCTAGAGCAGCTCTAATACACCAAACATATTGATGAGTTGAAATTTATAATGGGGATTATTGCGGAAATCAAGATGTTTTTTATATTAATCGTGAAAAACACTTTTCCATGGCAATGGCCGCAGCGGCCGAAACGTTTAAAGACTTGACCATCCCCTGAGATTCTAGAGAAAGTGTTCTTTCCAACACGCGAAGCACCGCGTTTGAAAGTCCAGTCTCTTCGGCCCCAAGAACAAGACAAAGATTCTGACGTTTTAAATCATCAGACTCTAATTTTTTCTCTGCGTGCTCAGAAAGGCCAATCGTCATATAGCCTTGATCATTTAATTGAGTCACTGCTCGAGACAAAGAAGAAGAGCGATAAAGTTTCACTCCTTCTGTTGCCCCTGAAGCAATTCGATAAAAACTGGGAGTTAAACCAAAACTTCTCTCTTGAGGAATGATTACCGCATCTACTCCGTAGAATGAAGCCGTTCGTAGAATAGCTGCCCCATTATGAACATCAGAAATTTGATCAAGAGCAAGAATACGAGTTGGTTGATCATGGAGAAGATCTTGAATCGTATAGGTTTTTAAAGGCTCAGTCTGAAGCATGATTTGAGAGGGAACACGAGAGTACTCCACCCCTAATTGTTTACACCAGCGAGACGCCTGCTCTTGAATTTCATGAGAAGACACAATTTTAATATCACATTTGATATGTTGTTTTTGGATACGATGTTTTTTATTCAACTCAGAAAGTCCTTCTTCACTGGCCACTAACTGAATAAGCTCTCGCTCAGGGTTTTGAATAGCAGCTGCAATCGAATGAATACCAAAAATCAAATCAAACATTAGGCCCACTTTCCAAGTTCTTTAAGTTTTTCTTTTACTGTTGCCACAAGCTGATCTTTTTTTACTTTTAAGACTTCACCTGTTTTTCTCACTTTAATTTCAATCTCACCTGTCGCAACAAAATCTCTTTCACCAAGAGTAATTCGAAGAGGAAGTCCTAAAAGATCAGAATCTTTAAACATAAATCCTGGGCCTAATTGGCGATCATCAAAAAGCACCTCTAAAGATTCATTTTTAAAACTTGTGTAAATTTCTTCAGCAAGATTTTTTGTTTCATCAGTCTTACCAATGTAACAGAAGTAAACATCATAAGGAGCAATTGAAGCTGGCCAGATGATTCCGTCTTTATCATTGTGCTGCTCGATCGCAGAGGCAATAACTCGAGTCACACCAATTCCATAACAGCCCATAAGGGGTGTTACCCCTTTACCTGTTTCGTTCAACACCGTCACTTTCATGCTCTTCGTGTATTTATCCCCAAGTTGGAAAACGTGTCCAACCTCGATTCCTTTTTTTAGGACAATCTGATCATCGCCGATATAATCGCCGGCCTTGGCCAGTCTCATATCCGCACGGAATGATTTAGGTTTTGTATCACGCTCAGGAACAAATCCTTTCGCATGGTAACCACCGATATTAGCCCCCACAACATAGGAAGCTTTCATATCAATGGCCTCATCAAAAATAACTTTGAGGGCATCAGTTTCCACTGTTGGCCCCATATAGCCTTTAATTAAACCAAGGCGTTCAAGCTCGGCCTGGTGAGCGGGGCGGATATGTTCCGCTGCGACTTTATTTTGAAACTTAACCTCATTGAGTGAGTCATCACCAAGAAGCATCACCATAAAAAACTGGTCTTTCCCTTTAATCACTGTATGCATCACAATTGATTTTAAACTCTGGGTGATATGGAAACCATATTTCTGGCAAACTGATTCACAAGTAGTTTCATTGGGAGTTGCAAATGGTTCAAGATTAGTGGCTGGTAAAGTTTGAATATCTTTACGTGTTGTCACGGCCTTCTCGATATTGGCCGCAAACTTTGTTCGTGGGACAGTCACTACGAAGTCTTCTCCATTATCGGCCACAACTTGGAATTCGTGAGTTTTTGCTCCTCCACCGGCCATGGCACCACCGTCAGCTTCAACAGCGATAAATTCAAGACCTAAGCGAGTAAAGATGGCTTCATAGGCCCCATAAATTTTATCATAGAACTCATCGAGAGAGGCCTTATCAATATGGAATGAATAACCATCCTTCATCGAAAATTCTCGAGCACGAAGAAGGCCAAAACGAGGACGGATTTCGTCACGGAATTTTGTATTGATTTGGTACAAACAAACAGGAAGTTGCTTATAAGAGCCCACTGTTCGACGGAAGAGGTCTGTCACCGTTTCTTCATTGGTCGGCGAAAAGCATAAATCTCTCTCTGCACGATCCTTAGTTTTGAGCATCTGCCCACCCATTGAATCCCAACGCCCTGACTCTTTCCAGAGTTCAGCAGGTGTCATCACTGGCATTTGAATTTCAAAACATCCAATTTTATCTAATTCTTCACGGACAATCTTCTCTACTTTTTTAAGAGTTTTAAAGGCCATCGGAAGGTAAGTATAAAGTCCACCGGCAGTCTTATAAATCAGACCTGCACGGAGCATGAGCTGCTGAGAGATAACTTCAGCATCAGAGGGAGTTTCTTTGTATGTTTGCCAGTAACCTTGAGAGAGACGCATAAAACCTCATTCACTATTTAACAATCGACGTCGAATAAATATCTTTAGTTTCAATAAAAATTTCAAGTTGGCAGTTCGCTGCGACTTGAGCTCCGATTTCTACCAATGGAGAAGTTTCTTGAACAGGAATAATTTCCATTTGAGTTTCGAAATCATTTCCAGGACAACCAGGAAGCTTAAAAAGGTAGAGCATAACGCCAATCATATCAAGCGGGATGAGATCAGAATGGTTCAATTTAGTCCCTGCGGGAATATGAAATGAAGATTCACTCGGTGAGTTTGAAACAAGAACAATTTCTTGATTGAGAGTATAGTCTTCACCAATCTCGAGATCATTCCAAGAGCTGGCCAAAACTTGTGAACTGAACACCAATACGAAAAGCACTAATAATGAGCGCATACATTCTCCTCATCCATGGATTTTTTGATAGTTCTATCCTACCTCAAAATTCAAGATGCGGAATGAGTCATTTTATTAATGGCTAACTGTGATGAACTGCGGCAGTTTATGGGCCTCACGAACTTCCTGCGTAAGGGCAGAAGCGGAAACAATCTCATAAGCTGATGGAGTCTCAAGAAGTTTGCGGCAAAGAAGATTATGAAGGTTGTGACCTGACTTATACGTCGTGATCTTCCCTGCAATTTCATAACCTAAAAGGCTCACGTCCCCAATAGTATCGAGGATTTTATGACGGACAAATTCATTATCAAAACGAAGACCTTCAGGATTCATGACTTTAAACTCGTCCAAAACGATCGCATTATCCAAAGATCCACCTTTAATAAGGCCTTTTCTCTTTAAATAATCCACATCACGAGCAAATCCAAAAGTACGAGCGCGGGCGATATTAGTAATAAAATTCTCACATGAGAATTCGAAGTCGAAACGTTGAGTTTTTATGACTGGGTGAGGGAAAACAATCGTTGAGTCGATCATCAGATTATGGTGAGGAGTGAACTCCGCCCATTTATCATCTTTTTCTACTCTTACTTTATCGAGGATAACCAGAAACTTTTTTGATTTATTGAGGTTTTTAAGCCCTGTCTCTTTTAAAAGAAAAACAAACGAAGCCCCTGAGCCATCCATAATAGGAACTTCAGGGCCATCGATTTCAATCATCACATTATTAATACCAAGGCCGTAAAGAGTACCAAGTAAATGCTCTACAGTATGAATCGCTTCAACACCCGCTCCAAGAGTCGTGGCGTTTTCAGTTGTTCCGACCGTCAGTGCGTTGGCCTTCATAGGTTTTGAATGAGCAATATCTGTGCGAATGAATTGGATACCAAAATCGGCCTCGGCCGGGATTAGTTTCATTGTCACTTTTTTACCAGAATGGAGACCAATTCCGGTTACTTTTACATCTTTAGCTATAGTGCGCTGGTATATCATTGCCTAACCTTATATAAAGCCGTGCTTTTTCGAGTATAAATGAATTTTATCAAAATGCACGAGAGAAAATTGTGCATTAGGTATATCCTATTGACGACATCAGTCAATATATAATCTTTACACAACCTCAAGTTATTAAAGAACTTTGGTGATAAAAAGCAGCCATGAAAATCAACACTCTAGCTGCCTTTGTTGCTGGTTTTTTTTGCTCAAGTATTTGGGCCTATACCATCGAGTTCATTACCCCATTTTCTGAGAGGTTACTTTTTTCACAATATCATGCCAATAAGTACTACCTCAAACCAACAGATAAAAAAGTTCAATGGATTTTTGGTTATGCTAGATTCGTAAAAGATCAATGGGTCAGTATGTGTGAGAAGACCTATAAAATTAAACCGAAATTTTTGTGTAAATAATGAAGTTATCCACACTGGCCCTCCTCTTCTTTTCTTTAACTGGTTTTGCTCAAGATTTAAGATTGACTCTTGCGGGGAAAGATATTTTGATTCCTAAATTAGGTTCAAAGGAAACTCTCCCCTCACATCAAAGATTTTCTTCGTTCTTAAAAAGTACTTTTAATAAACCAGGCCCTTTTCATGGGCCCAATTGTTACAATACTGCTTTGATTGCTAGTGGATACTCTCAGGCCGAAGCAGTCCGTTATGTTTCACCAGAAGAATTCGAAGAAGTTGTTAAAGTGGCCTTTAAACAAGTTGAAAATCCCACGTACAAAGATATTATTGTTTTCGATGCGAAATCATCTCGAGGCCATGCAGCTTTTTATCTTGGGGATGATCTTATCTTTCATAAAAAATCCTATGGGACTCAGTACCACTACAGAATGACAAATATCGAAAAGGCCGGTGTGGTTGAAGAGAATGAATGGACTCCTGGAATAATGGATGACTCATCTCTTCAAATGAATTGGCCTGAGCTTGGAAAACTTTCCCAGAATTATTATCGACTACATTCCAAATTGAAACCAAAGCTTGAACCTAAGCTTGCTTCACTCATCCTTAAAATGGAAGAAGCTCTTTTAAAAGATTTAGGTAGCTGGGCCATTGCACGTAAGTGGGGAATGAGTGGGGAATATTTTTTAGAAGATCTTTTAGTTTATGCTAAAAATATCAAAGCCAATGCTTATACTATTGCTGTTCTAACATCACTTAAAGATCAAGTTTATATCATGCTTGAAGAAGTGAATTTTAAAAACGCTCGCAATCCAAGTAAAGTGATGAGAGAGCTTTGTGTTCCAGAAGAAAAGCAACAGCTCTTTGACTTCATTAAAGATTTTGGAAAAGTTCTAGGAAAGAAAACAGAAAATATTCATCAAACACTTCAAGCTCTTGAGCAACAAGATAGAACTCGCTGCTCTTTTAAAATTTTTTCAAATTTGAACAAATAGAACTCTTCCATTCATCCACCTAGCTTTCTTCATTTAGATTTATTACAGAATGAAAATCTTCCGTGACGCCCAATGAAGGGCGCCTTTTAACTAAGGATTTTTCATGGAAGAAATGATGAGGGTCTTAATTCTTATCGTTTTGATCATGCAGCTTGCTGTCATGTTCAGAACGCTTTGAATTAGGTTTAGGAGGGTGTGGCAACACTCTCCACCTCTTCATTCTTTAAAATCCTAGCAGAATTCAAAGTGAGGATCAAGGGATGCTAACTTACTGTTATTATTCCCTTAAATATGCTTTAAAGCAAGCTCTGAGAGAACCCTTCCACGAGGAGTACGAAGAATAAGGCCCTCTTTTAAGAGGTAAGGTTCATAAACTTCTTCAATGGTTTGTTTGTCTTCACCAAGAGTTGCACTTAAGGCCTCAATTCCTACAGGGCCACCTTGATAATAATTTTTCATCACAGAAAGGATCTTGCGGTCCATATTATCTAACCCAAGATTATCAATATCCAAAAGTTCAAGAGCTGAATTCACTTCTCTCATCTCAACTTCTTTAGATCCTTTAACTAACGCAAAGTCGCGAACTCTTCGAAGAATACGATTGGCAATCCTTGGAGTCCCTCGGGCCCTTCTTGCGATCTCAAGCTTAGCGTCTCCTAGGAGATTTAAATTCATCTTTTTAGCGTTATTAGCAAGGATCACGGCCAGAGTCTCAGGGGCATAGAAATCGAAGTTTAAATGGGCCATAAAACGGTCACGAAGAGGATTTGAAAGAAGACCACTTCTTGTAGTGGCGCCAATTAAAGTAAAAGGTGCCAGATCAATCTGCATGGTGCGGGCCGAAGCTCCCTGGCCAATGAGAATATCTAAACGAAAATCTTCCATGGCCGAATAAAGAATTTCTTCCACAGTAATATGCATACGATGAATCTCATCGATGAAAAGAACGTCACGTGGCTTAAGATTAGTCAGAACTGCAGCAAGATCTCCCTTGCGCTCAATTCCCGGTCCTGAAACGAGATGAAGCTCAGATCCTATTTCTTTGGCAATCAGCATTGCTAGAGAAGTTTTACCAAGACCTGGTGGCCCAGACAAAAGAACATGATCCATGGCCGCTTGGCGAACTTGAGCTGAATGAACCATCAGCTCAATATTTTGAACGACTCGCTCTTGCCCGATATATTCTTTAAACGATTGAGGACGAAGGCCGGCCTCGTACTCACGCTCTTGTTTAGTGACCTCAACACCTACAATTCTATCATCTGTCATAAAATTATCTTAACTCTTTCAATATGATTCTTACTAACTCTTCAGGTTTTTTAGTCACTTCACTCACAAGATGTTTTTGAATAATCGGAAGGACATCTTGATCTTTAAAACCAAGTTCAACTAAGGCCGAAAGTGTATCCTTAAAGAGAGCCGGATCCATTTTAGGATTTGAGATTGAATCTTTGGCCGATGATTTCTTTTTCACTTCAGTTTGAGGGGCGGCAGAAGAGAATCCAAGGTTCATTTTTGTAATCTTATCTTTAAGAGAGAGGATAATTTGATCAGCACTTTTCTTTCCAACTCCGGGAGCGGATTTTAGAATATTACTATTCTCAAATGTAATGGCCTGAACAATTTGTTGAACACCGAGGCTAGCCACTAAATTAAAAGCACTCTTAGGTCCTACTCCGTTCACATCTAAGAGAAGCTCAAAGAAAAGCTTATCTTCTACACTCACAAATCCATAAAGGTCCTGAGATTGCTCACGAATAATATGAGAAATAAAAACTTCCACTTCTTTTCCAGGAATCAAAGGCTGGGCCATATTGACTTGATAGCCAATACCACTGGCCGTGTGAATAATGCTCATTTGAGTTTCACTATAAATGACAGTACCTTGAAGATAACCAATCATAATTCTTTTCCTTTCACTTTATGGGCCAGAGAAGCAGCAAGTCCTCTACCTTTAGACTTTCCACGACTCTCCTTGACCAGAGTTGTAGAAAGAGCAATATTTTGATTTTGGAGAATATGGCAAAGAGCGATAGCAATAGCATCAGACTCATCGTGAGTTTTGAATTCGCTAATGCCTAAATAAGTTTGAATAAATTTTTGAATACCCTCTTTATCTGCGTGTCCGTGCCCTACAACTGTTGACTTCACTAAGTTAGGTGAGTACTCAAAAATTTTATGTTCATAGTTTTGAGAAAGGACACCAAGCATCGCCCCTCGTGACTGGGCCAATTTGATAAGAGCAGTTGGACTTTTGACAAAGATGAGAGATTCAAGAGCAATTTGATCGGGACGATGAGTATCAACCAGGGCCTGAGTCTGGGCCACGATATCTTTTACACGTAGAAGAAATTCTTTTTTAGCATCAAATTTCAAAATCCCAGAGGCAATATAGCGTACGTGTCTGCCCTGCTTTTCAAGCAAAGCATAACCAGCAGTGACAGAACCAGGGTCAATAGCAAGAACGATCATAGAATCATTCTATCGAGGAGCAGAGGGCACCGTCTAGGAGATTCTATTCACACTTAGCAACATCTTTCAGTTCCCACTCTCCACCACTTAACATCGCAGGAATAATTTTTTCTTGAAGAGTCTTGATATTACAGGCCTCAAATCCGTAGAAGAAATTTTCATCAACATTTTTTCGTTCGCGACAATAACTAAGAACGTCATTTTTATTTTCTGAAGCCGCACAACAGGCCTGAGTTTGCTCGTAAGACATTCCCTCTCCAAAGCACTGATCAGCAGCATGACCTAAATAAAGTGTATGTCCTAATTCGTGGATGAGCTCGTCCACAACCTTAGCATCACTTTCAAATTCTGTAGTTCCAAATGAATGACCCCAAGCAATTTCTCGTGGATTTTCAACCACGGCCACTCGGCCAGAAGCAAATCCAAGACCTTCAAATTGAGCTCCTGTCACAACGGCCAGAGCATCTAACTTAAAAAAATCTTTGCCATAAAGATTATGGGATTTAGCATTATTATAAATTTCATTCACAACTCCCATCCCTTTATTGTCGTAATACCATAGACGTTGGAGTTTTTTGAGATCATTAATGGGTTCAGTAATAAGCACGGGCTCTTTTTGGACAATGGCCTCTAGCTTATATTCAGGATAATTTTCAATTTTATGCTCAAAAGGCAAGATCGCTCTAAAAATCACATTTAATTTTAGCGATCCATTTGTGGCAAGCTCAAAGCGCTTCTCAAGAAGCTCTTGAACCTTTAAAAACCCCTCATCTGTATAGTGATCACCATAATAAAGAAGACCGATATTAAACACAGCTTCGCTGCGTTTTTTGTAAAACTTAGGCATGCTAGAGACACTGAGAACCTCACTGCGAGGTTCTGAAGTTTTAATCGTAGGAGCTGGTGCAGGAGTTGGCCGTGTTGGAATTTCTGGCTTTTTTATTTCAGGTTTTTTAGCTTCTTTTTTGGTTTTCTTTTTCTTCTCTTTTTTAGGCTTTTTTTCTTTTTTCTTACCAAAAATTTTTGTCAGATCTTTGTCCACTTGAATAAGTGAAGTTCGCTTTTTAGGAGCTTTATCCGCCTGAGCATTGGCCGTCAGAACCATTGATGCACACAATAAAACGGCCATAAACCTAAACATAAGGACTCCTTCGATTTATGTCATCATAAATCAATAAGAGAAGGCATATGGCCTCAAGGATAGATTTTACCTGGCCGTACAAATTTTAGTCAGTCAGTGAGTAGAGATAGATTTTAATGACTTGAGCGGCCTTTGAGGTAATTGCCGACATAAAAAACAAAAGAACCCAGAACGAGTTGGGCCAGCTCAAAATGACCGTAGTCCCCGTTTTTGATTCCAGAAAAAAAGCATAGGCCCACAGCCGTGAGACCAAAAACTTGCATACCTAGACCAATATAGAAACTTGCTTTCATAGATCTGGTGATACCGCATCAATACGAAATAAGAAAGGACTTTTTGAGGACGGCATTTTATAGTTATTTTCAAAGGATTTAGGAATGACGACTCTTTTAAAAGCACAACCTGTTGTTGATCAAAAAATTGCTGATTTAACCAAGCGTTGTCAGAGTTTGATTCAAAAAGGCAAACGTCCTTTAATGAAAGTTGTTTTAGTAGGTAATAATCCCGCCAGTCTTACCTATATTCGTCATAAAAAGAAAATGTGTGAAACTATTGGGGCTGAATTTGAACTTGATCAGCTTGACTCCTCTATTTCAAAAACTGATTTTCTGGCCCATGTAGAAAAACTCAATCAAGACTCAAAAGTGACGGGAATTATTATTCAGTTACCTGTGAGCAATGAGTTGAAATCTCTTCGTATTTCTCAACTTGTGACTCCGGCCAAAGATATTGATGGCTTTCATGGACATAATACTCAATGGCTTTATGAAGGCTCTATTCAAACCAATCACCTCCTTCCTTGCACGCCTAAGGGAATCGTGGAGCTTTTAGATTATTATCAGATTCCTCTTAAAGGAAAACATGCTGTGGTCATAGGAAGAAGCCTTATTGTTGGAAAACCTCTCTCTATGCTTCTTTCAAATAGAAATGCCACCGTTACATTGGCCCACTCTAAAACTGAAAATCTCGTCGAGCTCACTAAAATGGCCGATATTATAATTAGCGCTGTAGGAAAAGCAGAACTCATCACGGCCAAACATATCAATCCGGCCAAAAAGACGGTGGTGATTGATGTGGGAATGAATACACTTCATGACAAACTAGTGGGCGATGTGAAATTTGATGAAGTATCTCCTCTCGTTGCCGCTATTTCTCCTGTCCCTGGTGGGGTAGGTCCGATGACAGTCATCTCTCTTATTGAAAATTTAATCCTGGCTTCTGAAAAGCAATCCTAAGGAATCATTTATGTCTGAACTTTTTCGAACATCACTTTTTAATGAGCACCAAAAGCTTGGGGCCAAACTTGTTCCTTTTGCCGGTTGGGAAATGCCGGTTCAATACACTTCGGTTAAAGATGAAGTGATCGCTGTTCGTCAAAACGTCGGTGTTTTTGATGTTTCCCATATGGGAGAATTTTTTGTTGAAGGCGAAGACGCAGAAGTCTTTGTTGATCAATTAGTGACCAACGATATTGCTTCGGCTCCCATGGGAAAGGCCATTTACTCTCCACTATGCCGAGAAAACGGAACAGTGGTTGATGATCTGATTGTTTATAAATTAGCGCCAAAAAAAATCATGATCTGCGTGAACGCTTCGAATATCGATAAAGATTTTGCTTGGATGCAGTCTCAACACAAAGGTTTTAACTGTACGCTGGTGAATAAATCTTCTGATTACTCACTTCTTGCGGTTCAAGGTCCAAAGACTGAGGCCATTATCAAAGCAATCTTTAAAGAACTTCCAGAAATGGAATATTACTCGGTAAAAGAAATGGGCCAGTTTATTCTCGCTCGTACTGGTTATACAGGAGAAGATGGATTTGAGATTTTCGGTCCTCATGAGCAAATAAAAACTCTCTGGGGTGATCTTTTAAAGTTGGGGGTGACTCCCTGTGGTCTTGCGGCCAGAGATGTCCTTCGTCTTGAAGTTTGTTACCCGCTTTATGGCCATGAGCTTACCGACGAGGTGACTCCCCTAGATGCAGCTCTCGGTTGGACCGTAAAACTAAATAAAAAATCATTTATTGGAAAAAACGCTTTATCCGAAACTAAGCCTAAATATAAATTGATTAAGCTTAAGGTTGAAAAAGGAATCCCAAGAGAAGGGTACAAGGTCGTAAACTCAGAGCATCAAGTTGTCGGTACAGTGACTAGCGGCACTATGTCTGTGGCCCTCAATCAAGGAATCGCCTTTGCTCAGGTTGAAATTGCTAAGTATCCTCAAGATGAAGTCTTTTTTGTGGATATTCGCGGAAAATTTTATAACACTACACTAACTAAAAAAGCATTTGTAACCGGAGGACATAAATAATGGCAACGAACGTACCTGCAAACCTTAAATACACAAAAGAACATGAATGGGCCCTTTTAGAAGGTGATGTTCTTACTGTTGGAATTACTGACTTCGCGCAATCAGCTCTTGGCGATATTGTTTTTGTTGAAGTTCCAGATATTGGCTCTGATATTTTGGCCGGAAAAACTTTTGGTGTAGTTGAATCAATTAAATCAGTAAGTGATCTCTATGCACCAGTTTCTGGTGAAGTTATTGCAAAAAATAATGATGTTGAAGGAAGTCCAGAAAAAATTAATCAAGACTCTTACGGGGCCTGGTTAATTAAAGTCAAGGTAAAAAATCCTTCAGAATTAGACTCACTTTTAACTGCTGCTCAATATCAAGAATTTTGCCAAGCTTCTCACTAATACATAAAGATGGCGCGCAAAAGGCGCCATCTCCCTCTAATTGTTTGATCTTCCTTAAAAACGTCCTCAATAGAAAAAATCTACTCTGAAAAAAGTAAAGTCATTTGTAAAACCCGCTTTACGATCCGATGAAGAATAGTGATACTGCGGTTTCGTTTTTACGAATTCCCGTTCAGTGTGCGTGAGGAAATTTGATGGAATCTATTCAGCTACTCAATACAGCGATCATTAAAAGCAAAGAACAAAAAGTTAATCACTCTTTTGAAGAAAGATTGAATAAGATTGTTCAGTCGCCTGCTATTGAAGCTCTTAATAAATGCATCTCTCAGTATTCTGAGTCGCAAAAAATTTCTCGTGACCAAGCTGCACTTCAGATTATTGAGTCTATCCGTGAGCTTGATTCTATTTGGTCTGATTACGTGATGATGGAAGGTATTGAGAAACTTAAATCTTTACTTAAAGCTCAGCACTAAGACTTAACAACAAAGCCCCATTCAATTGTAGCTTCACCTTCTACTAAAAGATCTTTTGGTGGATTTGGAAATGGTCCTGCTTTATTAAAAGACTCCACCGCCGCTTCATCTAGCTCTCTCACTCCACTTGTACTTAAAACTTTCACACGAACAATTTGTCCTTGTTCATCGAGAGTGATTTTAAGTGAAGTAATAAGATCTTCGCTGGCCGGAAGGCGTCTTCCCGAACGATGAAGAGCTGCCGCTTTCTCTTGAATACTACGACCCCAAAACTGCTCTAGTTTTTGACGAATGCGATGGTAGAAGCCATAGAATTTGAATTCAGTAGTGTTTACTTGTGTAAAATCACCCAAAGCGATGTCTTGAATATAATCGTTAGAGGCACTCACAGTGGCCTTCTTAGGCGTGGTTTTCTGGCCAATCTTAGCTGTCTGAGTAACTTCTTTAAAGGGGTTCTCTTCCCCTAAAGCATTATACCCAATCTTTGAGAGATCAATATTCTTCTTTCCTTGTTTCTTGGCCGCTTTATGAGTTTGCTCACCCACTTGGGCCGAATGGCCTTGAGTGGCCGTTTGGAAAGTATCGACTTTTCTGGCCACTGTTTGGCGATCAAAAGCACGATCTTTATCACTCAGAAATTTTGAATCAACAGGAGTTCTCTCACTCGGAGCTTCTTCTGATTGAACAATTTGTTTTTTCTTTTCTTGCTGTTCTGGTTTTTGAAAATGTTCTTGGAGAAGTTTGACTTTGATCAGAGTCGATTCACTGACAACACGAGTACGCGGCGAAGATTCAATTGATTTCATCACCAACATAACGAGATGGAGAAAGACAATAAAGCCTAGGAATGTCCAAAAATTTGTTGTCCACTTCTTCAACTGATCCGTCATGAAGCTACCTCTCTAATAACCTTTTCGGCTAAAAAAGAGGCTCCATTAAAGAAAAGAATCCCTGACTACGACTCTAGGTTATTGATTCATATAATAATCATCACCATCGAGCGTAGGGGCTGGCGCCTCTGACTCACCGTCAGATGAAGGATTATAGGTAGATGGAACGGAATTAGGATCATATCCCTCTAGGAAAGACTCCATAAAGCCGCCACCTTGTCCTGGGGGTGTAGGACGACCTGTTTGTTTATTGATCATCACCTGAATAATTCCATTAGGAACATTAAAGTCAGGAGCTCCATATTTATTAACAGCTGAGGACATATAATCCATCCACATAGGAAGGGCGGCACGTGCTCCAGTCTCACCATAACCAAGGGTTCTATTATCATCAAACCCGGCCCAAGCGCCGACCACAAGATTTTGAGAAAAACCAACAAAAAGTGCATCCACAAAATTATTGGTTGTTCCGGTTTTTCCTCCGAGATTTCTACTAATACTCGCAGCTGCGTTTCCTGTTCCGTGAAGAACGACTCCGTTAATAAGATTCGTCATGAGATAGGCCAGTCGCTCATCATAGACTTGATTATCTTTTAAATTAGCGTGAAGTGGATTTCCAACAGTCTTTGAAGGAGCACCTTCTTGGTCACCTGGAATAGTCTCATATTTTGGAAGCTCACCCTCTACAGGTTTATAAACACTAGGTGTGAATGATTTACCATTGCGGTCCTTGATTGAAACCACTGAGCGAAGTGGAATACGTTTTCCTCCATTAGGAAAAACAGCATAACCACGAACCATTTCTGCGAGAGAAATACCAAATGATCCAAGTGAAATTGTCATGTCTTTAGGAAGAGTTGTTTTCATTCCAAAACGTGTGATGAATTCATCCATCTTATTCACACCAATATCTTGCAAAAGACGAATGGTTGGAATATTTCTGGAAATTTCCAGAGCATGTCTAAAAGTCATTGGCCCCTGAAACTCACCATCATAATTTCTTGGCTTCCAATTTAAACTATCTTCTGCTCCACCTAAGGCCTGAGGCATATCTAGAAGAGATGAGGCCAGGGTGTAACCATTTTCTAAGGCCGCAGCATAAATAAAGGGTTTAAAAGACGAGCCAGGTTGTCTAGCAGATTGGATAACACGATTGAATTGGGATTTTTGGAAATCGACTCCTCCCACAAGTGTGATCACATCTCCATTCACTGGATTGATGGCCACTAAGGCTCCTTCAACTTCTGGGTCTTGATCTAAACTCCCCTCAACAACTTTTTGTTTGGCATGAATTTTAGTAAGAGTTTTATCTTTATATTTTTTATAAAAATCTGCATTGATAAGATTATTAATAGGTGTTTCAACATTAACGATTGTCACCAGAATCACATCCCCACGCTTCACAATACGTGATGGTGTTTTCATTGGGCCAAAATAAATGGGATCTTCAGAGAGTTTTCTTTCATGGGCCCAAGAAAAACCTTTCTCAGGAATCATGACTCGGACGCCACCAATAGAAGCAAGGATAGTGCGCTTGAGATCATTCACATCTAAAACGATGGCCTGATAAGACTCACCTTTTTTAAGAAATGGAATGAGAGATTCATCTTTTCTATTTCCAATGGTGGCGATTTTCTTAAATCGCTCATTTACTTTGCTCTCTTCTTCTTCAAGATAAGCGATAGTCTTGTCGTATTGATCATCAGCTTCATTAAATTCGTAAATATTTTTACCTTCTGTCGCAAAAGTAAAAAAGCTCGATTTTTCTTTAAGAATTGATTTACGTGAATCACGAATATAAGTGTTTATTTCTTCATCATCTTTAAAGTGCTTAATCGCTCCTTTAAATCCCTGACGTTTATCGAGCTCTTTCACTCTTTCTTTAACAGCAAGTTCTGCTTTCTGCTGAAGAGGCCAGTCTAGCGTTGTTGTGACTCTAAAACCTTCTGTGAGAAATTCATCCACACCCACCTGACTCATCACTTCCTGGCGAACCCAATCAGTAAAATGTCCACCCTTCATATCCGAAGGACGACGAATTCTCATTTTTATATTTTCGGCCAGTGCCGCTTCATACTCTTCTTTCGTGATTTTTTGAGTGGCGTACATTCGTCCTAGAACATACTGCTGACGAACCTTAGCATATTTGGGATTCACATAAGGTGAGTAACGGCCAGGGGCAACGAGAAGTCCTGCCACCAAAGCAGATTCAGCAATCGTTGCTTCTTCCAGAGTTTTATCAAAATAGCCTCTAAAGGCTGCTTTGACACCGTAGTATCCACCACCGAGATAAACTTGGTTAAGATAGAGAAAGAGAATTTCCTCTTTAGTAAATTTTTGTTCTATTTTTCTAGCAAGAAGTAAGTCTTTTACTTTTCTTGAAAGAGTTCTTTCTTTAGTAAGAAGAAGAGACTTCGCCACCTGTTGAGTAATGGTCGATCCACCCTGGACAAGTCTGCCTTCTTTCATATTCACAATGAAGGCACGGACGATACCTAGGTAGTCAATGCCTTGATGGTTATAAAAATTATCGTCTTCAGCAGAAAGAAAAGCTCCTACCACACGTGGAGGAATATTTTTAAATTCAACGACATCACGAGTTTCTTTTCCAATTTCTAACAGGACTTCACCATCTCGAGAAAGAATTTGCGAATTCATAGGAGGATTGTAATCTTTAAGAGAATTAATCTGAGGAAGATCAATTGATATATAAAAGAACAACCCTAGTAGAGTAAGAAGACCTCCGAAGGCCAACACTGCAAGCACACCAAGGGTTTTAACTAATCTTTTCAAAATAACCTCACCAAGATAAATTTCTTATCCTATTTTAGGGACATCTATAAGAAAGGGAAGAATTACTGATAATCTAATTCTTTAAGAGAATCACTAAGGATTTTGATCTTCTTTTCGGCCTGATCGAGAGTTACCCGACAGTTTTTGTAGAGTTCAACTCCTCGTTCGAATTTTTGCAAACTATCTTGAAGTGGAAGTTCTCCGCTTTCGAGGTCATTGACGAGTTTTTCTAGTTCTTTAAGACCAGACTCAAAATCTTGAGTTTCTTGATCGGCTTTTTTGGTGGCCATTGGGGTCCCCCAGTTGAAGGTTTGACATGTAATCTTGATAAATTTTCCCATGTCCGGCGCTTTAAGACAAGGTTTCAAGGACTTAATCATGCAGTAGAAATTGCCTACGTATGTTTATGACATCCCCCCTGTTAAAATTTTCCTATCGGCCCAAGGATTGGTCCGACCACAAATCTAAGGAAGCGAAGGAGTCGTATCTTTGGGTAACAATATCTGGGTTAACCTTTCAGGACAAATTGCTCAGCAAAGAAAAGTTGAAACAATTGCCAACAATGTCGCCAATGCGAACACAGTTGGATTTAAAAAAGATCAGCTTGTTTTTAAAGAGCATCTCACTGCACTTAATAAGGGTGTCGATGATATCGATATACCTCGTGGAGAATTTGCGCCCGAAGATTTCTATCATACACAAGGAGCAGAGAACGCTTATGTGGCGATTGAAGGAAACTATACTATTTTTGAACAAGGTCAATTAATTCCAACTCAAAGTCCACTTGATATTGGACTCAAAGGTAAGGGATTTATTGAAGTTTTAACTCCTACAGGCGTGAGATTCACTCGTAAAGGTAACCTCTCTATTGATCGCGAAGGCAGTCTCGTTAATGATCAAGGATTTAAGGTTCTCAATGCGACAACAGTTAATGAAGAATCTCTTCGCAATCCAGCTGCCGCTCCGGAACAAAATCCTGCAGATCGTATTATTAAAATTCCAAGCAATACTCGTATTACCATCTCACTTGATGGAGAAATTTTAACTTCGGCCAATGGAAGCATTGGAAAGATCTCTATTGTTGAATTTAAGGACCATCAGGCCCTTAAAAAAGAAGGAAACTCACTTTTCATCACACCCGATGAGAAAAATATTGTGAGAGAAAACGTGGCCACAACGGTGAATCAAGGATTTCTTGAAGGATCAAACGTGAACGCCATTGAAGAGATGAGTGAACTTATTAAGGCCCATCGCCATTTTGAGTCCATTCAAAAAGCTATTAATGCTTATGACAGTATTTCTGGAAAAATATCAAACGAACTTGGTAAATTTTAACAGGGGATTTTAAATGATTCGTGCACTCCAAACTGCGGCGACAGGAATGTCGGCACAAGAATCTAACGTAAACACGATATCTAACAATATCGCAAACGTGAACACCACTGGATTTAAAAAATCCCGCACAGAATTTGACGATCTTCTTTATGAAACAGTTCAAGAGGCCGGAGCAAAGTCTTCTGGTAACTCTGAGTATAATGTTGGTCTTCAAGTGGGATCAGGAGCGAAAGTTTCTGCCACTCGTACTCAGCATACTCAAGGTGCTCCACAGATGACGAACAATCCCTATGATCTCATGATCAATGGCGAAGGTTTTTTTGGAATTATCGCTCCAAACGGTGAGCTTAAATACACTCGTGACGGAAGCTTTAACGTCGATGCTCAAGGAAATATGGTCACCAAGGCCGGACATAAAGTTTTCCCAGGAGTTGTTGTCCCACCGAATATTATGAGTATCAACATCTCAGATAGTGGAACAGTTGAAGCTTTTGTTCGTAACTCTCCTGAGCCGATTAACCTAGGACAAATACCGGTCTTCACTTTCGTCAACCCTACAGGTCTTCGCAATGAAGGTGGAAATCTTATGGGCGCAACGGCAGGAAGTGGGCAAGCTCAACAGCAGATTGCTGGAGAGAATAATAGTGGGGTGATGATGCAAGGAGCGATTGAAGCTTCAAACGTCAACGTGATGAATGAAATGACAGATCTAATTAAGGCCCAACGTGCTTATGAGATGAATTCAAAAGTCATGGGTGTAGCTGATCAAATGCTCCAAACAGTTAACAATGTGAGATAATGAAAAAATTAATTACCTTCGCCCTCATTGCTTTTAGTTTTTCATCTCTTGCCTGCCATATTGAGCTGCCGGAGAGAATTCTTATTATTGAAAACAATAATAATGACCTCTCTTATCAAAATGCGAGTGACTGCAGCTTGACTGAGAAAGAAAAACTTCATGAAATTTTAATGTCGACTGATGGGAAGATTACCGCTCTTCAGATGATGAGAATGATTCAAGTTCAAGCGGATGTAGTCTTAACAATTGCTCCCCACTTGATTCAGATTGATCACCTCAAAAATATTGCCCGGGCCCAACTTCCATTGCCTCAATCTATTTTTGTTAAAGAGATTAGACCAGCTATCGGAATGAAATCTCTCTACCCCATGAAAAACGGTGATCAGATTCAACTGACTTGCCAAGATTGCCTTTATGGCTTGAATCAAAAGTTAGTGATGACTCATAATGAATTTATCGGAGATAAAATCCAGCATCTTTTGACTATTAATTTTGGAAAACTGACGAAGGCCTATAAACTGACTCAGCCTTTGCAAGGTTTTGCTGAACTTAAAAACCCTGCTCTCTATCAAGAAGACTATATTGAGGTTATGCCTCACACTGAGCTCGTTCAAGATGCACGTATCTTAAAGTTTTTTAAAACCAACAAACCGCTTAAGGCCGGAGTTTATCTTCGTAAGGCAGATTTAGTTCCGATGAACCTTGTCCGTGCCGGAGACCAAACTGAATTAATTTTTCAAAACGCCCAAATTGAAATTAAAACTGGTGGAATCGCACGTAATAACGGCGGCCATGGTGATTCGGTTGAAGTTTTTGTTCCTGAAAAAAAGAGAAAATACTTAGGTAAAGTTATAGATGATCACAAGGTAGTTGTAGAGTTATGAAAGGATTATTCATTTTAAGTCTTTTGTTTTTAGTAAGCTGCGCGGGATACGTTGATTCTATTCATCGCCAAATTGATCGCGAAGAAAACGTTGGAAAAAAAGGTCCTCCTCCTCGTGACGGGATCGATGCTTTCAGACAAAGTTATGGTCGAAAAGATAAGGCCAATGATAAACGCCCGATTAATAATCCAGTGACCTTCAGCCTCAATGGGTCAGGTCCCAACAGTGAAATGAAACCGACAGTCAAGCGTGACTATAAACCTCAACGTTATAACCGCGATGATTTTGTAGATTCAGACAGCTCTGGCTCTCTTTGGGCCAACCAAGGATCTTCCTCTGAATTGTTTACAACAACGATCGATAAACGAAATGGTGATGTCGTCATCATCAATGTTTTAGATAATCTTAGAAATCAAATCTCCAGTGAACTTAAAAGGGCCTTTCCTGATGCCCCTAAAAAGAAGACCGCAGAGGGCGAAAATCCGGCCAATGCCGCTGCCGCTACGACTCCTGGTGTAGCTGCCTCTCCTGGAGCTGACGATGTGGATATGAAGGTTTACGACAAGGTTTCAGGCACAGTGGTGGAAGAGATCAATAAGGACTACCTGATTGTCCGCGGTCGTAAAGAAGTTATCTTTAAAAAGGAAAAAAGGGCCATTGAAATCGAGGCCCTTGTGTCCCGTCGAGATATTTTAGAAAATGATTATGTAAACTCGGACAAAATTTTAGAATCCCGAGTTTTTGTATTGAGGTAATTCAGGATGAATAAACTCTTCGCTCTTATAGCTCTTTCTTCTCTAAGCCTTTCTGCCCTGGCCACAACCAGCAGAATCAAAGACTTAGTCTCAATTAAAGGGGTTCGTGAGAACTCATTAGTTGGGTATGGTCTTGTCATCGGGCTTAATGGATCAGGAGACGGTGGGGGAGAAATCACTAATACTTCTCTAAAAAAAATGTTTCAGACTCTTGGATTGAATCCACAAAAAGAAGTGACTTCAAAAAATGTGGCCGCTGTTATCGTGACGGCCAAACTTCCGGCCTTTGGACGTTTAGGTCAAAAACTAGATATTACAGTTTCATCAATCGGTGATGCTTCTTCACTCGCTGGAGGAACACTTTTAGTGACTCCCCTCAAAGGTGGAGACGGTCAAATCTACGCTGTGGCCTCAGGCCCGCTTTCAATCGGTGGACTAGAAAAGGGAAAGAAGTTTGCCACAACAGCGCGCATTCCAGATGGTGGAGTTGTTGAGAAAGAACTTGAAATGAACTTTAACGAAAAGAAGGCCCTTCGCTTGGCCTTAAATAGCCCCGACTTCACAACAGCAGCTCGAATTGAGAAAGTGATCAATCAAGAGCTTGGTGGGAAATATGCCACGGCTTCGGACTCGGCCACGATTGATTTAATCATCCCTACGTACTACGAAAGAAAAGTTGTTGAGCTCATCGCCCATGTTGAAAACTACCGTGTGTCGGCAGATGTTGCCGCCCGAATCGTTATTAATGAGCGTACAGGAACAGTAGTGGCCGGGGGAGAAATCATCCTTAAAAAGTCAGCTATTAGCCACGGAAGCCTTGTTTTAGAGGTTAAAGGTGGAGGAAGCGGCTCAGGAAAAGAAGCCGTCCATGTGGTTGAGCAGTCGACAACGATTAATGACCTCGTTAAGGCCTTGAATGCACTAGGCACTACCCCTGAAGATCTGATCTCGATCTTTCAGTCCTTAAAAACCCAAGGGGCGTTAGTAGCAGAGATTGAGTTGATCTAGTAGGTCAATCTTTCCACTGTCAAAAAATACTAACACCCGCGCTCAGAAAAATGCTAAGATTTTAATAGGGATTCTCAGGACGAGAAGGACCCTTTAAAAAAGAACCAGGATGGTTATTTTGAAAGTAAATCCGCAAGCAAGATTAGATCAAGCTTCTACTTCCCAAAAAATCCTGAAACAATATGAAGATGTCGCTGAAGGCATGGAAGCTAATTTTACTAATCATATGCTTAGTGAAATGAGAAAAAGTGTGAATAAGGAAACTCCTGATTCAGCTTCAATGGACTATTATAACTCGCTTATGGATGATGAGCATTCAAAGATGATGGCCGCTTCCAAGAACGGTCTCGGTGTTAAAGGTATGATCCTAGATCAAATCCTTCCACAACACCTTAAGCAGCTCAGAAACCCGGTAGCGCCACAACAGCAAATCGCTAAATACGAATCAGTCTCAGGAAGAGCTGATTCTGCGAAGGAGATATCGCATGAGTAATGGAATTGATACTCGTTCTCCCTTCTTTCCTCGCTCTCGTACAGGAGAAGCAGGAGCTACAAGAGGTGGCCAGAATGCTGGTGAAATTCGTCGCAACTCAGTGGAGAAAGCTGGCCAGATTATGGACAGAACTTCATCTGATGCCAAAGTTAATATCAACGACGGTGTGAAGGAATTTGCTCGCATTAAAAAAGCAGTAGACGCCTCAGCTCCAGTTGATAACTCTGAAAAGATTGCAAGACTGAAGTCACAGATTCAATCAGGAACATACGAAGTAGATTATGACGCTCTTGCGGACAAAATCCTTACTTCTGAGTTCTAAGGAATAGAACTATGTCAGCGATGAAGAAGCTTTACTATCAACAAGCTATTATCATCTGGGAGCAGTTCTGTAAGCTCCACCGAGAACTTTTTGATCTCACGTGTGATGAGTATCTTGTTTTGCTTGCCTCTGATATCGATCAGCTTGAGACCATGCTTCCGTTAAAAGAAGAAATCATTCAGCGTATCGTTCAGGTAGAAAGCGAGCGTGCAGCCCTTATCCATACATTGAATACTAAAGAACTAGTAGATGTTCCTCTCGTAAGAGTGGCGGATCTTCTAGATTACTTCGATGAAATCGAAGCTCAAAGTGGAGTAAGTGCTCTTAAGAACCTTAACTCACTTCTCATTGATATCGTTGGACAGCTTCAAGAACAAAACAAGAAGAACCAACAGTTCCTTAATAAAGCGATGCTTTCTATTCGTGATATTAAAGAATCGTTTAGTGGAAAAAAGAAACCGTACAAGACGTATGGTGCTGATGGGATGACAAAGTCACTCCCTCGTTAATAATAACGACCTAAGACAAGGATTGTCCTTTGGGTGCAGATCTTTTAAATATTGGTAAGTCGGGGCTCTTTGCGGCCAAGTCTTCGATGTCTACGACATCGCATAATATTGCTAATGCCAATACTGAGGGATACTCACGTCAAGAAGTCCGTACAAAGAACTCTATCACTCTCCCTGAAGGAGATTATGTTCTTGGTACTGGTGTCGATATTCAATCGATTCGTCGTTATCATGATGACCTTATCGAAAAAAAATTAAATGTCTCAACAGCAAATCACAAATATAATGAAGAAAGAACACTTCAGCTTGGACACGTCGAAGAAATCTTCAATGAAGTAAACTCTGAGGGTCTTAACAAGATCCTTAATCGTTTCTTCAACTCATTCCGTGAGCTTTCAAATCAACCAGAAAATGAAACAGTAAGAAATATTGTTCGTGAAAACGCCAAAATTGTGACAGGTGACTTCCATCGTATTACAGAAAATATTGATCAAGTTCGCGCTTCAATGAATAGAAAGATATCTCTTCAAATTGATGATGCTAACCAATTGGCCAGAACTATTGCTAAACTCAATAAAGAAATTGCTGTTCAAGAAGTGGGTGGCGGTCAGGCCAACGATCTTCAAGATCAGCGTGATAATGCCGTGAGAACTCTTTCGGAATTTTTCACCGTCTCGACTTACTCAGATGAGCAAGGTCGTTATGTGGTAAACGTCGAAGGACTCGGCTCTCTTGTGGCGGGAGAAGTAGCGCAAGAATTACGTGCAGGCTCTGCCGTAAAACCAGGCGACAACTCAGCTGACAAAGGGAATGTTGAAATCTTCTTTGCCTCTCGTCCAAGTACTGCCATCACTGAGCGTATTAAATCTGGATCTATTGGTTCACTTTTAAAAACTCGTGATGAAGAACTTGTCTCTCTTGAAAAACAAGTTGATGAATTGGCCCATGGCCTAGTTCTTGCGACCAACGCTGTTCACAGACGAGGATTTGCTAATTACCAAGTCCCTACTGATGCTCAAGGAAATCCTGTTCCGAATGCGGCGGCTAGACCAGTAACAGGAATTAACTTCTTTAAAGAGCCTCTTGATCTCAAACGTGCTGCTGAATATATCGATCTTGATGATGCCATCAAGGAAGATCCAAATAATATTGCGACGGCCCTTGAAGCTAATAAGCCAGGGGATAACCGTATTGCCCTTGCTATCTCTAAGCTTCAGCATGAGAAAGTGTTAGGTGAAGGAAGCACAACTTTTGAAGAGCAATACTTAAAATCAGTAGGACAAGTTGGTCTTCTTTCTGGGAAGGCGAAAATTGATTCCGAACAATCATCGGGAATTTTAGCTCAGGCCAAATCATTTAAGGAAAGACTCGCAGGAGTTTCTTTGGATGAAGAAGCCGCGAATATGGTGAAGTATCAAAATGCGTACGAAGCAAGTGCCAAAGTCATTAAAGCATCGGATGAAATGTTTAAAGCAGTTCTTGGAATAATGAACTAGGGTTAATGTATGTCGAGAGTATCTGAAAATAGCTCGGTCCATTCAATCAACTACGCTGTAGGAAAGACAAAGTCGCGCGTAGAAGACTTGCAAATGAAAGGATCAACATTGAAGAGGGTTGCAAAGCCCTCTGATGATCCCGTGGGTAACGTGGATCTTCTAGCTATTCGCTCTCAAAATATCGATGCTGATCAATACAAAAGAAATATTAACTTTGCGAGTACACAACTCTCTTTCACAGAGAACGTTCTCGACGAATTATCTGATATTCTTCTTAAGGCCAAAGAACTTGCTGTTGGCCAGGCCTCTTCTATTTATAATGTTGAGATTCGTACCGGGGTTGCTAAAGAGATCCATCAGCTTCGTGAACAAGCTCTCAGTATTGCCAATAAGAGAATGGGAAATCGTTATCTTTTTGCAGGCCAAAAAATCCTCACTCGTCCTTTTGATAAGGATGGGGCTTATTTTGGTGATAAAAATAAAATGTTTGTTGAAGTAAATAAGGATGTTCTTGTTCCAGTGAATATCACTGGGGCCGATGTCTTTTTCTCTTCGCCTAAGCAGGCAGTAAAAAGAGAGCAACTTGATATTCAGCAAGGTCCTCAGATGGAGATTCCTTCTGCTGGACGAGATCTTGCCTCAGTTGAGGAAGAAAGTAGTACTTCAAGCGTATTTGATGAGCTTAGAAGCCTTGAGAACGCCCTTCTCACAGACAATCATGAGATCATCCAGGGACTTCTTGAAAAAATCGATACCAGTATGGACCGGGTCACAACTTTGAGAACAGAGATTGGTGCGCTTACGAATAGTATTGCGAACGCCGAGACTAATATTGAAAAGACAAAACTTTTAAACGAGTCGTACAAATCTAAAATTGAAGACGCCGACATCACCGAATTGTTCAGCGACCTCCAAAAAGAGCAGACCGTCCTTAAGGCAACCTATAAGGCGAGCTCAAATTTGATGAATACCAGCCTCATGGACTTCCTGCGCTAGGAATTTCTTACAAAGTCTTAACCTTTTTTCGATAAAATCCTTGCAAATCTCTTTCAAACTGTTATACACACTGCCAATAGTAAGTTTATTGAGTCAGTCAGAAATTTGACTCTACCTAAAGAACTCACAAGGATTTAGATAATGCTCGTTCTAACAAGGAAGCTAGGAGAAAGCATCGCAATTGACGATAATATCAAGATTGTTGTGGTGCAGATAAAAGGTAAACAAGTACGTTTAGGTATCAAAGCGCCTAAAGAGACTAAAATCCATCGTGAGGAAGTCTACCAGGCCATTCAAGACCAAAACACCGAAGCGGTTCAAACCAGTATGGATGACATAGGTCGTCTAGGCGAAGAGCTCAAGAAGAAATAATTTTCCTCCTTGCACATTTTAAGTATTGACTGGTAACATCAAGATGCTATGGTAAGAATACCTTACCATTTCATTTTGGAGGATAATCCGTGAAAGTTAATACATCAAGATTTGGGGAACTGGACGTAAACCCAACAGATATTGTCGCCTTCCCTGAAGGGCTTCTCGGCTTCGAAAACCTTAAAAAGTATTTCGTTGTTGACCCAGGTGACAGCACACTTATCCTTTGGCTTCAATCAATTGAAGACGAGAAAGTGGCTTTCCCAATCATCGAACCAAAAATCTTTAAGCCAGATTATATTGCAAAACTTCTTCCAGCTGATCTTAACGGATTAGAACTAGAAGCTTTGAATAATGCAAAGCTTTACAGCATTCTTACAATCCCAGCGAATGTAACTGAAATGTCTGCTAACATCAAAGCACCAGTGGTTATCAACTCACAAAAGAAAATTGGAAAACAAATCGTTCTTCAAGATTCAAAATTGTCTGTGAAACACGAAATGTACAAAGAGCTTAAAACTTATATCGTAAACTTCTCATCTGATGATTCGAAGCGTACGAATTATGAGCCAAGCATTGCTCTTGAGGCCGGAGAATTCAAACCAGCTTCAACTGCTAACCGCGCGACAACTGCTGAAGCTTAATCAAAATTAAAAAGTTAATAATAAAAAAGCCACTCAATGAGTGGCTTTTTTTATGATCTAAAATCTAAAAGTTAGTCATCACTTACATCGAAATATTTGTCTCTGTGGCCCCACGAGAAAGACCAATATACATCATGGCCTCTTGGTGATTTGGTTCACGAGACAAAACGTTTTGCCACTCCGCCTGAGCTTCAATGATATTGCCTGATCCATAATAAAGAAGACCTAAAGCAATGCGGGCCGGGATATATCCAGGATGCTCATTCTTTAATTTTTTGAGCTCTTCAAAAGACTTTGAAGTGAACCCTTTCTTTGAATAGAGCTTCGCTACTTTAATGCGGATTTCTAGATTATCAGGATCAAGATTAATTGATTTATTATATTCGAACAGGGCCTCATCAAAGCGATTATAAGAAGCATAAGACTCAGCAAGTTCGTAATGCTTTAAAGAAAACTTCTTATTCAAGTGTGGATCAGTAACCCCTTGATTTTGAGAATTCTTCACATGGTTATTTGCTTTCTCAAAGATATTTTTCGCCTCTTCATAACGGCCAATATCATTTAAAAGGACTGAAAGCGAGATCGAGGCATCAGTGTGGTTAGGGTCAAGCTCAAGCACGCGATTAAAGCCTTTAATCGCCTTCCCAATCTCCCCTCTTAGGTGAAAAACATTAGCTAGATAAAAATAACCTTCCGTATGAGAAGGATTAAGTTCAATGAGTTCATTTAAAATCAAACTCGCCGTCTTCAGATCATTTTTCTGAAAGGCGTCTTTCGCTTTTTTTAACAGATCAGATTGTTTGAAATTTTCCAACTCAGCTCTCCTGTGTGGACTCGGTTGCAGCGGCGGAAGCCTCTTCGTTAGTACATTTGTCTTTTATTGATTGTATGACTTTCTTAGTCTTTTTATCAACCAACTCATAAAATTTTTCTGCGTAATTTATACAGGCCTGATATTCTTTGAGCTCGTAGCTTGATCTTACGATTCTCTCCATGGAATGGCGTCTAATTTTTCCACTCACATGATTATTGAGAATATCTAGATACCAGTATCTGGCGGCTCCAAAGACATCAGTTTTGAAATAGAAGTCTGCGATGTACTGATCTTTCTGGCGAAGCATGTCGTTACACTCTTTGATTCTGGTCTCCGCTTCGAGCTTGTAACTAGAATCAGGGTACTTGGCCATCACTTCTTCATAGTACCTTACGGCCTCAACCGCGGGTTCAAGGTCGCGATCGATAGTATCTGGAATTTGTTTAAAATAAGACTCAGCAATTTTAAAAACTACGTACGGAATTTTTTCGTGACGGGGATGAAAATCTCTAAACAAAATATATGAAGCCGCCGCTTCCACAAAACTCTCCTGAAGGTACAGGATATCTGCCTGCATAAGTTCGGCCGGAGTCGCATAAAAACTATAAGGATGCTGAGTTTTGATGATATTCAGCTTTTCAGTGGCCAGAATATAGCGCTCAGAGCTCATTAACTCTTCTGCCTCTTTGTAGAGGACTTCAGCTTCCGTTCGTCCTTCAGGTTTATCAGAAGAACAGCCGGCAAGAACAATAAAAATAAAGAATAAATATTTCATAATTTAGTATTGGTAGTAGAGGTCTTTGTATATTTCAATGACCAAAAGTTTAATAAAAGCAGTTATAGGAATACAGATAATCATCCCCACAACGCCACCTAGTTGTGAACCTACAATAACACTCACGATAACAAGAATAGGATGTAAATTCACTATCTTTGAAACAAGAAGTGGAAAAACTAGAAACATATCAATGGCATTGGCCACCAAATACACCATACTCACCACAAAAAGCTGGTCTGAGGCTTCTGGAACTAAGAATGTTACCAATAAGGCCGGAATAAAACCGAGAACGGGACCGATATAAGGAAGAATATTTGTAATTCCTGCAAAGAGTGCGAGCAGGGGCCAGTAAGGCACACCAATAATTGCCAGACCAATGGCAATGCTCACTCCAATCAGTGTAGCCTCAATAAATTTGGCCATAATATAATCAGAAAATTTTGTATTGAACTGATGATAAAGAACATAGGTTTTTTCAAAAAGTGGATTAGGGATATAGGCCAGAAGAAGTTCTTTCACTTTATGGCTTTCAGAAAAGAAGAAGTATAAAAAAAGTGGAAGAAGAATGACCCATTCCAGAGCGCTTGATAAAAAAGTTGGAATCTTAACTAGAAATTTTTCTGATCGCGCCTGGAGAGAAGCTGCCATTTGAGAAACTAAATTGGCCTTGAGTTCAATTCCAAAAGACTGATTCAACCACAGACGGAAATTATAGTATTTTAATTCAATCACAGATTGGATTCGAGGTAATTGATTTTTTAAATCCTGAATATCTGTATCAATTGTTAAAAGAGAATAAATAAGAGGAACAAGGATTAAGGCATTGATAAGAAGAATGCCTGCCGTATAAATCTTCTTGCGAGCGGGTTCTTGTTTTTCGATGAATTTTTTCAAAGGCTTCACCATAGCATAAATGATATAGGCCAGTCCAAAAGGGAGAGAGAGTCTTGGAAACAAAATACCAAAACCAATAATTAAAAAAATAGAAGTAAAAAAAAGATAATGCCGAATTTTCTCGCGACTTGTATTCATGAATTGGCCTTGCCTTCATATTCATTTACTTTTTTCTTCAAGGTCATTAACTCCTCGGACAATTGACTCATTCTCGTCGCCATCACCAAAGAAATTTCTCTTAAAAACTTTGCTCCCACAATAGGATAAGTTTCAATGAGATCTTCCAAGTCTGGTTTAAACAAACCAAGAAGAACTGTCTTTTCACTCGCAATAACAGTCGCACTACGACGATTGAAATCTTCTAGAAGTCCCATCTCTCCAAAATACTGGTGCTGTTTTAATTGAACAACAAGTTCACCGTTCGGATTATCAACTTTGGCCCCAAGATCGGCCATGACATTAACTGCTCCACTAAATATAAAATAAAAGCCGTAGCCAGAATCGCCTTGGCGAAAAACAACTTCATCCACACGAAATTCACGGCGGTGAAGAAACTTCGACAATTGCCAAACTTCTCGATCAGAGAATGAATTCAGCAAGGCCACTTTCTTAAAAAAGTGTGGAAGGTTTTCAGTTTTATTGAGTGTCAAAGGAGATGTCTGACAAACAAACTTGATCAATGTAATATCAAGTTTTCCATCCACTCTTTTGCCTTTGCTCATCTCTTCTTTTACTTCTGACTCATAAGATCCCATATTGATCCTTGCCTTATTTCGTATTGAGGTTGTTTAAGAATCCACCCTTCAGCACTTGATGGATAGAGCACTTTATACTGAGTTCCATATGGCTTCAGAAAAAGCATCACGCCGGCGGGAACTTCTTGAAAATCAAAAATTTGCGAGGGGCCGCGATAAATTTCCACGGCTGTTTTTGTCACCACTAATTTATTATCACTTACGATATAACCAAGACTTGTAGAAATCAGTGCAAGGATCATGAAAAGCCCTAGACCTTTCTTTTTGAATTTTTTAATCGCATACAGACCAAAACCGAGGGCCAGAAAAACCAGTGTCAATTGAGAGAAAAAATACTGAGGCCTATAGATTAAAAATTTATAAACATAATCAGTCCAGCTCGAAAGTGTTTCCCAACGATCAGCCTCACCCTGCTTATGAATCCACTTTAAACTTTCGGCCATCTTTTCATCGCGCTTACCTAATTGGTAAGATTGCTCAAAATGATAACGGGCTTCCGCTAATTCACCTAACTGGCCATATGTGGTCGCAAGATTATAGTGCCACGTTTCAGAACCAAAGACAGAAGGATTTTTCTCAAGCCAATCAAGGGCCTTTTGATAATCCTTAGCATTCCAAAGTTCTTGGTAGGTTTTCAATTCATCTTTGATAGTAGTATCCTCCAAATAGAGACTATTATCCCTATCGAGAGAATGGAAGGCAAGGGTTTGGCATGTCCTTTAGAGAACAGTATTTTTCAGAATTAGTGATTGATCATGCTCATCAGGTTATACCAGAGGATTTTGATTTAAGTTTAGGGCGTGAACACTCCTTTGGGCCAACACATCCACGCTTAGTAAAAAAATTCCTTCATCAAGCTGCGCTTCAAAATGGTTTTGCTCTTACCAAAGAGCTTCAATTGGTCAAAGAACTGCAAAAAACTCTTAAAGAACTCCATGGACGAGATTTATTCGTTTCCGTTTTTAATTCGACCAATGAATTAAACTCTTACTATTCTGAAAGCAAACAATGGCCAATTTTTTCACTTATCCACATTTGGAATACTCGTTTAGTGGATAACAACAAAACTTATCCACAAATTTTAGACTGGCCAGGCTATTTGACTCTCGTCGTCTCCGAAAAGGACCACTCAGCTGCCCCTATATCATTTTCTATGACACTCCTAGATGAAACTGTAAGTTTTTTCTTCAGCTATGATCTGTGGCGTCCAGAAGGAAAAATTCAAAAGCTTCAGCAAAATATCAAAGAAGCACTTGCCGAGTTACCTCTTGAAAAGTTAGAAGTTGAGGGACTGATTTTTAAATTGAAATCATCAATGAATAACGACCTTGAGCAAAAACTTAAAAACAGTGGCTTCTCAGTTTCTCGTCAATCAGATGAATTATGGATGAGCATCCCTCTCAGCTGGCCAACATCGGTTTTTGAGCAGTGGAAAAAAGGTCTCGAAATTAACTAGGATTCTTGCATGTATATTCTTCGCTCAGTTTCAGAGAAAGATTTAAAAGATCTCTATAATCTAAGCAATCTTGTGGTGTTTATTAATCTTCCGCCTGATCAAGAAATTATCGAAAGAAAAATTGAAAGCTCGCTCAAAAGTTTTAAAAATCCATCTAAAGACTTTTTCGAAAACTATTATATTTTTGTTCTGGAAGATGATGAGCGAGGAGAAGTTTTAGGCTGTAGTATGATTCATGCTCAGCACGGAACAGAAGAAGAGCCTCATTTCTTTTTAAAAGTCTCACAAGAAAGTAAATTCTCTCAAACGATTAATACGGGATTCATCCACGGCACACTTAAACTTGGTCTGGACACTGATGGACCAACAGAGATCGGTGGCCTTATTGTGAACCCAGAGTTTCGCGGAAATCCTGAAAAGCTTGGTAAACAACTCTCTTTTGTTCGTTTTCTTTATATGGCACTAAATCCAGAGAGATTTAAAAAATCTGTTCACTCTGAACTCATGCCACCATTTGATAACAAAGGGAACTCTCCTCTGTGGGAGGCGATTGGAAGACGATTCATGAATATGGATTACCACGAAGCTGATATTCTCAGTCGCTCAAATAAAGAATTCATTCTGAGTCTCTACCCTGCCGAAAATATTTATCAAACACTTCTGCCTTTTGAGACCAGAGATGCCATTGGAAAAGTAGGAAAAGATACTGAGCCAGTCAGAAAAATGCTTGAAGGAATTGGATTTAAATACACCTATGAAGTTGATCCTTTTGATGGTGGACCTCACTACCGCTGTGACCTTAAGGACATAAAGCCAATTAAGAATAAAATTCAAGCGACGTTTAATCCTGAAGCTAAATTTGATCCAAAAAAAGCCCAAGATGTATTGATTAAAATTCCTAATGATCAGTATGATTTTTTTGCGACTAAAACTCTGATTTCAATAAATGATCAGGGAGAGATGGCCCTCCCTGATGAATTAAAATCAAAATTTAAATTAGAAAAGCAGACACTGACGGCGATCCCGTTTTAATCTTGCTTCTTATTGATAAGAACTCCGTTAGTGTGAGCAAACTTAAGCTTGCTCCCCTTCTCTTTTGAAGCACGATACATATGCACCTCAGCGGACTGCTTATAAAGCTTCACCCCTTCTTTCTGCAGAAGATGCTCATCTCGAATTTTAAACATATCTCGATGCAGATGGAGCTCGACCTCAGGGCTCGCCTCTTGTGCTTCTTCCGGCGCCGGATGTGATTCAGGATCAACCCCACGCTTAGGAAAACTCAGGACGTTGTTTTTAGACTCAGGTCTTGGCTTTTCCTGTGGTGGATTGTCCCATTGAGAGAACCCCTCAGCGCCGGCCGCCATAGGCAGGTTTACGGCCTTTTGGATATATTGAGATCCCGTCATTTGACGGATATCATCCTGCGACATTAAGCGTAAAATTTTAAGAACTAAAGAATCACCCTTTTGCACATAAGCCTCCGAAAAGCCTATCGGAATAGTCGGGTAAAAACTTGAGCTTTTTGGCCAAATAACGGGTATTTGAAAATTCTGACTAGACAAAAGAGGCCCAAGACCTTATAAATCTATTCACCTCAAAAGGTAAAAATTGTTGGGAAGTGGCGCAGTGGTTAGCGCAGTAGACTGTTAATCTATTGGTCGTGGGTTCAACTCCCACCTTCCCAGCCATCTTTTTTTACCTTCCATCCCCTTAAGTATTTCGACTCTCATCCCTTCGTGGTGGAACACTCCACAGCAAACCTTTTAAGAACA
>JBMLQL010000024.1:89853-118769 GCA_049241565.1 Bacteriovoracaceae bacterium | reverse complement strand
AAACAGGAGATGTTTTGCAAAGGGTAAGAGATTTTTTCCTGGACCTTGGAAAAAATCTCACCCTACAGGCACCATTTAACTGGGGCAGTTTAGAAAGGTTTGGGCCCATTTTTCTACATCAGATTCTTTGCAATTTGGATTTGAATCTAATGCTCTTAACTCTACTACATGCTCAGTCATTTGATCCATCATTTGACGAACGATTCGATCTTGCTTAGTTTCTTTGGCCATAATTCCTCCCCGAATTTCAGATAGGAGTCTATCGGCTTTTTAAAGTAGTGACTGAACTTAAGATTCCTTAAATTAAAGATGCAATTACTGATAACGCGGCGTTCTTATAAGTTTTAGTTATCCTCAAAAATGGTAAGCTACTAAATCTGTTGAAGTTCTTAAGGTTCACTTTTTGCCTACCTTTACGGAAAAGATACGGTCACGTATAGTTCCACATATGAGCTTTGATATTATCCCTAAAACAGCAGTCCCCCTTTTCTCCGAAATCAGCTGCGGCCTGTTTGGTATCGCTGAGGATTTTGCTGAGAAATACCTCTCCCTTGATGAGAAGTATCTCTCCAACAAGGAATCAACTTTTCTAGTCAGGGCCGGCGGTGACTCGATGGAGCCCGAGATTAAGAAAGGTGACATTCTAGTGGTGGATCGCTCCATTAAGCTTGATTCAGGCCGTATCGCCGCTCTTTACTTTAATGGTGAGGCAATCTGTAAGCAGTATCTCAAAACAAGCTCAGGAGTCATCCTGCGCTCATTAAACAGTAAGTACAAAGATATCATCGTCACCGAAAACGATGAGCTAGAACTCTTTGGAGTCGTCATAGGAATTACAAGGGATGTTTAATGAGAACCATCGCCCTCGTGGACTGCAATTCATTCTACTGCTCATGTGAGAGGCTCTTTGATCCTAAGATAAAAAATAAACCTGTGGTGGTACTCTCCAATAATGATGGGTGTGCTGTCTCACGCACCGATGAGGCCAAAGCGCTTGGAATTAAAATGGGGGCTCCTTTTTTTGAATTCAAGCATTTCTGCAAAACTCATGATCTGAAAGTATTCTCTACTAATTTTGCTCTCTATACCAATATCTCAGATCGTGTGATGAATACCCTCAAAAAACTCGCTCCCGTCGTTGAAGTTTACTCCGTCGATGAGGCCTTCTTAGATCTCACGGGCATCGGTAATATTGAGGCCTATGCACGGATGATCAAAGATCGAATCCTTCAAGAAACGGGCATCCCCGTTGGTGTGGGAGTTGGCCCCACCAAGGTGCTTGCTAAGGCTGCTAATCGCCTCGCTAAAAAATCTAAGAAAGCGCAAGGAGTAGTTGTTCTGATGGACAGTAAACTGCAAGAGGTGGGACTCTCTCGCATTGAAATTGAAGACGTTTGGGGAATCGGCCGGGCCAATAGTCAAAAGATGCGAGCGTTAGGAATTAAGACGGGTTTGGAGCTGAGAAATTATAAAAACGAAGTTCTCATTCAAAAGATCTTCACCAAGGTAGGTCTTTCGATCAAGCATGAACTCATGGGAATTGAGTGTTTTCCTTTTAATAAACCCGTTGAGCCCAAAAAAGAGATCATGTGCTCCAGAACTTTTGGGGGAACAGTGGACTCCAAAAATGCCCTCAAAGAGGCGATCGCCAACTTCATTACCGATGCAGCAGAAAAACTTCGCGCCCAAAACTCTCTTTGTCAGGGTATTCAGATTTTTGCACGAACCAATCCCTTTAATGATTCCCCTCAGTACACCATGGTGGAATCTAAAAAACTTCTCTCCCCTACATCTGACACACTCAAGCTCATCAAGATTGCAATGAAGCTGATTGATCAAGGATATAAAGAAGGATTCTCGTATAAAAAGGCAGGAGCCAGACTGGTGGATTTTTATAACTCTCATGAGTACCAGCTCGATTTTTTAAGTGATCAAGATTCAACAGAATCAAGAAATCTGATGAATGCTATTGATCGGATAAACAAAAAGGAAGGCGAAACTATTCTCAAGAGTGGAGCTTGTGGAGTTAGTAATGAGTCTTGGCGTATGAATCGCAATCATAAGTCTCCGAGGTACACAACGAGTTGGAATGAGTTGAAGGTGTTTAAGTGAAGGTTCAAAGTTCTTTTTCGGAGTACGATAATCTAATGACATTCTGAGCCTCAACATTTTTTGATGTTATTTGTCTGTCATCAAGATCAGTCATAGTCCTTAGGCAGTAAAGAAGCATTTTCTCATTGTCTTCCTCAAGTGCCTTAGAAATTGCCTTCCTTTTGAGGAGCAGTCTTGTTTTACCACAGAAACGGTCCCTTGCCTCTTTAAAGGTGAGATTCCAATACTCAAGTGACTTTCTTTCAATTGTGTCGGGAGAACAAGAAAACCAACATGCTGTCTCTTCAAGAGTTGGATAAAAAGATAAAACACTTTTGAATTCCACTTCATTAATTCTGCTCATACGCTCACTGGATAATTTGAAAAGTATATCTCACTTCAAGTTTATCAACAGTAAATCAAAAGTTAAATCGACTATTCATACCCGCTAGCCTCTCAACAGAATAACTGTAATATTCGAGCAGGGAAGTTCCATTAGCAAAAAAAAAATAACAATCTCAGGGTCTTAGAATCGTAAAAAAGTACAAGGAAGTCTTGGTTTTCAAACTCAGACAATGTCAGAGGAAAGTCCTTTTCAATTACTTGCCTACACACTAGATTCTCCAGCAACAGAAACCATAAAGGAGAAAAAGGAATGAGAAGTAATGAATCAAACTTTTTAACAGTAAAGGAGCTAGCTTTAAGAAACAATCTTAAGGAGAACTGGATTAGAAACAAAGTCTTCAGCAGGAAGATCCCGTTTTACAAGATCCAGGGTCTGATAAGATTCAATGAGCGTGAAATAAATGATTGGATTATGAATTACAAGAAGGAGGTACGAGATGAAATCTAATCTAAAGTTTAATTACTATTCAAACCACTTGAGAAACGACGACGCAGGAAACTTCTACTGTCTTTTTCATCCCTCTCAAAAAGCATCATTCATGATTGATGGGAATAACTTTGATTTTGAATGTTCTGACTGTGGAATAAAAGGAACCATTAACGATTTTGTAAAAATTATTGAACCTGAAACGAATGTAAACAGATTCAATAACTAGTAAACATGACGAGACAATGAGATAGAACGCTGTGGTGGCTTAAAATCTCATGTCTCGTTTTTAAAATCAATTATTTTTTTAAAAAAGTTGCTCAAATGCAACAGAGGAAGAGTAATGTCTAAATTCGATGTAAATGAACTAATCGCAAAACTAGAGCAAGAACAAGAGCCTGAGTATTTATTAAATATGACAGGAGAACCATTTATCAAAATAAAAAAGTCTAACAAAACGTATAAAGTTAGCTCAAGAGACTTTGAATTGTTTCTATTGAACTTTATTGGACTATCGGACACTTCTACCCGAAAGATGGATCTATGTAGGTCTCTAAAAGCAGAGATAGAAGCAAAATGCAAGATTAGTGAAAACATTCAAAATGTATACACCAGAGGTGCGTACTATAATAGCAACACTGTCATTCAACTTTCTAATGATTTGTATTGTTCAATAAGAAAAGAAAATGTTGAACTAAAAAATAATTCTGATCTTTTCTTTTGGAGACCAGCAAAGATGCTAGATATGCCTTCTCCTATATTTAGAGATGACTTTGATATCTTCAATGAGTTCAAAAAGCTTATTAGAACACCTAATGAGAAGGACTATCTTCTAGTAATTGCTTTTGTACTTAAGGCTCTCGTTCAGGATAATACCTCGATGCCTATTCTTGTCATCCAGGGAGAGCAAGGCAGTGGAAAAACAACTCTTACGAAAATAATAAAGAAAATCTTAGATAATAGTTCTCCACTAATCGTCTCCGCTCCAAAATCTGAAAAAGAGCTACATATTATTGCCAACACATCATTTGTTCTTGCGTTTGATAATTTGTCAGGAATATCAAATGAAATGTCAGATGCATTTAGCCGGTTATCAACCGGAGCGGGATCATCCTCAAGGAAACTTTATAGTGATGATGATGAAATATCTTTTGAAATAGTGAAACCAATGATTTTCAACGGAATAGACGACATTACTTCAAGGCCAGATTTTCTCGAGAGGACTGTAATCATTAGGCTTTCTAAAATCCAGAACGATTTGAGAGTAAGTGAATCTGAAATCAATAATATATTTGAAAAGAATTATCCTACTTTTATTGGAAGCCTTTACACACTTCTTAGTAAAATCTTAAAAGAGTTACCTAAAATTAGAAATAATAATTTGCCAAGGATGACTGAGTACATCCGCTTTGGGATGGCTTTATGTAAAGTTCTTGGTTATGAAGACGAGTATTTCATTCAATGCTACGAGGAGAATGCTCAGATGAGAAATGATGATGTTTTTTACGATGACCCTATATGTATTTCGATTGATAGACTCATTGAAAGATACAGCTATCTTTATGGATCTAGTAGCGACATCATGTCCAAGATAATCGAGGAACTTTCTCTAAATAAGCAAGATGGATTCTCAAGGCAAAATTTTTATCTTAAAAATCCGCACTCATTTTCAAATTATATTCGGAGAATTTCCCCTATTCTGAATAGCAGAGGTATTAAATGTGACAGAAAAAGGGATTCAACACAGCGTTCTTTGCTATTTTACAAAGACGGAAAAAATATTGATTTAGACAACCTCAAGGGTATCAGATCAATAAATCAGTCAATTGGACCGCTATAGATGTCATGATCGTCACCACTGTCATAAGCTAAGTAATTTAAAACACTTTCGAATGACTAAAATGACGCTAGTGACGACTGCGCTCTTTATGCAAAACCCATCTTTTATGATAACTAGAAGCCGCTCTTTGTACGGAAGAGCGGCTCTTTGAAAACTGAATAGTAGTAAGATCACATAGAGGGAACTCAACCTCTAGGAGCCGACATGGAAACAATTAAAACAAAAACAGGACTCAGATACAGAGAAATGATCTGGGTCGATGGTAAGCAATACAAAAGCCCTACCTTTAAAAAAATAACCGATTGCAGGAAGTGGAAAATAGAATTTCATAGCAAAAAAAATGAATCTCATTTTCTTATAGCAAAAACGAAGCAACGAACATCCTTTAAAAGTATCGCTGAGGATTGGTTTATCTCAAAGACCTCCACTGGAATCTCTAGTTCAACGGCAATTAACTATAGGGCCTATCTAGATAAGCAGATCTATCCATCAATAGGAGAAATTGAAATTAAAAGCCTTACTCGACAACATATTGAAAAGATTCAAAAAGATCTTATCAAATGTCATAATCCCAAAGGGGTGAATTTGATAATGAGTGTGTTAAAGTCTGTCCTCAAATATGCTGTTGAAGAAGAATTTATACTTAAAAATCCAGCTCTAAGAGTAAAAAAAGTACCTGAAACGGAAGGATCTAATATTTTTTGGACTCAAGATGATATTAATCAATTTCAATCTAGCAACCATGGGACCACAATTTGTGATATTACCCTCGTGGCATTAAACACAGGAATGAGAAAAGGTGAACTTGCTGGACTAAAGTGGGATAAGGTCGATTTGATAAATAATAGGATCTCAGTATCAAGAACAAGAGATCGGTATGGACTTAGAGAAAGTACTAAAACAAAGTTAATTCGCCATATTCCAATGAATCCAATGGTTAGAAATGTACTGATTAGACTTAGTCGATTTAAGCACTCATCAGGATTTGTTTTTATATCCTCTCAATCTTTTATTCCAGTGAATGCACATCATATCTACAGAGACTTTCGATTGGCGCAAAAGAGGGCCGGGATAATGAACCTGATAAGATTTCACGATTTGCGTCATACTTTTGCGTCTCAATTTATGATGAATGGAGGAGCGATCTATGATCTACAAAAGATACTTGGTCACACTGACATTAAAATGACCCAAAGGTATGCTCACTTATCCCCAGATCATTTAAGGCAATCTATGAATAGCTTTTGTCTTGGGGAAAATTCTGAATCAAATGAGTTTCAGGATGAAGCCTACCCATATCCTACCCATGGTCAGGTAGTAAGTATTTAACCGGCCAATCACTGACAAGGCTAGACGTACTCTAAGTACCTGAAAAAAGGCAAAAAAAAGCCAGGGCGCGAGACCTGGCTTTTTAAATTTTCTCATATCAACTAAATGATGGTGCCCAGTGAGGGACTCGAACCCCCACGCTCGCGCACTAGGTTCTAAGCCTAGCGTGTCTACCATTCCACCAACTGGGCAATGAGGTTTTCGATTATGCTGAAACTGGGGTTGTTTGACAAGAGAAAAGACAAATAAGTTTAAAATTCCTGGCCTAAGCCGTTTTTTTGCCATGACCTTTGAGTTTTTCATATTCCTTGTTAATTCGATCCAGCTGATTCTGGAGCGCTGTTTTTTCAGATCGCAGTTTATTGGAATCTTTCTTGGCCTCATTAAGCGCATTTTTCTGAGTAACCAATTCTTGAGAAAGTCTTTTGAGTGTCTGCTCAAACTGAGCAATCTTACCTTTTGAATCATCGATTGGTGCTACTTTCGCACTAGAGGCTAGCTTAAGTGCTTCGGTCAATTTAGATTCAGTCTCTTTGAGGCGAAGTTCATAATCTTTTGATCTCGTTTCTAACTGTTGTTGAAGCTCAGCATAGAGGGCAAAATCAACTTTCCTCTCGCCAGTCGTTGTAGCCGGTGCCGCGGCCAGTGCCTTATCTTTTTCTTTTAGTTCTTGCTGTAACCTAGTTGTCTCTTTACGAAGCTGTTGAATCTGTCCTTGATCTTGCTCAGACTTATCCTCTAAACGTTTTAAATCACGCTTCATCGAATCCAATTGATTGTTGAGCTGATTTTTCATCGTCATCAATTGTCTATTTTCCTCAACATGTCGTCCGTCAGACTCTTTCCCTGATTGGCGGTTGATATTGACGGCAAGACTTTGGATTTTATTTTTGTAAACCTCCATCATCTTTTCTAGATTTGTATTTTTTCTCTCTAAATCCTTTACTTGATTGGCATTATTTTGACTTTGACTATTAACCATTGTTTTTGTCATCTGATCAAGTCGATGCTTAAGATCTTGGATCTCCTGATCCTTTCTAATAACCAGTGTCCCTATACTATCTTTGGCCTTTTCAAGTACAATGTCTTTTGATCGAATCAAACGCTGAGATTTCTCAAGCTCTTGCATAAAAAGAGCTTCTTTTTGATTAGCCTCTAATTGAAGTTTTTTGAGATTGAGTTCTTGAGTCTTGAGCTGAGAAATAAGCTTCTTCTCTTTTTCATGAATTTCAGAAAGCTTTATTGCATCTTCTTTAGTAATCGATTGAGACTGCTCAATTTGTTTAATAAGAGAGTCCTTAACACTAGTTTCATCCGCATCCAAAGCACACAACTTATCTAATTTAGCCTTAGCTCCAGATTCAGCAGTTTTAGAAATGCTTTGAGACATAAGAGAAGCCTCTTTAGTCGATTTCAGCTCTTGCTTTAAAATCTCAAGCTGCTTTTTAAGCTGAGCATTCTCATTTTCAGTGGCACGAAGCTTAGCCTCGATACGATGATCTGCCTGAGGAGTACTTGAATCCTTAAATACAAATTTATCGTTTGCTGCTTTCTCTTTTTCAATTTCCTCTTTTGTACGAGAAAATATTTTTTTAAACTTACTCTCATCCTCTCGTAACGTGGTTGATAGAGTTTTCACAAGCAAAGACTCATCTTCAGCAGTGACATCTATCTTGGCCTCAAGATGAAAATGATCTTTTAGTGCTTTTTGAAGGTTATCTTTGACAATAGTTTTAACTTTATTGAGATCAGTATCCTCTGCAATATGATCCAGCGCCAGCTCAGCTGACTGCCCTTCAAAATTATCCGTAATCCCTTGAGATAATCCTTCTTTAAAATCTTTAAAGAAGTTTTGTACCTCTGTTGTCCCTGATGATGATAAAAAAGCGAGCGTTGGATTTTCATCAAACTCAACGACCTCACTTATCACATCAGGCATCACGATATCTTTAAATTGATCAATTTCTTGTTCCGAGATTTCATCTAAGGTCTTATTCAATTTCTTCGAGAAATCAAAAAAAGATGATTTAATTTTTTGAGGGAGCTTATCACCAAAAAGTTTTGTCTTTAATTTTTCATCACCCTTTATCTTATCTGCGAGACCAGATGAAACTCTCATCGCAAAATTATCAATATCTAAAGGGCCTGATCCTTTAACGATATAAATATCTTTTTCTTCTTCGATTTTACCTTTTACAATATTGACGATATCATCATACTTCTCTTTAGATGAGATCTTGATTTTTTGGTCTTCATTCGGTCCAGATGTGACAACTATTGGAGCAGTCATCTCTTCTTTTAGCCCTTCGATTAACTGTCCAATTTCTTCTTCATTAACTTCGCCATTGATAATCTGCTTTATTTTTTCAAGCTCGATATCACCTGAAATTTTCTCTGCAACAATTTCATTGAGGTCTTTTCCACGCAGCCTGATCCCTTCATCTTTTGTTTCAAGAGAGCCCACTTTCTCAGAAATATCGCTAAGGACAGATTCTTTTATAAGCCAAGAGTTTCCTTCTTGAACAGGAAGTGAAAGAAAAGATCCTGACTTATCAATATCAGTAAACATCAGTCCACGATGATCAATCCTAGTCTCTCCCGAGAGCCAAAAAGCTGTAAGGACAGCTTTTTTGACCTGATTGAGATAAGTGAATTCAAAAAATGAGGTCGATCCTAAGGCTATACTGAGAACATTTTCAAGTGGTTTATCTGACAGAGCATCAGAAAGACAGCTTGAAATATCTGAAAGGACAATATCTGTGATCACGAAATGAACTTGAAGAGCAAAAACTCCTTCATAGTTTCCATAACTCACTTCAAAAGGAACTCCCGCTTTATTTTTATTTTTTAGGGAGATAAGATACATCAAGAGATGATCAAAATAAGTTTTTACTTGTAAGCCATTAAAGTCTGCCTGGAAGGCGTCATAGACCATCACATCAGCGTATTCACCAGAATTGAATGGATTAATAATATTGAACTTACCTAGCTCTTGGAATTTTGGGTAGTTGTCCTTAATTTCAATACCACCAAATTCAAGAAAAAACTTATCCAGAATAAACTCTCCAATAGGAGTCTCAAACCATTTTTCATCAAAAACAAGTTTACCATTGGCCCAAATAAATTCTTGAGTGTCTCTCACTTTTGTTAATGAAATTATTTTTATATCTTTGGCCACAGTCTGATAATTTGTCGCAATCAAACTATAATCAACAGCTCCATGACATAAAATATGAGTATAATCCTCAGAGCTTTCAGTTTCTAAAGGGTCATGAAGAAGAATACTATTTCGGACTAAATAACTTGATAACTCTGCTGAGAGCTCTCCTGTTAAATTAAGAATAGAGACAGTCCGTTTTTGTTCAGTCATAACCTAAGAAGCTTTACTCTCCTCCATTTGATAATTATCAAAATAACTAATCGTTTCTTTCAAGCGAGTAAAAACCTTTTTGATAGGTAGAAGGTTTTGCTTCTCGATTGATTTCTTTAAGATATAATCCAGCGTATTTTTTTCTAAATCCTCAATTGAAGACATCATCACAATTCCATCTGCGTAAAGACAAACTGCGTCCCATGTAGAGATTTCGCGCTTCGTGACCCCTCTTGGGAACCCAGTTCCAGAGGTGGTTTCATGTTGATACAATACAATCTGACAAAGCTCAGGATAGGTCATACTGAACTGATAAGATTCAATCAGATCATGACTTTTTTCTGGATGTTTTAAGAAAAGATTTTTTTCTTGAGTTGAGGCGTGAACTTTATCAAGATAGATAAGTCCTGACCCAGCCTTCTTCGACTCTTCATCGACCGCACCAGCAATATGATAGCTATAATTTGAATCACAAAGTCCTACATCTAAAACAAAAGTCACTTGATAAAGATCTTTAATCAGATTGAATTCAAAATAATCATTACTCATGGCCGTGATCACAGACAGAGCACTCGAGTAAAGAGCCTTTTTAAAAAGCCTGATATCAGTTGAATCAATCTTTGTAAGCTCTTCTGTTGGAAGTGTATTAAGGCATTCAAAGCAGGCCAGAGCGAAAGTGAGAAGATGAGAATCTTTCTTTTTCCATCCTGTCAAAACACTGCCAAGAATTTTTTTTGCCAGCTCTCGCTGATCCTTTTCGAATTTTTTTGTTTTAAGATCACTGAACAAAAATTTCAAATGAAGATAGAGTTCTTCATCAATAGCGGACTCAACGATGAGTTTAGAGTTTTTGTATTTGGCCAAAAACTTTTGATCAATCACCTGACCAGCTTCAAGCAAGGGTAATAGTTTTGGACCCATCTGCAATAGCAAACGACCAGGGGTTAGAACCTGTTCCCAGAACATATGATCAATTTCTTTACGTGATTCAGCCGACAAAATGGCCCTCCTCATCTAGTAACTCTTCGGTTTTTCCCTAGGAGTAATTAGAAATTAAAGCCTGTCCAAGATAGTCGGCAAACTCTCCTAGACTATCCCCCTCACCTTGCCGTATAAAAAACTCTAGAGAGGACAATTATGGTTTTTCAACTCATCGACTGGATCGTTATTTTCGCTTATATCTGCTTGATTTTCTTCCTGGCCGTAAAGGCAAGCCGAGACACTCACAGTAAAACAACCACAGATGCTGCTCAGGTTGCTCGTGAACAATACTTGGCCAATAAATCCCTTACTTTTACTGAATCTATTTGCTCAATTATTGCGACAGAGGTTTCGGCCCTAACTTTTTTGGGGATTCCCGCTTTTGCTTTTAATACGGATTTTTCTTTTGTTCAGATTTATATGGGGGCCATCATTGGTCGCTTAGTCATTGCCCGCATCTTTTTGCCAAAGCTCTACGATAAGGGTCTTACAGTTTATGAAGTCATGGCCAAAGACACGGGCCTTCCCTCAGGTCAAAAACTTGTCTCAATTTTTTATGCTTTAAGTAAAATTCTTGCTGTTGGGGTAAGGCTTTTCTCAGGTTCAATTTTAGTGGCCCATTTTTTCCAACTCAATATTTACGTTGGACTCGCCATTATCACGTTCATGACTTTTATTTATACTCTGATTGGTGGTCTTAAGGCCGTTGTACGTACTGATATCCTTCAAATGGGTTTATTCATTTGTGGTGGTATTACGGCGCATATCATGATTCCTGAAACCGCAGGCCAGTCTTGGAGTGACATGATGACTCTCGCTCACGAGGCCGGAAAAACATCATTTGTCGATTTCTCTCAGCCACTTCCTTTCATCCTGGGTATTCTTGGTGGGATTTTATTTGATATGGCCACACATGGTGTGGATCAAGACTTTGTTCAACGACTCACTGCTAACAGAAAGATGGAGCATGCTCAATGGGCCATTTTCCTCTCAAGCTTTGTTTCTATTTCAGTAGGTTTTCTTTTCTTAGGTGTAGGAGCTCTTCTCTGGAGTTTTTATCAAGTTCATCCATTCCCTGCCACAGTGGAAAATGCGGATCATATTTTTGCTCATTATATTGTGACTTATTTTCCAGCAGGACTCAGAGGCTTTATGGTGTCCGGAGTTTTAGCAGCAACCATGAGTACACTTGATTCAACGATCAATGCTCTCTGCTCATGTGTTTATAATGATATCTTTCCGAAGAGAAACCCACAGAATATTAAGTTTTACTGCTTCCTCGATACTGTCGTTATTACTTTCTTACTTTTTGCAATTGCTGTGATTGCTTCAAAAAATGATGGTCTTCTTCTTTTAGGTCTTAAGGTTCAATCGTGGACCGCGGGATCTCTCCTGGCAGTTTTCATGACAAAGATTGTTTTCAAAAAATGGTTTAATTATGCCCTCTCACCAGCAAGTGTGGCCGGGGCTTACGCCTTTGGGACATTTGGTGTGTATATCAATACACAGTGGCTCCAGTGGAACTGGAACCTCAATGTGTATTTTGGCTTTATTTTAGCGTGTTTGTTTTTGAAGGCGTACTCTGCAGTACGCCCTTATAAAAAAGCTTAGAACGGTTTTGGCTGACCTTTAGGAATCGCCGAAAGAAGAGTCTTAGTATAATCCATCGCCGGATTCTTATAAATTCGGCTGGCCTTATCCATCTCGACAATTTTTCCACCATACATGACACCCACATCATCGGCGATGAAGTTAACGACACTTAAATCATGTGAAATAAAAATATAAGTGAGTTTAAATTCATCTTGCAGGTCAAGAAGAAGGTTCAAGACCTGGGCCTGAATGGAAACATCAAGAGCAGATACTGACTCGTCACAGACCACGAACTCAGGACGAAGCATAAGAGCACGAGCAATACAAATACGTTGACGTTGCCCCCCAGAGAACTCATGAGGATAACGATTAAGATGCATCACCTTAAGACCTACTTTATCCATTAATTCTTTGGCCATATCAAGTCGCTCAAATTTACTATTCCCAATACCATGAATAATAAGTGGCTCAGTAAGAATTTCTCCTACTGTCATGCGAGGGTTAAGCGATGAGTACGGATCTTGAAAAATGATCTGCATTTTTCGACGAAGAAGTCTTAACTCTTCTCCATAAACGTTTGTAATATCTTTCCCGTTATAAATAATATTTCCGGCCGAAGGCTCGATGAGGCGAAGAATTGTTCTCCCAAGAGTCGTCTTTCCACACCCTGACTCGCCCACAAGTCCAAGAGTTTTTCCACGCTGTAGAGTAAAACTGACATCGTTTACGGCATGCACTTGATCTATAGTCCTTCCAAACAGCCCACCCTTAATAGGAAAACTTGTTTGAAGATTTTTAACTTCAAGTAAAGTTCCCTCTCCTTGATGCATCGGCGTGACTTCTTTATCGTAAACAATAAGTCTTTCAGAGGGAACGGTAAGCTCTTCACCTTTATCATTCATGAAATCACTCACTGTGAGTAATCGACGAGGATTGGCCCCTAGATTAGGACGGCAAGCCAGAAGACCCTTTGTATAAGGATGCTTGGCCCCTTCATAAATACTTCTTACATGATCTTGCTCCACAACATTTGAGCGATACATCACCACGACGTCATCTGCAAGATCTCCAATCACACCGAGATCGTGAGTAATAAACATCATACTCATCTTGTACTGCTCTTGAAGACTCTTCATCAGATCAATAACTTGTTTTTGAATCGTGACATCGAGTGCCGTCGTAGGCTCATCGGCGATAAGGAGCTTAGGCTCATTGGCAATGGCCATAGCAATCATCACACGTTGCTTTTGGCCACCAGACATTTCATGAGGATATTTATGTGCACTTTGTGATGGATTAGGAATCCCTACTTGATTCATAAGATCGACAGCACGATCCCAGGCCTGTTTTTTGGTCATATTCTTATGAATGATTAAAACCTCAGCAATCTGAGCTCCAACCTTAAAAACAGGATTTAAACTTGTCATCGGCTCTTGGAAAATCATTGAGATTTCGTTTCCACGAATTTTTCTCATTTGATCTTCTGAATTCAGAAGAAGATCTTTCCCTTGAAAAAGAATCTGGCCACTTTCAACAATACCTGATGGCTTTTGCAAAAGTCCCATCACAGCAAGTGAGGTGACTGATTTTCCAGAGCCTGATTCACCAACAATCCCTACTGTCTTACCAGCAGGAATATCAAATGAAATATTATTCACTGCACGAGTCACACCTTCCTGGGTGTGAAAGTCTACCGTAAGGTTTTTGACTGAGAGTAAAGGTGTCGTCATGTTACTTCCCTTTCAGTTTAGGATCGAGAGCGTCACGAAGAGCGTCTCCCAGAAGGTTAAATGCTAATACAATTAAAAACATTGCTAAAGTTGCAGCTGCTAGTTGCCACCAAACACCACGAGCAAGCTCGAGCTTGGCATCATCAATCATTGTTCCCCAGCTCGGCTCTCCCTGAACTCCAAGGCCCAAGTACGAGAGGATCACTTCAGACTTAATCGCTGTCTGAAATTGAAGAGAAGTATTAATGATCACTAAGTGAGTAACGTTCGGAAGGATATGAAGAAACAGCTTTCTCATATGTCCGCCACCAATAGCTCCAGCCGCTTGAACATATTCCCGCTCTTTATGTTTCATGACTTCTCCACGAATGAGACGGCATAAACTCACCCATCCTGTGGCCCCGAGAGCAACGTAGACAGCAAAGATTCCTTTTCCAAGAATCATCGTAATAGATATCAAGAGCATGATATTTGGGATCGAAGAAAAAGTTGTGTAGAACCAAGTGATTACATCATCAACCCACCCACCAAAATAACCAGCAAGGGCACCTAAAATCACACCGATTGGGATGGCAATAAGTGAAGTCACAAGTCCTACAGACATAGCAATCTGAGTTCCATGAATCACCTTATCAAAAACACTTCTTCCAAAAAGATCTGTCCCAAAAATAAATTCAAGACTTGGGGCCATATTTGATCCCCCAACCTCTTCAGACCAATTTGAGGCCAGAACTCCCATCCACGAGAGGATAGCAACCAAAGAAAAAACGATTACAATCACCAGAGAGAACATCGCTGTTTTATCTACGCGAAGTCTTCTAAAAGCATCAATCCACAATGAATTTGTTTTCATTCCACTCACCCTTCTACTTCAACTTCACACGTGGATCTGCCACTGTGTAGAGGATATCTGTCAATAAACCAAAAAGGATATAGGCCACAGATGACAAGATCGCCATGGCCTTTACTACGGGAAAATCAGATGAGTTCAATGCATTGAGAGTCATCCCTCCAAGACCAGGAATCCCAAAAAAACTCTCCAAAAGAAGTGCTCCAAGAATAAGGAATGGAAGTTGAATCACCACGTAAGTAATAATGGGAATCATGGCATTTCTTAAAACATGCTTAAGAAGAATTGTTTTTTCTCCAAGGCCTTTGGCACGAGCAGTACGAACATAGTCCTGATAAATCTCATCGAGAATCACTGTTCTAAAAAAGCGCACATCAGGTCCCAATGAAAGAACAATCCAAATAATAGCAGGAAGAGCAATATAAGGAATAAAATTAGGGAAACCTTCTTCAAATCCTGAAATTTCAAACCAACCTAAATGGTAAGCGAAGTACCATTGGAAAACGAGGATATAGACCAGACTCGAAATACTCATTCCAGCAATGCACATGATACGAATAAATAAATCGATCCCTTTTCCACGATAGTAAGCCACGACAAGTGAAATCAGAATAGAGAGGATTGTTGAAATAGCAAAAGCAGGAATAGAGAGTACTAGTGATGGATAAGCACCCATCCTTATCATATGCATGATCTCTTGCTTAGATTGCCAAGATCTTCCGAAGTCAAAAGTGAACGCAGACTTCACGACATCAATATATTGGGCCCAAAGTGGTTTATTGAGCCCTAATTGTTCACGTAGTTCAATCATCTGCTTGGCCGTAGCATTCTTTCCAAGAAGAAGAGCTGTCGGGTCACCAGAAACTAAATTAAAGAGAACGAAAATAATAAAACTGACCCCAAGAACAACAGGGATCGTATACAGCAAACGTCGTAAAATATATCTCGTCATCAGTAATCCTAGAATTTCTTGCTAAGCTGTTTTTTCACTTCAAGATCAACATTGAAGTATTGAAATTGAGTATGGTTAAACTCCATAAACTTATAGTTTTTTAACCAAGCGTGAGCTACATAGTATTTTGTACGGTGGAAACTAAAGATCCATGGAACTTCTAGGGCCACCATTTCATTAATCTTTTCATAAAGAGCCGTTCTCTCAGGTGAATCCTGTAGAATCACAGCTTGCTTATAAAGTTTATCAAATTCTGGATTACAGTAATTGGCCCCATTTGATCCTGGTGACTGGTTTGGACAATAAAGTAGTCCAAGAAAGTTTTCAGCATCTGGGTAATCTGCTCCCCACGCCATTGTGTACATTTGATTTCTTTTTGTAGTCACTTTGTTCACAAGCTCTGGCCATGTATTTTGGCTCACAATAACTTTAATACCAATATCTTTCATATTATCAGCAAACTGCTCAAGAATCTGACGAGAACTAGTATCATTTCTTGTTTCTACACTTAGTGCAGGAAGCCCCTTGCCTTCTGGATATCCAGCTTCTTTAAGGAGCTTTTTAGCAAGATCCACATCATATTTTGTGTATGGATTTTTGAACTCTTTTCTATAACCTGAAATTCCTGGTGGAATCACACCTTGAGCTTCGATGGCCGTATCATTATAAAAAAGTTTATTGGCCTGTGCTCTGTTGTAAGCGAGAGAAATTGCTTGGCGTAATTTTTTATTGTCTTTAAAAAGATCATTTTGATTATTGAAAGAAATAAAAGTCACATCTAACTGAGCTTCAGCATGAAGGCGGATACCTTTACTCTTGAAATCTTCAGTCAACTCACGTGAACCAACAATAACTTCTTCAAAATTATCCTTAGGAACTTCAAGAAGATCATTTTTTGCTCTTTTGAATCCAAGCCACTTCGGCTGTGCCTCAACAATGATATCAACGATGATTTTATCTACGAGCGGTAGCTTCTTTCCAGCATCAGCAAGTAAGCCGTTGGCGACATCAGACTCTTCGCCTTCAGAAGGATAAAATTTTTCTCTGAAGTTTGGATTTTTCTCATAAGTAATACGATTCGTTTGTTCAAACTTTGGAAGAATAAAAGCACCGGTCCCTACTGGGTGATTCAAAAACTCTTTCCCGAAATGTTCAACGGCTTCTTTAGGCACAACGAATGTATAAGGCATCGCTAGTGCATAGAGGAATTGAGGGAACGCCTGTTTTAATTTAAATTGAATTGTATAGTCATCAATCTTCTTGAGCCCCTCGATTTCATCTGCATAATTTACTGATTCAGCTTGAGCATATTTTGTTCTCCACTCATTAAGGCCTACAAGTTTATCATCAAGAACCCACCATCCCTTGGCCATAAGCTTAGGATCAGCTAGACGCTTAATTGAATAAACAAAGTCATCGGCCTTAAGTTCTCTTTTTTGTCCTTTAAAGGCAGGTGAATCGTGAAAGAAAACACCTTTTTTAATTTTTACAGTATAAGTAAGCCCATCAGCTCCAACAGTTGGCATTTCTGCTGCAAGATTTGGCATCAATTCATAGGGACGCTTTAGAGGGTGAAACTCAAAAAGTCCTTCATATACTTTTCCCATTTCATTGCTTGAATACATATCTGAGGCATTGATGGGATCAAACCCGGCCACCTTTTCAGGAGACACAAGATAGATAACTCGCTCATCAAAGTTCTGCTCTTTACTACAGCCGACAAGAAAACTCACGGCCAATAAGATAACACCAAATAGTTTCATTGCTGATCACTCCTCAAGATTTAAAAATGGGAACCCAAATTATTCTAAGCTAACCCTTGTTAAATCACTATAAAAACAAGTGTTTCCTGACAAGAGGTGCAATTTGTCACCAAAGCGCTCAAGTATTATTGAAAAGTGCTCCAAAAAAGCTCAAGATTCATTTCTATCTTAGGCTTGTCTTGCGCATCTATGGAAGTGAGAGTCAGGGAGGTTCTTTCAAAGAAAGGTTCTGTAAGGTTTGACCCTGAATAGCTAATAATAAACTGATTAAATTTTTTGTGAACAACCAATTTTGAAGGAAAAACTTCTACGCTGAATGTGTCATTTTCGATCTGGCATTCATAAAGATTGGCCGACTGAAGGGCACAGTTTCTGGCCAGCCCTAGATTTTTGGCGAGCATAAAACGAACAAGCTTTCTTGTCGTTGTTTGGAATTTTTCATGCCAGATTTTCGGCATAGACTCAAGAAGACGTTTTTCAAAATTAAGAACCTTTCCAATCCTGGCCGTCTTAATATTTTTATAGATAAGAACTTCCTCACCATAAAAAGGAAAGCTTGCTGAAAGTCCCCACTGATCTTGCTCACTAAGATAAGCCGATTCAAATGAGAAGACATAACTCTTCTCACTCATCTCTAATCTCCCTCTTCCCTCTCCAGTTAATGAAAGTGAGTCGAGAAGCTGCTCAATAGGAAGCTTAGTATAATCGGGGCCTTTATGAAAAAGGGAGCAGCTTGAAATTAATAAGAGAAGAAAGATCCTGATCATAAAAATGATGATCAGGATTTTCTAACGTTATGACAAGATTTTTAATCGATAACTGTTTGTGCGGCGGAAGCTGGAAGGCGTTCTGACTCAAGTTTTTCTATTTGAGAAATAATATCTACACGCTCAGATTTAATACGAGCATGTCTAAGAGCATTTTCAAAGTAATCACGGGCCTTAGAAAAATTCTTCATCTGACGATGAATAATAGCTAGATGTTTCGAAATCTCCACATCATCAGGAACTTTCTTGAAAGCAAAATCCAATTCTTTGAGAGCGCGTGAGTACTCACCTTTTTTGAAATAATACCAACCAAGTGAATCTCTAATATAGCCATCCTCAGGACTTAACTCTACGGCCTTAGTTATGTAACTAAAGGCTTCATCCATATTGTCACCACGCTCAAGCATTGCATATCCTAAGAAATTCCAGGCCTGAGCATTCTTAGGCTCTTTTTCGATAATACCTTTGATCAATTGGCTAGATTCATCGTATTTTTGAAGCCTCTCGTAAAGATTAGCGAGATAATACTTGTGTTGAGTACTAAAAGATTTCTCATCTTGCACTACCATCATGGCTTCCATTGCTAATTTATTTTCCCCTACAGCTTCGTAATAGCCAGCTTTGATCACGCTCAACTCAACTTTTATAGTAGGAAGAACAAGAATTCTTTCGTTAACAAAGCTAACAAAATTCTCTCCATACTTTTTCTCTTCTTGGGCAAGGTTTGAAAGCATGTTTGCCATTTGAAGTGAGCTATCAGAATAAAGCCCACTATTGCTTGGGATCTGATTAAAATATTCAATAGAGTCTTGGTACTGGCGCATCTCTTGGTAAATAGCACCCAGATAATAAAGGATCTTGTCAGACTCAGGGGCAAAGCTGAGAAGCTCTTTAAAAACATTCACGGCTTCAGAATATTTCTTAGCATCTGTATAAAGGATTCCTAACTTCACTTTAAGATTTAAATTATCTGGTTGAAGATCACTCAGTCTTTCTGCAAAGGGGATGACTTCAGTATATCTCTCTTGAACAAAAAGCAGCTGAACCAATCTTTCAAGAATGACTGAATCTTTTTTATTTTTAGCTATATAATCAGTGTAAAGTGAAACGGCTGCTTTGATCTGCTCTTTTTCCTCATACAACGAACCAAGAGACGAGACGGCCTGAGAAAATTTTGGCTGAACCTTAAGCGCGTGCCTATAGGCGGCTTCAGCTTTCTTTTCTTGCTTCATATCTTGATAAATCTTTCCAATATAAAAGTGATAAACACCGTTTGTTTTATCGCTGACACCACATTTCTCTAATTTTTTAATCGCTTTCAATTCTTGCTTGTCGATAGCATAAGCCTTTGAGAGAAATACACAAGCGTCTTCACTCTTAGGATTTTTAGCGAGGATTTCTTCATAAGTTGAAACGGCTTTTTTCTCGTCTCCTAGACCACCGTAAATTCCGGCAAGAATCAGTCCAACTTTTTCGTCTGTCTTATTTGAGTCACTATAAACTTTGGCCAAAACCTTTTCCGCTTTTTCAAGCTCACCTAAACGAATCAAATTCACAGCTAGTTTTTTAGCAACAAAAGAATCCGCAGGAACGAGCTCATTTACATGAGTAAAGAGCATAGCAGCAGTAACATGGTCACCACTCATCATCGCCATATTTGCTTTAAGAAATAGATCTGTTGAAAGATAACGAGTCATATCAGGTGAGCTCTTTGCACTTGCAACCATCTCAGTCAGACGCTGAGAAGCAAGATCTAAGGCTTCACGATTAATTTGTTCGAGTTGTTCAGGGCTGAGCTCCACAAGCTCTTGCTGAGAAGGGTCTCTACTCTGCAGACCAGCGCAGGAAGTAAGGAGAACTGAGCATGACAGAACTAAAGTTGCTAACGAGACAGGTTTTTTAAACATCATCTGAACCACCCTTCTATGATTCTTTATCGGCGCAAAACTGAAGGGGTTTTAAAGATTCTTTGTCTAACGTGGAGCAAGGGCCCAGAAAGTAGTGATTACAGATAACTTACTGAAAAAGCAGGTAAAAAGGTTATGGTCTTAAGGAATATTTTACCTAGTGGTGGCCCTGACTCATATACTCAGCTTTTTTTTTGACTATCTGGGTTGACATGAGAGCACCCCGTTAGTATTACTGCCCCAACTTGATTGTGGGCCTTGAGCGCAAAAATAAACTTCCTTGAGGACACGATGAAGATTGAAAACAAGTTTAAACACAAATCCTTTAGAACGTGTGCGAAAGGGTTAACAGAAAAATAGGGGTAAACCATGAAAGACGTAAGAATCATCAAGCGCTACCAAAACAGAAAACTTTATGACACTTTCCAAAGCTGCTACGTGACTCTAGAAGAGATCGCGCAAATCATCCGTGAAGGTCATGAAATCCAAGTTATCGATAACAAGTCAAAAAACGACATCACGTATATGACTCAAATCCAACTTCTTTTTGATCAAGAAAGAAAATCTCTTAAGCCAGGTAATACTGAACTACTTAAGAGAGTTATTCGCTCTGAAGAAGGAACTCTTACTGGGTATATCCAAGGTCTTGAGTCAAAACTTAACATCTCTACAGATGTTGTAGCGACTGAAGAGTTCAAGCCTTTCGCAAATGCAATGAATTCTATGGAAAATACGGCTACTTTGAACTAATCTTAGTTCATGAAGTCGAACAAAATTTATACGCATCGACTAGCGACCCTTGTGGTCGCTAGTTTTTTTTCTACTACTCTTTTAGCGCAAAGTGCTGCTCCTAAGGCCTTTACGCCAAAAATTAAAACCCCTAATACAAAGCAAGAGCTCAAGGTTACTGAACCAGCAGCGAAGGTTGAAGAGGCTCCACAAGAGACATATTCGAGTTCTCCTGCAATGCAGTCAGCCTCACCTCGCCAATTAAGAAAGCATGGTGTGGGGATTGGTCTTGGCCAGACATTCCTTCTTGGAAACTATGCTGATTATGGCGATAGCAAAATCACCGCGGATCTTCTCTATACCTACGCTGCGAGCTATTCTTTTGATATTCTAGTTGATGCTCACTACTCTCAACATAAAAGCTCTAAAGAAAAAATGAAACTCATGGGACTTAACGGTGCCATTAAAGCTCGTCTTTTTGAATTTGATAATTTTTCTCCTTTCGTTCTTGGTGGTCTTGGTTTTTATGCTCCTCAGGCCAAAAGAAATATTGGTGGAACTCAAAAATGGTCAGAGCAAAAACTTGGCTTCGGAATGAATTTTGGTGGTGGGGTAGATCTGCGCCTCAATGATCATTATGTTGTGGGTATTCTTGGGCAAGTTCACTGGCCTTTTACTATTAAGCAAGACAGTCAGTCTGATCTTAAGGGCTATTACTTCAAGCTTCTTATCACAGGTATCTACCTCTTCTAGAGATGGATAGCTCAATTAAACTTTATATTTTTACAGGCAAAGGCGGAGTGGGAAAAACCACTCTTGCCTATAGCTTTACCAGATACCTTCGCACTCAAGGCGTGAATGCTAAATACGTCACTTTTAAGAGTCAATCTTTGGCCGAAAATCACCATGGCCATTCAGAAGATAAAACTGTTTTTGATGTTCCTACGTTGATGCTTGATCTCGAAGATTCCGCTAAGGGATATGTTGAAAAAAAACTTAAAAGCGGCATGATTGCTGGCTGGATTGTTAAGACGCCATTTTTTAGAGCTCTTATCAATATGGTTCCAGGATTTAATTATCTTATTTTTCTCGGACGAATTTTAGAAGAAATCAAACACGGTGATAATAATCCAGTTATGGTTTTAGACGCCCCTGCCTCTGGGCATGCCCTGACCATGATGGAGGCCACTCAAAACTTCCAACAAATTTTTGAAAGTGGAACCGTTTTTGAAGATACCAAAAAAATGCTGGCCGCTCTTCTTGACCCAAACTTTACACGTATTCATATTATCACTCTCCCTACTCTGATGAGCTGGCATGAGGCCCAAGACCTCAAGATTGAGCTCGATATACGCACCCCAGTAGAAAAATCGATTGTTGTTAATAATTGTCTCTCCTTAGGGGTTCCTGATGTGAGCGAGAAGCTGCCTGAGGCCCTTGAGAGGAAAATTGCCAATGAGCGCCAATTATTAGACCAAGAAAAATCACAGTTTATCCTCGCCCTCCCTCATTCCCTCTCTGAGACTGATGATAAGATTCAGCAAGATATGCTTGGGAGCCTAGGGAAACTCGTATAGAATAGCTCGTACATTTATCGAGGTCACAAGTGCGCATTGGAACGAAAAGTTTCGAAATTTTCTGTGGAACAGGTGGAGTAGGCAAAACAACTCTGGCCACAGCACGTGCTCTTCAATTGGCCGAAAATGGACGTAAGGTTTTACTAATCACTATTGATCCTGCCAAAAGACTCAAAGAATTATTAAAACTTGATGATGCCGAAGCAGGTGATGTTGTTGAAGTAAATTTCAACTCAACCGTGAAAATAGATGCTCTTCTCATGTCACCTGAAAAAACAATTCAGCGCATGGCCAAGCTCAATGCTGATCCTCATCTTTCTCAAAATAAAATTGTTCAGATTCTTTCTCGTCCCTATGGTGGAATGAATGAGATCCTCTCACTCGTTGAACTTCAAATGCAATTTGAAACTGGAAAATATGAAACTATTGTTTTAGATACTCCTCCTGGCCCTCATTTTTTAGATTTTCTAGAAAGCCTAAATAAAATCAAAGCCTTTTTTGATCAAAGTTTTGTGGATATCTTTAATTACCTCGGTAAGAAAACAACTGGTGAAAAGCAAGGCTTTGCCATCGGACTTGTGAATAAAGTAATCGCATCAGGGGTAAAAAAACTTCTGGGATATCTTCAAGCCGTTACTGGCGCCCAATTTCTCGACGAGTTTGTCGATGCTGTTCAGGTTATTTATCAATCCAAAGATGCCTTCTTAAAAGGTCTTTCCCTACAAGATAAGCTCAGAGAAAAATCTGAATGCAATTGGTTCTTAGTTTCTTCGATCGAACAAGGAAAAATCCAAGAAGCACTTGATCTTAAGCTTCATGCTGAACATTTTATTCACCAAGATCACTATCTTTTAATAAATAAATGTATGGAAGCCGAACTCTCAGATTGGTCTCCTGTAGATTCAAGACTCGTGGCCTTAAAAGAGTCACTTGTCTCTAAAGAACATCAACTCAAAGAAAGCTTTAAGAAAAATTTCTCTCACGTGTTGGAGTTCCCAGAAGTTCTGGAACTCTCACCGACTGAACACTTAAATTTCTTATACAAATACTGGAACAAATATGAACTACAAGGTTAAAACCAAAGAAGAATTGGAAAAATTCGTCTGCGAGAACTGGAACGCCATTAATACTTATATTGACCAAGAACAGGCAAAACTTCCTCAGCCCCTTACATCAAGTGTCGATGTGAGAGAGAGTAAATACAAATTTGCTCCAGTAGATCACAATATGTACCCTGCTGGTTTTAATAATCTCTGTGGAAAAGATCTTCTCAATTGTGCGACCCACTTTAGAAAAGTATTTAATCAAATTAAGCCTGATCTAAAACATGTGGCCGTGATCCCAGAATCTCATACAAAAAATAAGTTCTATCTTGATCACCTTTACAAGCTGTCTGATAGCATCTCTATGAGTGAAACTCAGGTAACACTTATCTCTCCTGATCCTGAAATGTTCCCAGATGGAGTTCAGTCAGTAGAACTAGAGTCGCACTCAGAATATAAACTCAAAATTTATAAGGCTGAGCTTAAAGATGGTGAGTTTCATGTTTTATCAAAACCTGACCTTAAATTTGAAGTGATTGTTCTTAATAATGACCAATCAAATCCTTTCCCGCTTGATTGGAAATCACTCCGAACACCTATTCTTCCTTCTCCATATGTAGGATGGTACCGTCGCCAAAAAATCATGCACTTTGAGCACTATGAGCGTGTTGCTAATAAGTTTTGTGATCATTTCGGTATAAATCCTGATTTGATTCAGGCCAAATTTACGTCAATGGATAATCTAGACTTTAATACAAAAGAAGGTCTTGATGCCCTCGCCGATAAAGTGGAAGAGTTCTTTAAATCCTTACATCCAGAGGCCAATGTTTTCGTTAAGGCCTCACAAGGAACTTATGGGATGGGAATCTCTGTGGTTTCAAGTGCCGAAGAAATTCGTTCGATGAATCGCAAGGTAAGAAATAAAATGGACGTTGGTAAAAATAATCTTAAATTTACCTCTGTACTCATTCAAGAAGGTGTTGAAACGATTCTTAAATATGATGATGCTCCCGCTGAAGTCACGATCTATCTGATCAATGGTCAAAGCTGTGGAGGATTCATGCGAACAAATCCAAATAAAACATCACAAGGAAATCTTAATTCCCAAGGGATGCTTTACCGTAAGTTCTGTATATCTGACGTAAGACAAAATAATGATCATCAAATTAAAGAGGCCATGTATTCGATTATCGCAAGATTATCGACTCTTGGGGCTTCTTATGAAATGAAACAATTACTGGAGACCGTATGAGTTCTAAAGAAATGAAATTTGAAACAAAAGTCATTCATGTCGGCGGAGAGCCTGATCCTACGACGGGAGCGATCATGCCCCCTATTTATCAAACTTCGACATATGTTCAAAGCTCACCAGGGGAACATAAGGGGTATGAATATACACGTAGCCATAACCCAACACGAACACGTCTTGAAGAGTGTCTTGCTTCTTTAGAAAACGCCAAACACTGCTTTGTGACTGCTTCAGGCCTTTCTGCTTCGATGCTTATCATGCAAATGCTTCCTAAAGGATCAAAGATTCTTTGTGGGGATGATGTTTATGGTGGAACGTACCGACTTTTCTCAAAAGTTTTCAATGAAATGCATAATTTTGAATTCGTCGATACAACTGATCTCGCTTCTCTTGAAAAGAAGATCAATGAAACAAAACCTGCACTCATTTGGCTTGAGACTCCTACAAACCCAATGCTTAAAATTTCTGATATAGCTGCTATTACAAGCATGGGAAAAAAGGTCAAGGCCCTGACTGTCGTTGATAATACATTCATGAGTCCTTATTTCCAAAATCCATTAGATCTTGGAGCAGACATGGTGATTCACTCAATGACAAAATTCATCAATGGGCATTCAGATGTCGTTGGTGGGGCCATGATGTTCAATTCTGATGAATTAAAAGATAAAATCTTCTTCCTTCAAAATGCGATTGGACCTTCTCAATCTCCATTTGATAGCTGGCTAGTTCTTCGCGGAGTGAAAACTCTTGCGCTTCGAATGAAGGCCCACCAGGCCAATGCCATGAAGATTGCTCAGTTCCTTGAAAAACATCCCAAAGTAGAAAAAGTAATTTATCCAGGACTTGAATCTCATCCTCAGCACGGAATCGCTAAGAAACAGATGAAAGGGTTTGGCGGAATGATCACATTCTTCCTAAAAGGTGGAATCAATGAATCTCGCAAATTCCTTGAGAGTGTTCATCTTTTTGCCCTAGCAGAATCTCTGGGTGGAGTAGAGAGCTTAATTGAGCATCCGGCCATCATGACACATGCATCGATTCCGGCCGACGTTCGTCAAAAACTTGGAATCCACGATAACCTCATCCGACTTTCAGTCGGAGTTGAGGATATCGATGATTTAATTAAAGATTTAGAAATTGGATTTTCGAAAATTTAGAAAGTAGCAGTTGTCATAGGTGCGGCCGGAACATTTTTAATAAGTGGGGCCGCACTTTGATTTTCCTGGGCCTCTGTTTTAGGAGCAGCACTTGGAGCAGGTGAAGCAGGAATAATCGGCTGAACTTTTGATTTTTCAGTAAAAATATCTTCTACCTCTGTGTATCTGCTAAAAACTACTGATTCATTAAGATATTTTTTAATCAAAAGATAAGAACAAAATGTTTTTCCGTGATCCGAAGAAAGATTATCACGATCACCTTCCGCAAAAATTAATCCATCATCTTGCATTACACCAACTAAATCATAGTATTGTGAGCAAAAATCAGAAGTATCTTTTAAATTATCATTTTTAAGACATTCCGTTTCTTTTTTGGCCACATCAACTCCTGTAGCTGATGTCACCTTAATATGGACAGGCTCACGACAGACATCAAGCATCCACTCATGAGGAAAGTATTTTTTATGAGACACATGAATAAGACACCCCTTCTTATCAATGACGAGCTCTTGTTTTAAAAGTCCAAAAAGAGGGCCTTTATGTGAAAGCTTCATTTTATAAGTCGCATCTAAGCAACTCTTGGGAAGAAATCTTGTCTGTGCCAATCCTGACAAAGAAAATATAAAAGTAAAAAGAATGAAACTAAACTTGCTGAATACCATGACGATTGACCTCCAAGGCCACTACTGTTGCATCTCTGTTTAAAAAATCTTCTGCACTGGCCTTCTTTAATTGAAAGATAAGTTCAGTTAATAAATCATAGATTGGGCCCTTACTATGATTCTCCACAATTTGTTGCTTATTCGGAAGTGATTTGTACTCATTCCAGTTAGAAACAAATCCAGGTGAAAAGAAAATAATCCTCTCGTCTTTATGAAAGCTCATAGACTCACCGACGAAATCAATTTTACCTAAGCCCTTTACCTGCCCAAAGTACTCAAACTCTCCCCACCCCATAAAGCTGGCCTTAAGTTGAGTAAGATCAAAACTCATGATCATCAAATGACTTTCAATCTTTTTCTTTTTAGTTTGATTCAGGGTGATCACTTCATCTTTTAAATTTTGAAGAAATACCATGGGATTAAATTTTTTAGTCTTCATCTCTTGAATCAAAGAAACAGCAGTGCTTGATAAAAGAAACGAGCTCGTCGCAAATATAATTTGGTAGAGGTGCGACCCATCTTGAATCACATCAGAAAACTCAGTTCCAATTCCAGACCCGGCGGCATAACGATGAACAACACTTACACCTTTGTATTCATCTATACGTTTAGGAACAAGACGATTATGAACATTCTTAGCACGACTTATCTCGTGCTGGGCCAGTCTTAATAGCTGATCTAGATCTTGACTGAACTGAGTAATTTGTTTTTGGTACTGTTGCTGTTCTAAGCGCAGGCGAGCAAAAGTCCTGGCCAGGTTTTTAAAAAGCTCCACCTCAAGCTCTGGCATCGGCCAACTCTGAACCTGAAGCACATGAGGAAAAATCCCTGCTTCCGTTTGGGCCCATTGCCTCATTTGGGCTTCTTTCTCAGGATAAGTGAAGACGACTCCCGAAAAAGTATTCATATGGCCTCTAAAAGACTCTACTGATTCTGGATATTGTAGAACTGAAGGAATATCAACAATCACAAGAGCTTGATTAGACTGAAGCGGTAAGTTTAAAAAATCTGAAACGCTCATGACTTTCACATCTTCAAAGCCTTCTGTCTCAAGCAAATCGAGCTCCTCGAGAGCTTTGAGAATATGACCCTTTTCATCCACTATAATCATGATTTTTTTTCCTTCAATACCTAACAGTTTTAATAACTTGGACCTCTGGTCCTCGGCCCATTCATTTTACAGTTTATTTTTCAGAGAAACAACCGAAGAGAAAAAGGTAGATGAATTTGGTGAGTTTTTTCTCGCCATTGATGCAAATGGAAAAGATGCATGACTAAAAAGAATAATGTCTTTCAACTTCCCTCTTATACGACGGCCCTATCGCTGTTAACTCTTGCAACTCAAGTTGAAGAACTGAAACATGAAAAACGCAAAGTTTATGAAGAGGCAGCTCGTACAATTCTAAGAGCTCTTAATGCAAAAGATTCTTATACATTTGGTCACTCTATGCGTGTGGCCTATTTCTCTCTTGTGACTGGTCGTGAACTTGATTTAAAAGAAGATGAACTTTATGAGCTAGAGATGTCAGCTCTTTTTCATGATATTGGTAAAATCTCAACACCAGACTCCGTTCTTAATAAACCAAGTCGTCTTTCAGAAGAAGAATTTATTATTATGAAAGACCATCCAGTCAAGTCATGGGAAATTCTCAAAGACTTTCCTGAGTTTGAAAAGATTGCCTTGAATGCAAAACTTCATCATGAACGTTTTGATGGTAAGGGTTATCCTCACGGACTCAAAGGTGAAGAGATTCCTGTTTTTGCTCGAATCATTCTTATCGCAGATACATTTGATGCTATGACATCAACTCGTCCTTACCGTAAAGGTCTTCCCTATGAAGTGGCTTATGATGAGCTTGTCCAATTTTCAGGAACACAATTCGATCCAGAGCTTGTGAAGCTTTTTATTCAAGGTATGAAAAAAGAATCTCTCAAAGGAGAAGATACATTTTTCATTTCACTTTTGGATAAGAAGTTTGAAAAGAACGCAGCTTAATTACTCGTTACAAAATCCTGTCTTGGCATTTGAACTCGTCATCATCAGTTGAGCAGATTGGCAGTTTTTCATTTTGTCATAAACATTAAATGGGTAGCACTCTACTTTTTTATTAAGCACTTTATTCCCTTCACTGTTTTGCTCACAAGTTTTATAGCTTGGAGCATCGACGCAGGCCCAATGTTTTCCCACACAATTATAGACAAGACCACGGCCGGCATACTCATAATCAGGTGGGGCCACGTAATCTCTTTTCTTCGGCGTGGCTTTTTCTTTATCTAAGGCCTGTTTTTCAAGATCCTCTAGAATTTTATCTGTAAGATCTCCACCATCAATACCTGGTTTATCAGGAGCACCAATTTGATCTTCTGAGGCATTATCCGCTGGAGTCATTACACTTGGATCAACCGAATCAGTCTCTGAACCTAGAGAGAGAGAAGGCTCTTCGACTGCCGGAATCTCGTCTGCGGGCGGTGCCACCTCAGTTGGAGTTTCAAC
>JBMLQL010000024.1:2577-89753 GCA_049241565.1 Bacteriovoracaceae bacterium | reverse complement strand
GGTGCCACTTCAGTCGGTGTTTCAACCACTGCGGGAGTTTCTTCTACTGGAGGTGCCACTTCAGTCGGTGTTTCAACCACTGCGGGAGTTTCTTCTACTGGAGGTGTGGTCTCAGTCGCTGCTTTCTCAGCAGCTGCTTTTTCTTTATCTAGTTCGCGTTGAGATTTTACTTTTGGTGTTTGGGCCACAGGCTCAGCAACAGACTCGTCCTTAGGAAGAAAGTCCTCCATGAACAGCATCGCTAAACCTAGTCCGACAACGATAAGAATTATTTTATTCGGCTTTTTCTTTGCCGGTTTTTTATTTTTTCCTGGGTCTTCATCCTCTTCATCTTGAATGATAGCACCTGGATCAGTCTTATCATCATTACGAACAGCTTTGCCTTTTTTAGCAGGGATGAGTTTGCCCAGGAACGGTAATTGTTTTTTTATTTTTCCAACGAGAGACTTATCTTCATCTTCCTCTTGGTCATCTTCTTCAATATCATCGTCGTCATCTGCAGAAAGTTCTTCTAAATCAGCTTTAGACGCAACAGCAGTTGCAGTAACTTCGTCACCGTCAGCTTCATCTAAATCTTCATCGTCCTCGTATTCAGCTTTCTTCTTTTTTCCTGGAAGCTTACTTTTGAGATCGTTTAGAATTTTTTCAAAAATACCTTACTCCTAGACATAAAATCTATTATCCTCAATTATAAGTGGGACTATGTTATTTGCAATCAAAACCACCTTTTCTCAAGGATTTAGATAAATGAGTGGTTATGATCAAGAACTCATCAAATTCAAACTGACACTAAAACGTGCCTCTCCCCCCTTGGCCATTGATATTCACTCTATCGAAAAATGGCGAGCTCTCTTCTATAAACTACAATTAGTGGGCGAGTATCCGAATGAAAAGATCGGATTTGGAACTCTCTCTTGTCGACTACCTGATAAAAAAACTTTTTTAATTACTGGGGCCCAGACAGGCCATCTTCCTCACTTGAGTCCGCACCATTATTGTCGGGTTACTCATTGTGACTTAAAACGCTCCCATGTTTTGGCCGAAGGTCTGATTGCCACTTCGATTGAGTCCCTTGTTCATTACGAGCTCTACGATTCAGATCCAAATATTCAATTTATTTTTCAGGTACACCATCATCTTCTCTGGGACTATCTGCAAAAAAGTGGCCAGGAACTTCCTCAAGGATTTATTAAAGATCAAGAAAGTGGGATTTTTATCATTAAAGGTCATCAAGATGAAATTATTGCGTTCTCATCTTCGGCCGATGAAGCAGGTAAATTAGTACTCGATCTTTACCGCAAAATTGTAGCTGGGGAATCTGAGGATTAAATCATGGGTGAGCTTTTCAGCTTCGAGATGACTTTTGGCCATTAAAAATAAAATTTCAAATCGTGAATCCCCTGAAGTCAAAATGATAAATCCAGACTCTTTTCCTGGATACCAAAGTAGGTCATCCAGTTTCTTTTTAAAAAATCCAAACCCACCATCGGCTTGAGAGCTTTTCCCAATAATCAGTTGGGCCCAAGGACGATCTTGGTTGAATCTTTTAGCAAGTTCATAAGTGACTCGTCCCATGGTTCGGCGATAATTGACCTCAGAGAGAGCACGTATTTGTAATTCATTTTCCTCGTAGACAAAACTATCCACAGAGAATCCAGTGATTTCTTTTAAGCTACCATAGTAGCTGATTATTTCTTTTAATCGCTCTGAGTACTCATGCCATTTTGAGAGGGAGATTTGATTATAAAAAGGCAGATGTTCAAGATCAGGTCGTAAATAATTAACGAAGACTGATCCCTTGTATTGATAATGTTTATCTACCATATTTTGATAAAAAATCTGAGACTGCTCTGAATAGACATAACTACTAAAGTCATACTTACGATTAAGAAGTGGTTCTACGATAAAAGGCCCTGCTTTAATCCACTGCTTGGCCTGATAAATAAGGTCTCCATGGGGCAGTGAGGAATCAATCGTGAGAAATCTTTGTCCTGACATACCGTATGGATTCTTCACTAAATAAGTACGATCAAAAGGAATCAGATTGAGATCATTATCCAGTCGAATAACGAAAGTATGATCACACCATTTTTTATCTTGAATGAGTTCAGCTGAAGTGACTTTTGAATTTAATTTTTTTTCCAGATCAATATTTTGATAATCCCCCCACCAATTCTGGGCAAAATCCGCTTGAGGAATAATTTCCGAGGGGTGATGAGTCACAGACTCAACATAATCTAGAAACTCTCGGTGATATTTTTTTGTGGAAACAAGAGGTCTATTTTCTAAAAAGAGAATAAAAGACTCTAAGGATTGGTTTAAAACTAAAGGGGCAGACTTTTTATAAAAAAGCATGCTTTCATAGTCAGCATTCATCTTTAGAGGAGCAAGTTTCATCGCTTTCTTCTTGTCACAGGGAAAGGATCTACATAATGAGAAAGCTCATAAACAAATGAATCTTCGCTCATCGCTTTCTGATGAACAAGAGGATCATAGTGGAGGCCCTTGCCTCTGGCCGGTGTCAGGGGGTGTGGAAGAACAGATAGATAATAGTCCCAAAGAGTTTTATCTCCGCGCCATCTTTTAAGCCAATGACTCCCAAAGGCCACATGAGAGATTTCATCCTCTAAAACAATATCGAGAATATCAGCTGTTTGCTGGTCACCTTCATTTTTAAAAAGATCGCGGTAGAACTGGGCAAAGTCTAAATTAGCAGCTTCAAATGTCAGACTCATGACTGCGGTAAAATTTTCGGCCGTTTTTAGTTTGAGCATTTGCTTCCAGAAAAAATCATTAACGGGAAAATCTCCAAACTCAAAACCAAGTTGATTAATTCTTTCAACATAGAGAGAAAAATGTTTTTGCTCATCGGCCAAGGCCTTGGCAATTCCTTTTTTAAACCTTATCTCTTCATCATTACGATGAGGATAAAGAAGTAAGGCCCCCGCCATCATCTCGATGGCCAGCAATTCATGATTGGCAAAACTATGAAGGGCCATGGCCTTTCCTTCATCACTGAAAATTTTTGGAGCTTTGGGAAACTTGATTCTGTCTTCGGTGAAAGCAATGCGATCTTTACGTCCAGGAGTATCAGGTAATGTATATGAACTCCAGTTATCAAACTGGAGTTCACTTATTGAGATGAGTTTATCAGCAAGCTCTGTCCCTTCTAGAATTTGACGAGACAATTCTTTATAAGACGTCATATATCGCTCTTAACGAAATTTTCTGAAAGCCGAAGCTTTATCCTTACGAGGTTTTCCACCGTTATGATCTGTTGACCCACCAGATGGCTTTTTGGCCGTCGATGAATGTCTCTCTCCCCCACTATGTGGGCCTGGCTTCTTGTTATCTTGAGCGGGTCTTTTAGGACCCTTACCTTTTCCACCGCCGTGGCGATGCTTATTAAAGCCTCCACCAGATGGCTTCACAGGACGAGTCACTCCGTCTGCCTGTGCGGCTTCTGGGTTCTCTGCCCCTTCGCTACTACGTGGTCCTCTTCGGAACTGTCGGCGCTGATTAAAGCAATTATCACAAATATTAAAACGTGAGTTAGGCGACATCTTGCAGCCACAGCTTGAGCATGACTTTGTCGTTTTCTCAGACAACAATTCATTTAGTCTTTCAATGGCCTTTGATTTATTTTCAAGAAGCTTCTTCTCATCAAATGTAAAATATTTTCCACTGAAGTGACGTGAAAGCCACTGGAAGAGTTCCACACATTTAATTGTCGTTTCAAGATAATCAATATTATCTGACGTCTCATCAATAGGTTCATTATAGATTGATTGCTCACCCACATAATGGCTAAGAATCCAAAGATAATACTGAACATGCTCGATCATTCCTAAATTCACTGGAGCACAAGCAAACCCAAAGATCTCACTGTCAGTAAGTTTTTTGTCTTCATCAGCAGCTTCAACCATTTCAGCAAGTTCAATCATCTCTTTGAGATCAACACAGAAGAATGGTTTCTGGAAAATCATCGTGTTAAAGAGACGAAGGAATTCTGATAATGAAAGAGTGGGAAGTGAATGCGATGAGAGTGCATCGTTAACTGATTTAAAAATCTCCAAATCTGGTCCAACCATGGCCTTATCTTGCTGATTAAGCTTATGAGTAATGGCCTCATTAAGCATTTGGATTCCGCCATCTACTTTTTGAAGAGTTGTCACATGCCCAACAGGAAAACGCTTAAACCGCCCTGCTCGACCAGCAATCTGCTTTATCTCACTCATCGTAAGAGGTATTTCTCTATTATCAATAAATTTTGAAAGAGCTGAAAAAACGATTCTCTTCACAGGAAGGTTCATCCCCATGGCAATAGCGTCAGTTGAAACCATGATATCAGTTTCACCTTCGTCAAATTTACGGGCCTGCTCACGACGAACTTCAGGACTGAGGCGCCCATAAACAATAGAAACTTTAAAATCGAGATTTTCAAGATCGGCTTTAAACTTCAGTGCATTTCTACGTGAGAAAACAATAAGGGCATCATTTTTCTCAAGGGCTGAAAGTGTGATCGTATTAGGCATGACTTTTAATTCAGTCATACGTGTGTATTCACGAATTTCTAATGTATCTCCAGTAAGCTCAAGAATTCTCTTCACAAGTTCAAGAACAGAATGATCACCACAAAGATGGATTTCATCCGCTTGCATACTCACGAGCGCACGTGTCCAGGCCCACCCACGCTGAGTATCTGTGAGCATCTGAATCTCATCAATAACACAACAATCAAAATGCTCGTGTAATTTGGCCATTTCAATAGTTGAAGCAAAATGAGTCGCGTCTTGAACCTCAATCACCTCTTCTCCAGTGAGAAGATTAGTCTTCACACCTTTATTATTCATTGTATCGAATAACTCGGAAGCAAGAAGCCTCAGAGGAGCAAGGTAGCACCCTTTTTTAGCTGCACAGAGGGCCTCAATAGCGTGATAGGTCTTACCAGAGTTGGTAGGTCCCATATGATAGACGATTTTTCTTTTTAAACGACGAGCTTCCGCATGAATCCAGAACTGCCCGAGGTATTCTTTAAGAATTGTCGAAGAAACATCTTTTCTTTTAAGAGCAAGAATAGATCTAATAAATTTTTCAAATTCTTTACGCAGAAAACTTTCGTTCTTCCAGATATTTGTTTCTAGCATTAGATAGAAACGGTCATACTCTTCAGGCGAAACGATCTCTGGCTTATAACCCTGCTCTACAAGAAGTGTATTAAAAAAGACATTCAGCTTCTCTTTATACACTTTCCCGAGGGAAGAGTTCGGTCCGAATTTAGATCTAAAATGAGACTTAATTTCACTCTCAAGTTTATTAAGAGAGGATCTCTTTAATTTATGACGAATAAAATTAAATGTTTTATCGAGGTCTTTTTTTACGTTAAAGACAGCATTGGCCACATCATTAAGCTTCTTAAAAAGAATTACTTCATGAAGATTTTCTTCAGCATCATCAATGAGCTTTGTTTGAAGATCAAAAACATATTCACGAACTTTGGCACGGAAGTCACCAAGACATTGCACGCACTGACAAGGGACATCCCCAGAATTTAACTTTAAATCAAATTTCTCTTTAATGATAATTTGAGTTTTTTCATGTTTTTCTTTTTTATCATCACACCAGGCCTGAAAAGTATCAGGATAAGATTTAACGAGTTCTTCACTAAATTTATCGTCCACAAACAGCGCGTAGTTTTCTAATTGAGGAAAGAGATGGTCTTCAATAAGACAAGTTTCAACAATAGATTCGCGATCAAAAATTTCTCGAATTGGACCGAAAGCTTTTTCATAAAGACTATCTAGAGAAGGATAGGTCTCCAGCAAAACACTCACAGAAAGAGCGATTTTTTCAAGAGTATCTAAAATATGGAGGGTTTCTTCGGAAGAATGCATCCCTGGCGAGTCGTCCTCACCAAGGATGCTAGTCGATATAAGAGCTTTTCGAGAGAAATCTAAATTAAGACGTATGTCTTGATACAGAGAACGGATTTCTTCAGGATTCAAAATAAAATCACCACTTGATTACTAGTTACCAAGCTCCGCAATGAAAGCAAGGGCCAGTTTAGCAAACTTAGCAGAATGCTTTGCATCGCCACCAGCAGTTGCAAGTGTATCATTTACAGTATGGATTTTACTATTAATATCTCCCATCGTTGATTCGAATGGCATAGATGCAGGGTATCCATTTGACGTCCAAGAAGCATGGTCAGAACATCCGTAACCACATTTTGAGTATCCCCAAGGAACTTTAACGTACTCATCAATTAGACGGCCTAAAAATTCATTTTGAGCTTTGTTTGTAAAGTCACTCATCATGACGATATCCATATCTTTTGTCCCCTTATTAAGAGTCATATCGAACTGGATAACACCCACAACTTGTTTAGCTTCTTTTTTATAAGCAGTTGCAATGTCTTTTGATCCAAGAAGTCCTACTTCTTCAGCAGCATAGCCCATGAACTGAACTGTTTTCTTAGGTTTGAAATTGTTTTCCATCGCAATACGGATGGCCTCAGTGATTGTCGCAATTCCTGAAGCATTATCATCGGCTCCTGGAGATCTTGCTGTTGGACTTCCACCACCAAACATTCCAGAAACGATTGAATCCGCGTGTCCACCAATGATCACGATCTCATCTGGAGACTCGCTCCCTTCAATTGTCATTACGATTGAAGCTTGAGGCCAGTTTTTATGTTTCACAAGCTCAACTGTAACGTCAGAACGGTGCTTAGAAAGAGCGGCCCATGTATCACGGATAAACTCAGAAGATTTAACACCTGTTTCTGATTTATAGTGACGAGTATGGAAACTCGTAAGTTTCTCAATCATTTGACGAATAGAAAGCTCATTCACTTGAGCAACCATTGGCTTTACGATTGATTGATTATTGATTGAATAGTCATCAAATTTTGCATGTTTTGCAAACTGAGTTTCACCTTGGAAGCTGATCGCTTGAATCGCTTCTTCATAAGACTCATGACCCATGAATCCACCACAACGGTGAAGTTCGTCGTGAATTGTCTCAGAAAGAAGTTCAACTTCTTTGGTTGTAAGCTTCATGGCCACAGCGCCATTTCCACGTTGAACTGACTTATAAGACTTTCCAAGTTTTGTTTGAAGTTTAGCAAAAATTTCTGCGTCTACAGTTACCCATTGAGCTGCTGGAGCAGCCAGGGCGGCTGAAGTTATCAGCATGGAAGCCGCAATCAGAATTAATTTCATTTTTTCTCCTTAAGAGGTTTAGAAATTGATTAACCCATAAAGGAGATGGATTTAGAAGAAAAATATCTCTGAACTTACCTTACATTTTACACCCCGCGTCTCCCTCGATGAAGCATCAGATAAAAGGTTGGTAAAAGTAAGAGGGTTAGAACTGTTGAAAATACAATCCCTCCAATTACTACTGTGGCCAAAGGTCTTTGTACTTCAGCTCCGAGCCCCGTGTTTAGCGCCATAGGGATAAATCCTAGGGCTGCCACAAGGGCTGTCATGATAACAGGACGAAGTCTTGAGACTGTTCCCTCTTCCACAATTTCTTCCCAAGATTTCTCAGGATGAGTCTCACGCATTTGTCTAAATACAGTAATAAGAACAATACCGTTTAAGAGTGCAATACCAATGAGGGCGATAAATCCAACCGCTGCTGATAAGCTCAAATGTATATCTCTTGCCCAAAGTGCAACGATTCCGCCAATGGAAGCAAAAGGAATCGCTGAGAAAATAGTGAAGGCATCAAGAAGGGAGTGAAACTGTCTCCATAGAATAAAAAAGATGATAGCAAGAGTGAGCGGAATAATGATCCACAGCTTTTTCTTGGCCCGTTCTAAATTATTAAACTGACCACCCCAGCGATAAGAGTGATCCGCTTTTAACTCGACTTTTGAAACCTTTTTCATGGCATCTGCAACAAAGCTAAGGGTATCTCGATTCCCAATATTTATTGAGAGGGCGGCGTATCTCTCCCCCCAGTTTCTTGCAATCGTTGTCACCTGACTCTCCTTGTTAATGTGGGCCACATCAGATAAGGGCACACTTCCTCCGTCTGGAAGTGGGATTGGTAAGGCACGCAATTCATCAGGATTTTCACGTTTTTCTTCTGCGAGATGAACAACAATTGGGTATTTTCGTATTCCCTCTGTCCAAACTCCCGCAATATTTCCTTGCATAAAACCAACGATGGCCAAATTCAGCTCATCAAGAGGGACCCCTAGTTTTGAAAGTTGATCAAACCTTGGATGAATATCGATCACATCACTTTGTCTTAGTGCAGTGAGAGGATCCATCTCGGCCCCCTCTAATCCTGCTATATCTTCAATTTCTTTTTGAACTTGGTCAATTTTCTCCACCATATAGGCAAGATCATTACCAATAATCCTCAGAGAAACGTCTGCACGTGAGCCCTCAAGCATTTCATTAAATCGCATTTCAATCGGCTGAGTGGAACTTAATTCTGCTTCAAAATTAAGACTATCTATTTCTTTTTTGATGGCCGCGAGGACTTCATCTTTAGTCTTAAATCGCCAAAGATCTCTATCCTTTTTCAAAATAATAAATGTATCGGCGAGGTGAACCCCCATGGGATCAGTGGCTGATTCTGGTGTTCCAAGTCTTGAAAAAACGGATTCAACCTCAGGAACACTCACAATTTTTTTCTCAACTAATTCCTGTTGCTCAATTGCTTTATCCAAAGATATTTTTGCATCTCTTGTAATATTAATAACAATGTCCCCCTCGTCTAATTGAGGAATAAAGTCTGCACCCAGACGAGTAAACAAAAACAAAGCGACCAACAGTCCCGCAACACCACCACCAAGTAAAAACTTTGGATGGTCGAAACTTTTATTTAAAAATGGAACATAGAATTTCTTTAATAGTTTAAAGAATTTTGTGTCGTGATCATCATGCCCACTTGATTCTTTTGGAAGTGGAATAAATAAAGAGGCCAGAACCGGAATAAGGAAAATAGTAAGAACTAAAGCGCATCCCAAAGTCAAAAGAACTGTATAGGCCATCGGTCTAAACATCTTTCCTTCTACCCCCTCAAGAGTGAGTACTGGGATATAAACAATCATAATCATTAAAAGACCAAAAACGACTGGCCTCACCACTTCTTTTGAACTTAGAGAAACGATATGATCTTTACTCCAAATCTTACGTTGCTCAGGGGTCAATGAGTTATGTCTTGAAATTAAGTTTTCAATCAAAACCACGGCACCGTCGACGACAAGTCCAAAATCAATGGCACCTAAGCTCATCAGATTTCCAGAAATACCTAGTTCCTGCATTCCAATATTAGTTCCAAACATTGAAAGAGGAATGATAAGCGCAACGAGTAGAGCTGCTCTCCAATGCCCAAGAACAATTAAAAGAATGGCGATAACAAGTAGGGCGCCTTCAATTAAATTTTTAATAACTGTTTTTAGAGTATTCCCTACAAGGAAGCTTCTATTGTAGAGAATATGAGTCTCAATTCCCTCGGGTAGATCAATCTCTTTGAAAACTTTTTCTGCCTCGATACTGACTAGGCGCCCATTCCCCCCACTTTGCATGAGTACAGTACCTAAGACTGACTCTTTACCATCATAAGTGGCTCCTCCGACTCTGGGAGCTGAATCGAAACTAACCGTGGCAATATCTTTGAGTAAAACGTTTGAGCCATCATATTTTTGAGCAACACTGATTAGTTCAATATCCTTAGCTGCGTTCAGATTAGTTGAAGCCCGAATGATCACAGCGTGATCATTTTGCGTGATGACCCCGCCCCCAAATGACTGTCCAATACCAATAAGCTTATCCATAATGGATTTTATAGTGAGACCAAATTTTGTCATTTTCTCAGGATTAAGATTAATGTGGAGTTCTTTCTTGAATCCCCCATTGGTATCCACATCGGCCACATCTTTAATCCGTCTCATATGGGGACGGACAATATAATCTTGAACTTCACGAAGATATTGGAGCTGTTCTTCTTTTGTTTTTTGAAAATAATCTGATTTTTCATTAAGAGAAAGGGTGTACATGAAGACTTCGCCTAAACCTGTTGTTATAGGCGCCATTTCAGGTACGATCCCTGTCGGTAAAACTCCTGACACGTTTTGAATCTTTTCTGCGACTTGTTGTCTGGCCCAGTAGATATCTGTGCCGTCTTTAAAAACAAGTATCACTTGAGAGAGACCATATTTGGAAATCGATCGCATATCTTCAAGTTTTGGAAGACCAACCATTTCAAATTCAATTGGCTGAGTGACCATCAATTCAACGCGAGATGGATCTAGACCTTGAGTTTTTGTATTAACTACAACTTGAATATTAGTGATATCAGGAACGGCATCAACAGAGAGATCTGGAAGCTTATAAATTGAGAATGATACAAGGGCCAGTGAGAATAAAATCACCCACATTTTATTATTAAGTCCGAAATCAATACATTTGCCTAAAAAAGAAGAATCTGATTGTTTTAGCGCATCCATTTAAGTTCTTCTCCAGTCGTAAGATTGTAATGACTAACAGTTTCAAGATATCTCATCCAGCTGAGATAAATCTGATCAATAATTTCATGCGTCTGAACTTCAGTTTGAAGGAAAGTATTAATATCAATAACTCCTTGCTTGAAGCCATTTTCTGCGAGCTCAAGAATTTTTTCTTGCTCCTTCACATCATCAAAAAAAACGCTTGAAAAAAGTCCTTTAAAATAGACCATCATAGATTGATATCTCCCAACCTCCATCTCAACCGACTTTTTCTTTTCAAAGAGCACTTTTTCTTCTTTTTTAAGTCGTGCGTTTGCCGACTGCACTCGATTTTCTCCAGTATCCCAAATAGGAATTGAGATACCCAATATTCCATAAGAGAAGTGATTCTCTGGAGAAACTTTTTCAACTCTGTAACCACCACCTATAATAAGGTCAGGAAATTTCTCTTTCTTACTCATTTGAGATTCAAGACTTGCGATTTCGACACGTTTTTCAGCAACTACTGCTTCCAGATTTTTCTTCGCAACAAACTGTTGATTAAAATTGAGCTCATTTAATTTTGGGAAGGAGAAATTGAGTTCTTCAGGTGAAATTTTAACTCCAGTCCAGTACTCAAGCTCCGATTGGGCCATTTCAATTTCTGCTAAATTCATTAATAGACTATTTTCAAGAATTCTAATCTGATTAGCGATAATCTGCGCCTCAACTATATGCTTGGCCGTCACTTGAGGTCTCTTAGAAATATAGATCTTTGCGAGCCTCATTCTTTCTCTACGCTCATTAATATGCTTTCCAAGCGCACTATAAATTTTAACTTTCCAAGCACTTAAAATCGCTTGATGGGAGACCCAATTTTTCTTCGATTGAATATCTAAAGCATTAATCTCACCTAATTTATCCGTTAACTTTCCGCGAAGTGAATATTTTTGATTAAGAGGAATAGTTTGAGTAATAGTCAATTCAATGGTCTCTCCACTCATTGTTCCAGTTTTGAGCCCACCGATTTGAGTCATCAATTGTGGATTTTGCCATTTCTTTTTTGCTATAGCGTCAAACTCAATGGCCTTTTGTTCAAGTTCGGAAGCTGAAATGAATTCTGAGTGGGCCAGGGCCAGTTGAATAATCTCATGGGGAGATCTTGCCTCGGCTTGATTGAAAAAAAGAAAACACAGAAAAAAAACAAAATAACTCATGAACCCTCGCTGGATAAAATCCATGAGATTATTTCTTAAAAGAAAGACAAAATCTATCGAACGTATGTATTAAGAGTCTGAAATTTCGACGCTCAATATATCTTCAAGAAAAAATGCTGCAAGCTCCTGTCGTCCAGTTGTCGAACTTTTTTTGTAAATCACCGAGGCTTGTTGTCGTACAGTTGTATCAGAAGTCTGACGTAAATCAGCAATCTCCTTCATACTTAGTCCTTTAATAAGAAACAGGGCAATTTCTTTTTCACTCTGCGACAAACTCCATTCTTCAAACTGCTGATCAATCATGCGTCTTAATTCTTGGGCGCTTGATCTACTTTTTGTTTGCCATGCCTTATAGGAATTTTTTGTTTCAAGCAGTTCATTACGGGTGAATTCAAGTTCTCTCTCCGTTTTAAAAACAGCTCGGGCCTGGTAAACAGATGCCCCTATCGCAAGGAAAAGAAAAACAAACTCATGCCAGATATGGTTAATTCCCACTCCCTCACCAAGATCAATATAAAGGTCAATCACAAAGAAGAGAACAAAAGAAATAAGAATGAGTAGTAAAGTGAAATTTCGATGGCTTAAAATATTCATACACATACAGTCTAGTTCTATGTCATTAAGACTACCAGAGCAAAAAGATTAACTAAACGATAAAATTGCTTTTACTTGAAGGTACTCACGTTAATGATAGAATCAATCTATAAAATAACCTAAAGGAAGAACTGTGAAAGCTGCTCTTTGCGATTTACTCGGAATTGAATTTCCGATCATTATGGCCCCTATGTTTCTTGTCACAAATAACAAGATGATTGTTGAGGCTGCTGAGGCTGGAATTGCAGGATGCATCCCTGCTCTTAACTACCGGACGATTGAAGATCTTGAGGCGGGACTAAAAGACATTCGTTCTAAAACAACAAAACCCTTTGGTGTAAACCTTATTGTTAATCAATCAAATCCTCTTTATAAAAAACAACTCTATAAGTGTCTTGATAACGGAGTGAATTTTTTCATTACTTCACTTGGGAATCCTGAAGAAACAATAAAAGAATCTAAGAAGCTTGGAATTAAGGTTTTCTGTGATGTTGTTGATGAAAAATATGCAGTAAAAGTTGATGGCCTTGGCGCTGACGGTCTTATTGCTGTTAATAACGGCGCTGGAGGCCATCTCGGAAATATTCCTGCTTCTATTTTAGTTCCTGCTCTCAAAAAACAATTTAAAATTCCTGTTATCTCCGCTGGGGGAGTTGGAAATGGTGCCGGCATTCTCTCCATGCTTGCTCTTGGCGCTGACGGTCTCTCTATCGGTTCACCATTTATTGCAACAACCGAAGCTGGTGTAAGTGATGAGTATAAAAAAGCCTGTATTGAGTATGGGGCAGACGATATTGTTGTCACAACAAAACTTTCAGGCTCAAGATGTACAGTCATTAAAACACCGTATGTAGAGAAAATCGGAACTGATCAGAATCTTATTGAGTCTGTGCTCAATAAGAATAAACAGCTCAAGAAATATGCTAAAATGCTTACCTTCTACAAAGGAATGAAGTCCCTGGAAAAAGCTGCTTTTGGGGCGACATATAAAACAGTTTGGTGCGCAGGAACTTCCATTGAATTTTCCACTAAAATTAAACCCATTAAAGAAGTGGTTAAACAATTTAATGATGAATTTGAGATAGCGAAAAAAGAACTTAACGGGAAACTAGGTTAATAGCATGAAACAAACAGCTTTCAATATCATGGATAAATTAATGACTTCTTCAAACAAGAGATCGTCATTAATGGCCTTGAATCAAATTTTTAAAGTGGCAATTCCCTTTAATGCTCCTCATGGTTTTACGATTGAGGAGATATCATCAGAAAAAATTAAAATCTCCATCCCTAATCGTAAACTCAATCATAATCATTTGAGTGGAATTCACGCCTGTGCCATGGCGACCCTGGGAGAATTTTGTGCGGGTCTTTGGTTATCTAAAAATCTTGGCCTTTCAAAATATAGACTCATTCTTGCTGAACTCAATGTAAAGTACCACTATCAAGGTCGAACTAATCTTATGGGTGAATGTAATGCAAAGGATCTTGATCTAAATTCAATCGAGACTCTGCTTCAATCACAAGGAAAAACAACGATTCCACTTATTACCGAGATCCATGATAAGAACTCCATTCATATCGCCACAGTGACGAGTACGTGGCAAGTAAAGAGCTGGGATAAAGTTCAGACTAAATTTTAAAAAAATGAGGCGAAAAATATCTTAGCAAGCCATGCACAGAGATAGGCCAAGGCCAGAGTATAGCCAACCATCACAAGTGGCCATTTTAAGGAGTTCGTTTCTCTTCTCATCACCGCAAAGGTAGAAATACATTGAGGAGCAAAAACAAACCAAATTAAAAGCGCCATGAGTGGACCAGGGCCAAACTGGATAAGCAAACTCTCTGTGAGTTTCTGCTCAAATCCATCTGAATCTTCTTGAATTGAGAGCACCATTGATAAAGCACTTACCACCACTTCTCTCGCTCCAATACTGGGAATCAAGGCAGTTGTCATACGCCAATCAAAGCCAAGAGGCCTGAAAACTGGTTCAAAAAAGTGCCCTATTGAAGCGGCATAAGACTGCTCGACTGAAGAGACTCCATCCACTTGAGGAAAAGTCATTAAAACCCAGATAGCAATAGAAACGGCCAAAATGATTGTCCCAGCTTTTTTCAAAAAGATTTTGGCCTTATTCATCATCGCAAGGAAAAGATTTTTAAATTTCGGAATGCGATAAGGAGGCAACTCCATCAAAAGCATTGAAGGCGATTCAAAAGGTAGTGTCTTTTTAAAGATAAACGAAACTACCAAAGCAGTAAAAAAACCGAGGGCGTAAAGACCAAACAAAACAATTCCCGGAAGTCTAAACCAAGTAAGACCTACCAATGGAATATCTGGAACAAGAGCAGCAATTAAAATAGCGTAAACTGGAAGTCTCGCCGAACAAGTCGTCAGTGGAATCACAAGCATAGTGATAAGTCGTTCACGGTAATTATCAATCACTCGCGTCGAAAGAATACCCGGGATAGCGCAAGCATGGCTTGAGAGGAGAGGGATCACTGCTTTTCCAGGGAGTCCTAGGCGTCTCATCACTGAGTCCAACATAAAAGCGGCACGACCTAAATAACCTAAATCTTCTAAAAAATTAATAAAGAAAAAAAGTAAAACAATCTGAGGAATAAAAACAATGACTCCTCCAACTCCACTAATCACTCCATCCACAACAAAGCTTTTCACAAGATCATTTGAAATGTGACCCGAAGCAAATTCGCCAAGCATTCCAAAAATCGATTCAATTCCTTCAGTGAGTGGAGCTGACCAAGAAAACAAAACTTGAAAAATAAAAAGTAATGTCACAACAAGAATAATTCCCCCCCAAATAGGATGAAGAACAAAGTGATCAATTCTTTCTGTTAAATGATCTGGCTTAATCGGTTTTATCGTAATTTCTTTAAGAACACTGTCTACCGATTTAAAAATACCATTCACGTAGGATGGAGAACGGAATGTTTTTTGAGGGCTCTCAGGGATATTAATTTTCACGTCCGAGATTCGCTGAGTTTCTTGCTTAAGGTAATGAATAAATGTATCCACTCCCTCACCAGTCGCTCCGCTCGTTGGAATAATGACTGCTCCCATTTTTTTTTCCATGAGAGGAATATCTATCTCAAGACCTCTTCTCCTAGCTTCATCAATTAAATTAAGGGCGAGAATAAGTGGATAACCTAATTGTTTTAATTGGAAGGCGAGATAAAGAGATTTATCAAGATTAGTTGCATCCAGGACGAGAACAAAAATATCAGCACTTTGTTCTTTTTCTTTTTGAAGAAGAAAGTCTTTGGTTACTTTTTCATCAAGAGTAGTCGCATCTAATGAGTACAAGCCAGGAAGGTCAATAATCTCTAAAACTTTTTGACCGTTTTCTGAGATCCAGCCCACTTTTTTTTCAACTGTGATTCCAGGAAAATTCGCCACTCGCTGATGTGATCCAGTGATTTTATTAAACAAAGCCGTTTTTCCGACGTTAGGCATTCCGACTAGTGCAACACGTGGGCAGTTCATGCCATAACCTCAACTCCAACTAAGCTTGCCTCGCTTGTGGTTAAGGCCACCATTCTTCCTCTCACTTCAACAAGAATGGGCTCTTTAAAAAAAGGAGCTCTCTTTTTAATGGAAATCATCTCTCCATGAATAAAACCTAAGTGCATTAATCTCGATTCGATATCCGATAAATCACGAGATTCATCTGAGCTAAACGAGGTTACTTTAAGTGCGGAATTCAACGGCGCTTGAGAAATATTCATAGGAGTTCGGTGTATCAAACTTATGCTTTAGTGGCAAGAATCTCTAAAGATTTAAAGAAGATTTTTGGGTATCAGATACTTAGACTCACTACTTATTACATGTTGGCCCAAGTCAGTTTTGATTTTGAGGTATGTAAGGCAAGTTCCTGGTCTTACTATTTTAGGAGGAATCCATGAAAAGACTTCTTAGTCTTACTCTTTCCGCACTTCTTGTCTCATCTCCACTTACGGCCCAAACCCTGGCTTCAGGAGCCAATGAGGTAGAGATGGTGCAGTCGAGACTCAAAATCAAAGAAATTAAACAATTGGTTGGAACTCAAATTCCCAATAACGAAACATGCCTGGATGAATTTCTCTCTCGCAGAGAAGAACTTTCTAAAAAACTTTGGCTCTCACCTCTGAGCGGAGCAGCTGAGATTGGTGGCGGAACGGGTATCGGTCTTATTGTAGGAGCTGCTATCGGAACAACTCTCATTAAAGACGGTGGCTGGGCACAACTTGGTGCACTTCTCGGTGGAGGACTTATTGGATTTGCGGCCGGTGCAACCGTTTTTATTTCTGGGACAACTGTGAATATTGTGAAGTTTGCCAATAATGATCGCTTAATTAAGTGGATCGCTGAGGCCCGCCTCTCTGCCTCTGGAAAAGCGTCAGAGAAAATGCATCAAAAATACTCTAAAAAATATAAACGCGATAATGCGGCTGAAGAGGATCTTACGCAAATTCTTGTTCAGTTGGACCAGAGCGGCCAGCTTTGTAATGGGGACATAGTGGCTCCTCGGCGCTTCAAGAAGGGTAAGAAATTAAAACAACGTCTGGCCAATAAGACTGAAATCTTTAAGAAAATGCATGAAGTGATTTCACAGTAAGAAAACTTTCCTTGTAACAGGCCCTCAAATTAGATAATTGATACTATCTTTATTTGGGGGTCTCATGCGCTTGTTATGGATTATCTCTACCGTTGTTCTATTTTCATCGAATCTCTACGCCTACACCAAAGGTAAAGTTTACAAGCTCACTATTCTCCACACCAACGATCACCACGGACGCTTCTGGCCAAATAAAGATGGCGAATGGGGTCTTGCTGCTCGTGCCACTCTCATCAATCAACTTCGCGAACAAATCAAGGCCGAAGGCGGTCACTCAATGCTCATCGATGCAGGTGACGTCAATACCGGTGTTCCTCAATCTGATCTTCAAGATGCTGAGCCTGACTTTAAAGGGATGAACCTTATTGGCTATGATGTCATGGCCGTAGGGAATCATGAGTTTGATAAACCTCTAGCAACAATCTTTAAACAACGTGAATGGGGAGGCTTCCCTTTTATCTCTGCCAATATCTTTTATAAGAGTACAAAAAAGACTGTTTTCCCTTCTCACTTTAAAAAGAAAATCGAAGACCTTGATGTTACCATCATGGGTCTGACCACTGAAGATACTCCAGTTAAATCAAATCCTAAAAATACAGAAGGTCTCATCTTTAAACCTGCTGTGGAAGTGGCCAAAAAACTTGTTCCCAAACTCCGTTGCCAAACTGATGTCCTGATTGCCCTTACTCATATGGGCCATTACCCAAACGAAACTCATGGAGCCGATGCACCAGGAGATGTCACACTTGCCCGTCAAGTTTCAGGAATTGACCTTATCGTGGGTGGCCACACTCAAAAACCTCTCTTTGAACCTGATGTTCAAAATGGAACGATTATTGTTCAAGCACAAGACTGGGGTCGCTATATTGGACGAGTTGATCTTGAGTTTCTTGATGGAAAACTCACACTCAAAAAATATGAGCTGATTCCAGTTAACCACAAAAGTTCTGCTGTCAAAATCGAAGCTGATGCTTATGTTCAAGAAATTCTTCGTCCATTCAAAGAAAAAGGTGATGCCTCTCTCTTAATTGAACTTGGAACTGCTGATGCTGAATTTGTGGGTCTTCGCGATATTGTAAGATCTCAAGAAACAAATCTAGGAAATCTTGTCACCGCTGCTTATAAACATAAATTCAAAGCTGACCTGGCCATCACAAACTCTGGTGGACTACGTGACTCTATCTATCCTGGTAAGGTGACTTACGAGTCTGTGCTGATGGTTCTTCCTTTCGCTGGAGAAATTGCACTGGCCACGCTTTCTGGCCCAGAACTTAGAACATACCTTGAACGTGTTCTCATTGAACTCATTCCTGGCTCAGGATCTTTTCCACAAATGAGTGGAGTCCAAGCGATAGTGGATCGTACAGCAGGAAAAGTATCTGACATTAAAATTAACGGTGAAGAGATTGTGGCCGATAAATCATATAAGATTGCTCTTCCAGATTTTATTGCTGGAGGCGGTGATAAATATCCTGTGATTAAATTTCAAAAATTCGGCTACAACGATGCAGATGTTCTTCGAGAGTTTATTCTTAAGAAAAAAGAACTGAAAGCTGCTGATTTTGCTCCTACTGGCTATATTCAAATTCGCTAAAAAGAATGGCCTTCACCTTTCTCTTGACTTGTCCGTATATTTTACGTACAATCAGCGAAATGCGGAGGCTTTTTTATGTCCGTCAAAAATACTGGATTCCCTTCCCCTGCTGAAGAATACCGAGAAGGCGTTCTCTCCCTTGATCAACATATTATTCAAAACCCCTCCTCTACTTTTTTTATGAAAATGGACTCTGATGCCATGGCCCCGCTAGTTCATAGAGGAGATCTCCTCGTTATTGATCGCTCTCTCATCCCAGAGTCTGGAAAGCTTATCGTTGGCCATCATCGAGGTGAATTTCTTTTAAGAAAGATACTCATCAAAGGAGGTAAGCGTTACCTTCAAAGTAAGAAATTAATTGATATTAGCGAAGATGATGATTTTACTATCTTTGGAGTCGTTTCTTGGGTTGTTCATAAGATGAATTAAACTGAGTAAAAAGCTATTTTTCTAGGAAATAATTCGACTTGAGGTGATCCTTAAAGAGAGTCATTATCAAGGAAGATAAGATGTCACGTCTCATGATGGGATTACTACTCACGTTGCTGCCTCTTCAGGCATTGGCCATCTATCGCCCTCTTGCTCAATCAATTTTTGACGAAGAAATCATCGAACACAAATACTATACTCTTAGCTATTCTGAACCCCATGAAGTTTCTCGCTGGATCTCTTATACTCTCGAGCTTTTCCAGCTTCAAAACTGTGTCAATCGAACAAACTCATTTAAGGTTGATCCACTGGTGAGAACAGGAAGTGCAACTCAAGCTGACTATCAAGGCTCAGGGTTTGATCGCGGTCACCTGCTTCCAGCAGGGGATATGAAATGGAACAAGACAGCTATGCAAGAAACTTTCTACTTCAGTAATATGACTCCTCAACCGGCCAATTTTAATCGAGGAAAGTGGGGCACGCTAGAAGAACTCGTTCGAGCATGGGTTTTAAAATATAAAAAGCTATGGATCGTCACTGGCCCAGTTCTCAAAGACAATCTTGCAGTGATCGGTCCTCAACAGGTCGTTGTTCCTGAACAGTACTATAAAGTTATTCTTCGTCAGGAAGGGAAAAAATATTTGGGAATTGGATTACTCATTTCTACAGATGTTCCTCATTCAGACATTAAATCTTACACAACTTCTATTAACCATATTGAGGCAATCACCAATATCGACTTTTTCCCTTTTTTGGAAACCGAATCGATTGAAGATGAAGTTGATTATTCTAAATGGGATTTTAAAGCAAAGTTTAGCTACCCTACTTGCGAAATTGAATAACAAAACAAGTATTTTTTGAAGAAGGGTCATAAAATAATTTACCATGATGATCTTCAACAATCGCTTTGGAAATACTCAAACCTAGTCCCGTTCCAACTCCAATATCCTTTGTTGTAAAAAATGGTTGAAAGAGTTTTCGCTGAATTGATTTATTCAGACCTTCACCACTATCAATGACTCGAATTTCATAGAACTCATTTGTTTCAGAACAAACAATTTTAAGCCATGGTTGCTTATGAAGTTGAACAGCATGAATTGAGTTCCCAAGCAAATTCAAGAGGACCTGCGACATCTCAATAGGCTTACATTCAACAACTGGGTTATCATGGAACTTTTCAATATTAAGAAAGATTCCATTGTTTTTAATTCTTTCTTGCGAAATATCAAGAGTGTCATCAATAAGTTGGTTAAGACTATAAAGAATACGTGAGTCTTTAGATGAGTCTCTTGAAAATCGCCTCATCCCATTAACAATTTTAGAAATGCGCTCTACCGTTTTACCAATTTTCTCAATATGAGAATTTAATGTTTCTGGACTAGAAGTTCCTCGTTGAATTCCTTTTTGGATCAAGTCCACATAACCTCGAATAATACTTAGAGGATTATTAATTTCATGCGCAATTCCTCCGGCCATCTCTCCTAAAGCAGAAAGCTTTGACGATTGAGTTAGTTTCATTTCTGCTTCTTTACGACGAGTGATATTTTCAATAAGAATGAGAATACCGCCAATATCACCATTTACCTTTCTCCAAGGTCTCAATTCCCAATGGATCCAGGCATACTGATTCTCATCTTTAAACTCAATCAATTCTTCTTCTGATTTTAAAACATTACCAAGTAAAACTTTTCTAAAATGCTCCGCCCACTCTCTCTTACGATTAAAAACTGGATAAATATCTCCAATGAAACATCCCACTTCTGCTTTTCCAAGAAAAGACCAGTCATCCTGCCATTGTTGACTAAAAGTAATAAATTTTAAATTTTCATCTATCATCGCGACAGGAGACGGTATCGATTTGATCATCGTTAATAATTGTTCTTCAGATTGTTTCAGATTTTCTTCGAGCATAATGATATTACTAATATCTAAATTTATCCCCGTAGCACGAATTGGATTCCCCACTTCATCCCTTTGTACAACTTTCCCTCGGTCAAGAATCCACTGCGATGATCCAAACCTGTCAATCATCCTAAATTTAGCTTCGTATTGATTCGTTTGACCTGAAAGATGCTTATCGAGAGCATCAAAAACAATACTTATGTCATCGGGGTGTATCCTGCTTTTAAAAGTAGATAACGTAGGTTCAAGCTCATTAACTTCATAACCAAGACGTGCGGCCCACTGATCACTAAAGATAACTCGTCCACTAGGAATATCCCAATCCCATTTTGCAAGAGAGGCACCATCCATAGCTAAGTCAAGATTAATTTTAGCTTCATTTAAATCTTGGAGCTTTCTTTTTGATTCATTCTCTAGATTGTAAATTCTTATTTCTAGTTCATTTTCATATTCACGTCTTTTGTCTGCTTCTATGATCCTTCCAATAAAGTCAGCGCATGATATAACAAAATACTTATCATAAGCAGTCCATTCTCTTGTGCTTTTTTTTTGTTCACAACATAAAATTCCAACCATATCTCCATCAAAATAAATTGGAGCATCTATTAAGGCGTGAATATTAAGAGGCTTCATATAGCTTTCTACGAACTCACTTGTTACTGGATCAACAAATGTATTTCCTACTGATAGGATTCTCTCCATTCCAAGATAATCAAAATAAAGTGGAACTTGATTTTTTTTAATTTCCAGACCAGATGTGAAAAGATCTAAATCTGTTTCATAAGAGCAATAGCTTTTGATAGCCGTTTTATCTTGATTGAATAACCAAATACCTACAATACTAACCTCAAGCGTTACTGCGATCTCACGGCATAAATATTCGAAAGCTGATTGCTTAGATCCTTGAGTGATAACCGCATTTTTAGCAAATTGAGTAATAGTTGTATAATAACGCTCAAAATTTTTCATTATTCCTCTTATCGTCATTTTTTCAAAGTCTCTCAATAGAATATGAACATTAGACTTTGAAATTTTTATTGAACATACGGAAAAAATACGTATAATTCTAATAATGAAGCCTTACATCTTTGCCTTAATGGACTGTAATTCTTTTTATTGCTCTTGTGAAAGGGTCTTTAGGCCTGATCTCAAACGAAAACCGATCATTGTGCTTTCTAATAATGATGGGTGTGCCGTGAGTATTACCCCGGAGGCCAAGGCCCTCGGAATTAAAATGGGTGGTCCTTTTTTTGAGATGAGAGATCTTATAAGGAAACATAATATTAGTGTCTTTTCTTCCAACTACACTCTTTATGGTGATCTCTCGTCAAGAGTCATGTCTCTCCTCTCAAGCTTCACACCAGATCTTGAAATCTACTCTATTGATGAAGCCTTTCTTGATTTTTCAACACTCACTCATTTTAATCTTATCGAATATTCCCACCATATACGGAATCTTGTTGAACAACGTACAGGGATTCCTATATCTATCGGACTCGGTCCAACCAAAGTTTTGGCGAAACTAGCTAATCATATCGTTAAAAAAAATCGCATTATTGGAGTTTTTAGCCTTCTTGATCCTCAAGTCAGAGAAGAGGTTCTTAGCACTTTTCCCATTGAGGACATTTGGGGAATTGGGCGTAAGTCTGCAGCTAAACTTAAAGTTTATGGTATTAAAACAGCTAAAGATTTCCGTGACTTTAATAACGATAAACTCATCCAAAGTATTTTGACTAAGACAGGAAGGAAAATTCAAGATGAGCTCAGAGGAATTAGCTGCATTTTTCTCACAGAGATGGATGATAAAAAAGTAATTGCGAGTACGAGATCCTTTGGGACTCCTATCTATGAAAAATCTGAAATCCGTGAAGCTGTGGCCAGTTACATCACTCAGGCCGCGGAGAAAATGAGGAAACAAAATAATTTATGTATGGCCCTTTCTGTTTATATTCGTACCAGCCATTTTAAAGAAAATTTCTCCTGCGGACAACGAAGCCACTCCTTTCATCTTCCTACCGATGATACACTTGAATTAATCAAGGCCGGGATGGATATTGTTGATGCCATTTTTCAAAGAGGAGTTCCTTATAGAAAAGCAGGTATCTTTCTTTTTGATATGACCCCCAAGGGAGCACAACAATTAGATCTTCTTTCAGCTCCTCCCAAACAGGGAAATGAAAAGCTCATGAGCCTAATCGATCAGATTAATCAACGTTATGGTAAACAAACTATAAAAAGTGCGGCCTGTGGAACGAAATCACTCTGGGCCATGCTTTCAGATTATAAATCTCCCAGCTATACAACTAGTTGGAAAGAAATCCTCAAAGTCGGCTAAGATGGCATCCCCTTTGCTCTTTAATCTCCTATAGAACAAGATGGGAGGATGGGATGAGAAAAGCAATTATTGGGCTTGGGGCCTTAATTTACACCAGTTTAACACTCGCTGGCCCACAGGTTATTATCCCGTCAAAGGCCATCGATCACCTCTTCTATCTGTATAAAGATTATTCAGTCGTAGATAATGAAGTCAAAGTGACCGGACAAAATTTCACACGCACAGGCCCTAATCAATTGACCCATGATGAGAAAGGCCACAAGGCCACGATCCCCTTTTCAAGTTTTAGCTTTTACCGCTACCTCGGTGGTTCAGTTTTTAGGGCCCAAACAGGTGGTGGAGGTGGAGCAGGAACAGCGTCACTCGTCGGAAAAAACCTTGTACTTACTAATCAGCACGTTCTTGCCACTGATAATAAGAAAAAAGAATGTCGCCAATTTGAAATCTATCTTGATGATCAAGAAAAGCATGCTGTGACCTGTAAGAGGGTCCTTTATTGTGATGTTCAAGATTTCTGTCTTGCAGAAATGAATCAGTACAACGGAAAAGATTTATCTGATCTTGTACGTCCCCTATCACTTAAATCTACACAAGAAACAAAGTCAAAAAAACTTCTGATCGTAGGAAATGCTTATGGCCTAGGAATCCAAGGCTCAACAGGAAAGGATTATAGATATGTCAAAAAAGGATCCGTCAGTGGCGGCTATTATTTTGATGAAAACGTTCTTGTTCATCACACGCCAACATTAAGCGGTTCATCTGGCTCTCCTGTTTTCAATGAACAGGGGGAAGTTGTCGGACTTAATTATGCTAATAGTAGTGTAAAGGGATTTGTCGATAATAATGCATACAATATGGCTGTTCCTTCATCATATATTGTGTCGCAATTAAAGAAGAATCTAGAACAGAGCGATTATAAAAGTCTTAGTATTGATCAAAAAATTGCTTCGAATACTATTAGTACTTATAACGATCAACTGAAAGAAAATTTTGAAATTTCAAACAATATTCATCTTGAGCAAGAACTTATAATTGGTGCTATTGAGAAAAATGATCTCAAGGTGATTAATGAAGAGATCAAACAACAGTCGCTTCAGCTTATTGCACGTCTAGATCAATTTTCAAAAAGAGAAATTGATTATCTAGGAAATGTAGGATCAGTCAAGGCCGTCTCTGATATCATAAATATCAACAATATCATGAATGACTTTAACTTGAAATACACTGTCGAAAAACAATGTCTCAAAAACAAAGATATAACGTTAGAATGCAAACAGGACTTAGTCCTCAAAAAACTGGAGCAGATAAACTTATTCAATGAAATAAATAAACAAGATTTCAAAAAAATTATAAATAAGAGGGTTGGTCTATATGAGACGACTGCCTATGATATTCTCAATGCCATAAGAGATGATAAAATACTACACTTAAAAATGTTTAAAGGGTGCATTGAAGGACTTAAGACAATTCAGAAAAGTGACGACATCGTTTTCTTTGAGAATAGTAGCTCTATTTATTATGAAAATACAAAATGCCAAGAAACGATGATGAATACGATTCGTGAGTCAGGCCTAAGATGGACTGCTAGTATCAAAAACTCTGAGGCTGCCTCACTCATCGGCTCAAATACTGATATCGCAACTCTAGCGCGCTCGTTTGAATCGATGGTAGGAACAAAATGGAAATTTGGTTTTCTTGGTAGAAGTGGAACCAAAGCTGAAAAAGTGGCACAAAACAAAGCTCTTATTGCAGCATGGCTTAGACTTCTTCCAGAAGTTGAGAACGTTGATGAATGGTTTAGTTTATTGAATCCCAAAATGCGAAAAAATTTTTAACGTAGGTGCCAGCTATCTTTCTTTGTAGAAAGGTAGCTGGCACCTTTTAGAATTTTTATTCTAGTCCAGACCGTCTAAGAAGGGCCGAAACATCGGGCTCCTGGCCACGGAAATTCTTGTAAAGATTCATAGGATGCTCAGTCCCACCTTTCTCAAGAATATTTTCTCTAAACTTACGGGCCACTTCAGGATTAAAGATTCCTTCCTGTTGAAAATACTCAAAAGCATCCGCATCTAAAACTTCGGCCCATTTATAAGAGTAATATCCTGCAGAATATCCCCCCGCAAAAATATGAGAGAAGCCAGTTGATTGATTCGTCCCTGGGATATGAGGATATAACTGAGTGGCAGCGACTAAACGTTCTTCAAACTTTCCAATATCGCTCACTGACTCAGGCAATACAGAGTGATAGTTCATATCTAGAAGAGCGAATGTGAGTTGCCTCATCGTAGCGATCCCCTCAAGAAAATGTCCACTGGCCTTGATTTTTTTTACAAGATCATCTGGGATTTTTGCGCCTGTTTCAAAATGAGTCCCAAAAATATCCAAACACTCTTTTTCAAGTACCCAGTTCTCCATAATCTGAGAGGGAAGCTCTACAAAGTCCCAATACACATTCGTTCCTGAAAGATCTCTGTAACGACATTGAGTCAGCATTCCATGGAGAGCATGACCAAACTCATGAAAAAGTGTAAGCACTTCGTTTAAAGTGAGAAGAGAAGGTTTGGTTTTAGTCGGCTTTGTAAAATTACAAACGATGGCCACATGAGGTCTTAAAACTTCACCATGGTGGAGTCCTTGCCCTCTAAAATTAGTCATCCACGCTCCACCTTTTTTAGTCTCACGTGGAAAGAAGTCTGCATAAAACAAACTAATGAAATTGTTATTGCGAGCATCATAGACCTCAAAGGTACGAACATCGTCATGATACTTTGGAATATTTGTGACTTCTTTGAAATCAAGTTGATATAGCTTTTTAGCGATAACAAAAATCCCATCCACAACATTTTCTAATTTAAAATAAGGACGAAGCATCTCATCATCAAAATCAAGCTCACGTTTTTTTAGTATTTCAGAGTAAAAAGCAGAGTCATAACGTTGAAAATCACCTGTTCCTTCAAGTTCCTTTTTAAGGGCCTTCAGTTTTTCAATTTCTCTCATTGCATGTGGCTTAGCTTTAGTAAGAAGCTCATTAAGAAAACTAGTCACTTTATCAGGTGATTCTGCCATACGCTCTTCAAGAACATACTGGGCATGAGTTTTGTAGCCAAGGAGTTGAGCTCTCTCATGGCGGAGCTTTAAAGTCTTTTTGATCACTTCTTGATTATCAAATTGATCATTAAAACATTTTGAAGAATGAGCGATAAAGATTTTTTTACGAAGTTCGCGGTTCTTAGCATAAGTCAAAAAAGGAATAAGCATTGGCGCCTGAAGCGATACACACCATGAACCTTTTTTATCTTTTTTCTCTGCTAGCTCTGCTGCCGCTTCGATAAAAGAATCAGGTAGACCATCTAGATCTTTAGGATCAGTGATCTCAAGTAAATAGGCATTCGTGGCCTTGAGAACGTTCTGTGAAAAAGTAAGGGCCAGCTGAGCAAGCTCTTCATCTATTTTTCTCATCTGCTCTTTTTTATCATCAGAGAGCAGGGCCCCATTTCTTTTAAAATCGGTAAATGCTTTCTCAATGATCTTTTTTTCTTCATGAGTGAGCAATTGTTGATCTCGAGAATCATAACAAGCCTTCACTCTTCTAAAAATATCTGCATCAAGACTAATATCATTTGAAAAGGCAGTTGAAAGAGAAGAAACCTCTTCTGAAACTTTGTCTAACTCCTCTGGGCACTCAGCACTATGAAGATTTTCGAATATATTATGAATCGACGACACCTTTTCAGTAATATCATCCAGCTTCACCATCACGTCATGAAAGTTGGTACTATTATCTTTCTTATAAAATTCGAGCTGAGTTTTTGCTGTTTCAATGGCTGCTTTTAAAGCAGGAATAAAATGTTCAGGTTTAATCTTATCAAAGGGAAAAGCTCCGTGAGGATGCTGGGATTTTTCGAGAAGTGGATTAGACATAAAGACCTCAATTAGTGATTTGATGTTGTTTCTTAAAAATGAAAAAAACAACCAAGAGCCACATCAGAATAAACGTGAGCCCCATATAGTCTAGGATCAGGGAGGATTGGAAATAAATCAAGACGATGGCAATCAAAGCTTTGGCCAAACGATAGGCCAACATATCAGTCAAGTATTTCGCTCCGTACTTCTGTTCTGGCCGAAGTGGTTGATATAAAAGTTCTTTCCCTGCACTGAATAAAGAATAGTCACTGGCCTTTACATAAATATAAAAACTTGCAAGATAAACAAAGGCCACTCCTCCTCCAAAAAAGGAGTACACCATCCCACAAAAGAGATAACTCAGAGGAATAAAAAGGTGCAATGTTCTGTTCTTAATTCTTGGAAGAATGAAGGGCAAAAGAATAAATTGAAACAAAAATGTAAGACCATTAGTAAGAGTGTAAATATGTCCAAGATAAGCCGTGCGTTGCTGTTTATCTTGAATACTTGCCTCAAAGCCAAGATTAAATCTGAAATCAATAATATTAATAATAAACTGAGTCAGGGCCACCATCACAATAATCAGAAGAACATAATTTCTCGTCTTTGGATCTAGTAGTGAGCTCAAAGGAGACTCTTTCTTCTCTTGAAGCTCTCCAGGTTTAAGCACACTGTGTGTTTTAAAGAAAAAAAGTGCTGGAAGAAAAACAAAAATAAGTCCGGCCCAGACAACAGATCCTACTCCAAAGCGCTGACTAAGATAACTTGTCAGGAGTCCACCGAGAACTCCGCCCATACTTCCGATGGCCCCCACTGGCCCGATCAATTTCTTAAAAAGATCCTTAGAAAAGAAAATATTACAGTAGGCCAAAACTAAATGGACTTGGACTACAATATAAACTTCTTTCCAGACAAAATAGCTATAAGCAGGAAGCTTCATGCCTCGCTCAAAAAGCAAATACCCCACCCCAAAAAGAAGCACAGTAAAAAGAGTGAAAAGTCCGAAAACTTTTTGAATCACAAATTTAGTCTGAAGTTTATTAGAAATAAAAATAGCGACTGTAAGAGACAAAACCGACCAAATCCAAGCCTCAGGAGATGACTTTGCACCATAGGCCTCAAAAAACAATGAGGTGCTTGAAGCGCGAATGAGAGGGTAATTAAACAGAACAAAAAAATATGCTAAAAGAAGATAACCGATGCTCTTCTTGAACTCCGGAGATTCAGACTTAAAATCGTCAAAAATTTTCATTACTCAGATTTAAGGTACGTATCACCCATCTGGATTTCTTCGAAATCTTCAGGGTTATTGAATCGTGTAAAATCAAAAGTAGTATGGAAGTCCTTACCTTTGAGTTCACCATTACACAGAGATTTCATGAAATTGAAAAAGTGTTCACGAGACTCGGCACTCATTAAGTGCTCCATCAAACATGAATCTTTATGGGCCACTTCTTCATCCACGCCGATAATATCTTTGAGGAAATAATAAAGAAGTGTTCTAGATGAAAGAATTGCGTGTACGGCTTCATGGCCAGAATGAGAGAGAGAAAGAAACTTGCTCTCATCTTCTGTTACCAATTCGCGCTTTTTAAGATTTGTGAGGGCGGTAGAAACACTTCCCTTTGTCAGACCCATTTCACGAGCAATATCCGTCACTCGGGCATAGCCATTGGACTCTTTCAATTTGTGGATCGCTAACAGGTAGTGAACCATTGAATGAGTAAGATCGTTATCGTGAGTATGCTGAACGGGCTGCTTTTTATCTGACATGGTACTAAATTACCGACCCTGCCCTTTAGAGTCAAACGATAATTATTCTTTGCACTTAGCCAGCTCTTGGGTTCCTCAAGAAAGTGGACTAAGTCACTGTAATAATTCCATTTTCGGGGTGGTCAGCTTTACCCACCCGTTGGTGCAAACTCAGGGGCATGTTAAAATCAGGCTAGATATCTTAAAGGATCATTTTATGTTGAAAAAACTCCTCAGTTTCACTCTTTGTCTCAATCTCATGATTGGCCCCGTCATGGCCCAGGAAGGGGCAACTCTTGATAGTGCCTTCGGAGATATGAATAAGAATCAATTCACAGATGAGGAACTTAAACAAGCTGAGACGTTTGTCCATAAGGCCAGAGAAAACAGGATTGTTTCTGAAAATTGCAAAGATGGTAAATGTGATGTGAATAATGTCGATAAAAATGGCTCCGTTCTGGGTGGAGGAATTGGTGTGGCGATTGAGCAGAATATCGGAAAACTTTATGCAGCTATCTTCGGCGCCGGCGGGATGCTCGTGAGTGCCATCACATCGGCCTTGGGATCAAATAGCGGTGGTGGAGGAATGGCAGGATCGGCCATGGGAATGGTTGGGGCCGGAGGAAATAAAGACGGCGGACTCTCAAGCTATACAGTTCTCAAAGATAAAGATGGAAATAGAATTAAAGGCGATGCGGCCAAGTCGGCAAAAGAATCTTTACGAGCTGATGATAAAACTAAAAAAGATATGCGCAAAGGGAAAGAAGTCACAGGTAAAGACGCTAATGGAAATGAAATCAAAACTGAAAAACAATCAGATTACTGTGCGAAAATCGCTATTGCCTCAGAAGTAACAGCAGCCGTTGACCAATACATTAAACAACAAAAAATTCAGAAGATGACCATCAAGCCAGGGGACGAGCAAAAAGCGGCCATAGAAATGGCAGGGATGACTCATAGACAAAGAAAACAAACTTCACTTATCCAGGCCGTTGGTTTTAGTAGTGTGGCTGCTTGTTATGGTGTTCTCATGTTTTCAAAAGGTGTTGTCGTAGATCAAATGATGGTCGTGAAAATGGCCGCAGCTGCAACATTAAGTACGATTTTTTATATGAAGTCGAACAAACACAAAAAGGCCCAAGAAGAACTAGAAAGAATTGCGAAGGCCCTTCCTCGCGATGGTGCTTGTAATCCTTATACTGATACCGTTTGTTTTTGTGCTGAAGCCACTTCACAAGCAGCCTACCCTACAGACTTCTCAAAAGTTTGTGTGGCCTCTGAGTATGGACCTAACGCCACTGCTAGCTCAAAAACATGTCTGACTCTGACGAAGGAAGGAAAATATATCGCAGATACGGCCTGTAAATGTAAGCAGAACAATAGTTGCTTTAAGGCCAATCTCTCCCTACTCAATCCTAAATTTAGTCTAGCTAGCAACCTAATGAATCAGGGGCAAACAGGAATCAATGCCGTCCTCAGCAGTAATTTTGATGAAGGGCAATTAAATACAGCTTATCTTAAAAACTCTGCCTTCAATAATAGAGTTCTTAAATCAGCCGATAGTAAAGTAAAGCCCAAAGCAGTAGCGGCCAAGGATAAAAAAGTTGCTGAAGAATTGGCCAAAGTACTTCCACCGAATATGGCCTCTCATCTCGCCTCCACTCCATCAGGAATAGTTCCAGCAGGGCTAGAAAGTTCAATGCCGAGTGTGGCCCTTCCAGAAGCGGCCCAGAAGGCCATGGATGAAGCGGTTAAAAAAGTGACTTATGATTCTGGTGGTCCTGGCTTTGGAGGTTCATCATCAGGTGATGAGGAGCTTACTCTGCCAAGTATTCCTGGAATGAATCAAGGTGAACAAGGACCAAGTACTGAGGTTATTTCATTTGCTGAGCAAGCTGTGGAGAATGCTGATATTAGTAAAGCCCCTGAGACACCGATTTTTGATATTATCTCTTATCGCTACAGACAATCTGCGTGGAACAAATTTGAGGTAAAATCAGAGGCTCCTGCGGCGACTACAGATGCACCAGCAAATGCACCCTAGCACTCTCCAAGATCGTTAAATTGATCGAGTCGAGTTTGATGTCTTCCACCTTCAAAAGAGGTGGAAAGAAAAATGTTAACCATTCGCTTTAGCTGTTCAATGGAAGTCTTTCTTCCGGCCAAGCAAAGAACATTAGCATCGTTATGTAAGCGTGACATTTTAGCATCATCTTCATCATGACAAAGAGCTGCTCTAATTCCTTTAAAGCGATTTGCTGTCATCGAGACACCAATGCCTGATCCGCAAAGAAGAATACCTGGAATCTTTTGTTGAAGAACCTCATGAACTAATTTTTTGCTCCACTCGGGATAATGGGTTGATTCCAGAGAATGAGTCCCCATATCCAAAACATCGTGACCTTCCTGTTTCAAAAAAGCGACAAGAGCTTGTTTGGCTTCAAAGGCTGCATGATCAGAGGCAATAACTAGTTTCATAAAAAGTCCTGTAAACGATGAAGTCAAAAAAAAGGGCATCCGAAGATGCCCTTAATATTTAGTAGCGGTAGTATTCTGGTTTGTATGGCCCTGAAGCCGAGATTCCTAGGTACTCAGACTGTGCTGGAGTAAGGACATCAAGTTCAACACCAATTTTTGCAAGGTGAAGACGAGCTACTTTTTCATCTAAATGCTTAGGAAGCATATAAACATCATTTTTATAAGAAGATGCATTTGTCCAAAGTTCAATTTGAGCAAGAACTTGGTTTGTGAATGAGTTACTCATAACAAAGCTTGGGTGACCAGTAGCACATCCAAGATTCACAAGACGACCTTCAGCAAGAATGATGACTTGTTTGTTGTTTTCAAGAGTATAAAGATCTACTTGAGGCTTAATTGTATCTTTCGTTTTACCGTAGTTTTTGTTCAACCACGCCATATCGATTTCGATATCAAAGTGACCAATATTACAAACAATCGTTTTATCTTTCATCGCAAGGAAGTGCTTACCTGTGATGATATCTTTACATCCAGTTGTAGTCACAACAATATCTGCTTCTTTAACAGCGTCGTCCATCTTCTTCACTTCATATCCTTCCATCGCTGCTTGAAGAGCACAGATAGGATCGATTTCAGTGACGATAACACGTGCTCCAGCACCTTTAAGAGAATCAGCTGAACCTTTACCAACATCACCGAAACCAGCGACGACAGCCACTTTACCAGCGATCATCACATCAGTCGCGCGGCGGATAGCATCCACACATGATTCACGACATCCGTATTTATTATCGAATTTAGATTTTGTTACTGAATCGTTAACGTTGATACATGGAACAGGAAGTTTTCCTTGCTTAGCAAGTTCGTAAAGACGGTGCACACCCGTCGTTGTTTCTTCTGAAATACCTTTGATGCCTTTATAAAGCTCAGGATATTTAGCAAGAACCATCTCTGTAAGATCCCCACCATCATCAAGGATCATATTAAGTGGTTCTTTCTTATCACCAAAGAAAATTGTCTCATGGATACACCAGTTGAAATCTTCTTCATTCATTCCTTTCCAAGCATAAACAGGAATTCCAGCAGCAGCAATGGCCGCAGCAGCGTGGTCTTGAGTTGAGAAGATATTACATGATGACCAAGTGACATCAGCTCCAAGCTCAACAAGAGTTTCAATAAGAACTGCTGTTTGAATTGTCATGTGAAGACATCCAGCGATTCTTGAACCTTTAAGTGGCTTTGTTTTTCCGAATTCAGCACGTAGGCTCATAAGCCCTGGCATCTCTGCTTCTGCCAGTTTAATTTCCTTACGTCCCCAGTCAGCTAGGGAGATATCTCTCACTTTATATTTTAAGCGTGTAGAATTTGCATAAGTACCGGTAGAGAAGTTGTCGTTCATCTGGTCATCCTTTGTCTGTGATGTTAAATATCCCCACACACTAACACTGAAAGCCCCTAGACTCAAGTTGAAGGTTGGTTTTTCAAAGACTTATCTAAGGTTTGCCTAATGAACAAATACCGTTTTGAATACTTCGCCTCTTGTCCCACCGGTCTTGAAGAGGTGCTCTCTGAAGAAATCCTATCATTTGGAGTGAAGGACACCACTATTGTGCGTGGCGGGGTAAAATTTGAGGCCTATCATGAGATCGCTCTTAAGGTTCTTCTTTATTCACGCATAGCTAGTCGTGTTTTCAAGTACCTCTATGATATGGAGGCCAGCCATGAGAAGGATCTTTATCATGAGGCCACAGAAATTAAGTGGAAGTCCCTCTTAGATGTTCACCAAACTTTTAAAATTACGACTATTTATGGGGACCTTCCTCGTGACCGTGAGTTCTTTACCAACTCACAATTCACGACTCTTAAACTTAAAGACGCTATCGTAGATTACTTTCGCCACTATGAAAAAGAGCGCCCGAGTGTCTCTAAAGACGCCGCTGATATTCAATTCCTTCTTCGCATTGAATTCGATGAGGAAGGGGCCCGTCCTTACCGAGCTATCCTCCTGTATGATCTTTGTGGTGAGCCTCTGAACCAGCGTGGTTACCGCGTGGCCAGTACTGAAGCCCCTGTAAAAGAAAACTTAGCTGCGGGAATTTTAAAACTCATCAAGTGGGACCCCAAGACAGAAAACTTTCTTGATGCCATGACAGGATCAGGAACATTTTCAGTTGAGGCCTGCCTTATCGCCGCTGATATTCCACCGAGTTATTTGAAAGTAGAACAATACAGAAAAAATCCAGGGCTTCGTTCTTGGTGTTTTGTGAACACACAGTGGTTTAAAAAAGATGAGAAACTGAAAGAAAATTTTGAGCTCCTCTTAAAAGAGATTGAAACCAAAACTCGCGAAGGACTTAAAAAACTTGAGAAGTCTCCCGTGAGATTCCTTGCTAATGATATTAGTAAATATACTCTTGAATCTACCTTGGCCAATTTCAAGAAAGCTCGTCTTGATAAAATCATTGAAGTCTCAAACGAAGATGCTCTTGATTCGGCTCCAGTAGAGGGAAAAAATTATTTCTTCGTCAACCCTCCTTATGGTGAGCGTTTAAATCCAGGTGAAATTGAAAAACTAAAAGAGCTTTACAAAAATCTCGGCGATCTTTGGAAGAAACAATTCAAAGGTCATCGCGCAGCTCTTCTTGTGGGAGAAATGGATTTACTTAAGTCCGTTGGCCTTCGCACGAAAAAGCGCCATATTCTCTTTAACGGGGATATCGAGTGTCGTCTTGCTGAATACGATTTATTCTAATTACCAAAAGGTGCCAGCTACCTTTTGGTAGCTGCCGCTTCTTTCTCTTCTAACTCCATAATCTGCTGAAGCTCTAAGATCGCTCCACCTTTGCGATTACAGTTCGCGTTTTGATGAATTCCTTTTTTAGAATCAAAAACATACCGCTTTAACTTAAGGTCAGGATTAAAGTCCAGCACAACACAATCAATAGTTTGATCAGTATTATAAGAAAGCTCGAGATAAAAACGGCTCATGTCTTTAGTAAGATAAACCATACGATACAAACCACGTGGGCCACATTTGCGGCATAGACCTTGAACAGCAGGTGTCCCCAATAGCTTCAAGACCTGAGCGGGAGATTTTCCTTGCACTGCTTTTTGCGCCTTTGCTAGAAGAGCCCCCTCATAACCTTGGACAACTTCTTTAGGTGATGAACATGAAATCATGGTCAATAGCAGAGTAATAAGAACGGTTTTAAGTTTCATTTCCATCACTCTATTTTAGCGTTATAAAATAAAATCATGAAAACAAAAATTTTGATGGTGTGTCTTGGAAATATTTGTCGCTCTCCCCTAGCTGAAGGAGTGATGAAACATCTTGTTTCCAAAATTGGACAGGCAGATTTTTACCATATCGATTCTGCTGGCACTGCCTCTTATCACATTGGTGATTTACCAGATTCACGCTCAAGACAAGTGGCCCTCAATCATGGCCATCAACTTGTTCATAAGGGGAGACAATTTACTCGGGATGATTTTAAAAATTTTGATCATATCCTTGTGATGGATAAATCAAATTTGGCCAATATTCTTAAATTAGCAAAAACCGATGAAGAAAAAAATAAAGTCAGAATCATCACTGATTATGATCCAAGGCCAAATCATCCAGAGATCGTCCCTGATCCCTATTATGGTGATATCAATGATTTTGAGGCGGTTTATCAACAGCTTGTCTATTGCTGTGAAGGATTTCTGTCTAAGCAACAGAAACTTTAAGTTCACCAAGACCTTCAGCCTCTAGTTGATCTTGAAGAGCAATTTCAACAAAAAGCTTCACACTGACTTTTAGTTTTTTTGCAATCTTTGCAGCTCTCCCAGGAGAGGGAATTTTACGCTCTCTCTCTAAATCACAAAGACTAGATGCTGAAATTCCAAGAGTCTTTGAAAGCTCTTTTTGAGTCAGATCTATAGAAAGTCGATGTGACTCGAGAAGTTTGCCAAAAGTTATTTTCCCAAAGGTTTTCTGAAGGTCTGTCACTGTAAGAATTTTATTTTTAGTACTCATGTTTGTTAACCTCGATCACTTCAATGATATTTATTTGACCATCCATATACTCTTCATAAATGGCCCTATAAGAGACTGAGAGCCTTATTGAACGTTGTCCCAGTCTTTTGCCCTTCAAGGGTTCATCATGATATCTAGGCAATTTACGAATAGAGTTTATTCCTTCAAGTTCAACTGCCATTGCCCAAGAGAATAATTTTGTCCTCACATGATCCGGTAGTTTATTAAGCTTTTTCCTGACAAGCTCAAAATCCACTTTATCCAAGTCCTACTTCCTTTTAAAATACGCCCCAAAGACGTACTAGTCAATAAAAATATTGTACGACCATGCAAGAGGGGCGAAACGAAGCGAATGACTTAACTCATCTGAATCATAGGATATAGATTAGAGAAGAAAGAAAAAAAGCACTTTCGAGTAAACCTTTTCTCCTAGGAAATCTTAAGAAATATTAAGTCGATTTAAAAACTCAACCTTCCGACAAGACTCCAACGACAATCAAAAAAGGAACGTTAATGGAGCATTGTTATTGTCCCCAGTGTAAATCAGTAGAAAATTATCATGTTCATGAAAAGCAATCCGTAAAAATTGCGGCCGGACTCGCCGGAGCAACGACAAAGCTCACCGGAATGGTGGCGGATCAAGTTCAGTATGAGAATGATAAAAGTAATGGAAGACCTATTACGGCCGAACTCAGGCTGATGCAAAATAAGCATCAGACAAATCAGATGGCCGGAGCAAGCTCAAGCTTAGTTGAAACAATGGCCGGAGGAAAGTATGAGCTGAGATGCTCAACTTGCCAGAACGTTGTTGAATATCCACAAGCACAATCTCTTCAAGATTATAAGCAAATGGCCCAAGCCGGATTTGCTCATAAGAACAGATGGTATATGGCCTTTCTTGGAGCAGTTGTAGGAGCAGGTATCGCTAAACTTATTGGATCTTTCGGGGCCAATGGAACTTACTCAATGCTGTTTCTAGCAGGAGGAGCTGCAGGATTTTTCTCTCCTCGCTTTCTCTCACCTAAGGTAAATAGTATTTTTAATATTGTTTTTAGTTCGGCCAAACTCTTCTATGCGTTCTGCTTCTTTGGAATGATTGCAGGTTTTGTGGGTGCGATGTTTGGTAAAGTAGGAATGACCATCACTGTTCTTGCTTATACGGGACTCGGACTCTTCGGAATTTATGCGGCTCTCAAAGTTGAAATTGAAAAACGAAAAGAGATTTTTGCCGAGGATTTCATTCCTGAAATTCCTAAAACAGATCAAGACGCCGCTTAAGCTAATCATAATGCCTGCTACCTTTAAAACGGTAGTAGGCATTAAGTCTGATCATTTTATGTCGATAAGTTAATATGTTAGTCATCCTTTTATTTCTTAGCACCCTCATCGCCTTTTCTTCTCCTAAATGTGAGGAGTCTGTCATTTTACCTTTAAAAACAAATGATCTGACTCAGGTTCTTGATCAAGTGCTCCTTCCACGTCCTTCAGATGAAGAAATAATGAACGCTCGCTGTAAAACAAAGTCAGCCCCATCACTCAAAGAGATGGAATCATTTATAAACGGAAATACCTCTCTGATTAAAACTGAAATTATTAACGGTGTTTCAATTAAAAATGAATCCCCGATTGCAATAGAGGCATTCAAAGATCTGACGACAAATAAAGATTTTTTCTTTAATACTTTAATGAAAGAAAATCAAACTCAAATACAATCTAAGTATTCTATAAACCCATCGTGTGCAAAAGCTTTATGTGCGGTGAAAAAGATTTGGGGTGACGAACTTGGAACAAAAATTTTATATCTTAAAATGAGATATGGCATTAATAGTTCGGAGCTGGCATACAGCGATGAAGATATGACTGCAGAAAGATTTAAAATAGATGAGATCGATGATATAATTATGGCCATTGCTGATCTTCCCAAAGACTATCAATCGCTCTTTAAAAACAAACCCATAATTCACATGGTATTGAAAAAAGATATTCCTACAAATATTGCGAACGCATCAATCATTGTTTTTAACAAATGGGTTGAACAGAGCCGTGCCCAAAGACAGTTCGCCATTTATCATGAACTAATTCATAATATTTCCTCTCATAAAAATGAGATATGCGAATCAAAAGACTGGAGAGCATTATCTGGATGGTCATCAAAAAATAATGGTAAGAGCTGGGAGTATGATCTAGAAAAAGAATGCTTTGCTACAAATTATGCAAAGAAGAACTCAAGCGAAGATTTTGCAGAATCAGCAACTGTATACAGATATGCCCCTGAAAAATTCAAAGAGAAATGCCCAAAGAAATATCAATTTATTAAAAATAAGTTATTTAATAATATTGAATATACTACAGACGATTGCAAATAATTGAATAAAACGACTACAAATTGATTCTTTATTACACTGTACTGTAATTATTAAGAATTCAATCTCTCTTCCATTTTCATGGCAAGTGTCGGACTTGCAAACTGCAGAAGCGCCGTTTTGTTGGCCACTTTATCATAGTGCTTATCAGATTTTGAGAAGAAGTAACCAGTGACATCTTGATCCTTTAAAAAGATCGTGTGCCCTTTCGTATCAAATTTTCTTAAGATGAATTCAGAGTCCAAGAAAAGAATATCTCTGATCGTGAAATTTTTTGCGACGTACATGATGATGCAATAATCAGAAAGCTCAGCTAGAGACTTTTTAATTTTTACACCTTTAGGTGAGGTAGCATCATGCCAATGAACTTTAACCTCAACTGTTTTCCCACCTTCAGTTCTGAAATCAAATCCTCGCTGAGAAGCTGACTTAATTTGATGAAGACCAAAGATAATCTTGGCGTACCACTCCCCTAATTGCACAGGAAGATTTTTTCCATTCATCAAAACTTTGTGGTCATGAAGAATTTGAAAAGTTTGATGAACCACTTCAACTGTATCAAAAATAGTTTTGTGATCTGGGTAATGAAGGATCCCAACAGACTTCATCGTTTTAGACGAGAGCCTTTTATTGAAACGATCTTGATACCATTTATCAAACTCACCAATCTCAAGATAGTCGTAAGAACTGAAAACAAAGCCTACGGCCTTCAAGTCAGACAGACCCTCAATTTCAGGAATTTCTTTTTGGAGATAAGAAAATGGAACATACTCATGATCAGTTGTTCCCATGACAAAGATGCCATCTTTATCATAGTCGGAACTGCCATGAGGTTGCGCAGAGAACTTCTGCGCAACTTCAAAGACACGATTTTTTAACACTTTAGTAACCTTTTAAATTTAAATTATCTAAAGTGTAGCACGATTAAACTTAAATCTCCAGCGCTGACAGATCCTCTGTGAAATCAGTGATTGTCTTGGCGATTGAGAGGTTGTGAACGAGGTAATGCGAGCAGTAAACTTTAAAATCCACGATCTTAGACTCTAAATATTTTTTCTCATCACCAGCGGCTCCCGCAAGTTTTTGCTCTGCTAGAAGCGCTGACTCGAGTAAACGCCATGCCACAACAAGCTGTGACGCAAACTGGAGAAAATCAGTACAGTTTTGAAGAACTGGATTGAACTGATTCTTTTGCGCATGGCCAGAAATAGTTTGAATGATCGCCTGAGCACTGGCCAGAACTTTTCCAAACATCTCTTTTTCACGCTTATATTTCGTATCATCAAGTTTTTGAACTGAAGTAACGATTTCTTGAGTGAGTTCACGAAGGGCCTTACCACCATCTTTAAGAATTTTTCTCATTACAAAGTCGATGGCCTGAATTCCGTTTGTCCCTTCGTAGATTGTGGCAATTTTTGTATCACGAACAAACTGCTCTACTCCGTACTCAGAGCAATATCCATAACCACCATGGGCCTGAACAGCTTCAACGGCAACTTGAAAACCTTGCTCAGAACAATAGGCCTTACAGATCGGAGTCATGAGACCAATGATCCCCTCATATTTTGCATCTTTGTGAGCCTCATTAAAAAGATTACCTGTGTAAAGGCAAAGGGCACGCATCCCACGAGAAAGTGCACGCATGCGGAGAAGATTACGACGAACATCCGGATGGTTGATAATTTCTTTTCCAAATTGTCCACGCTCTTTAGTATATTTAAGCGCCATCTCATACGCAAGATTGGCCTGAGATTCACCTTGAATTCCACAGTAAAGACGAGCTTCATTCATCATGATGAACATTGTCTCCATCCCATGAAATTCTCCACCAATAAGCCAGCCTTCAGAGTTTGTGAATTGAAGTTCACATGTCGCAGAAGCATGGATTCCCATTTTGTGCTCAATTTTTGAGCATACAACAGCGTTATCTCCACCCATTGAGCCATCGTCATTGATTTTAAATCTTGGAACAACAAAAAGAGAAATCCCTTTCGTTCCTTCTGCTCCACTTGGAGTACGAGCAAGAACAAGATGAATATTATTTTCATAAAGATCTGATTCACCAGATGAAATGAAAATTTTAGTCCCATTTATTGAATACTTTCCATTCCCAAGAGGTTTCGCTGTTGAGCGAAGAGCTCCCACATCTGACCCAGCTCCTGCTTCAGTCAAACACATTGTCCCACCCCAAGCTCCTTCCATCATCTTAGGAATGATATGAGTTTTCATAAACTCATCACCTTTAAGATTGATCACGTTAAGAGCAGCACGAGAAAGACCTGGATACATCATCCAACCACAATTAGCTCCTGTTGCAAGAGACACACAGGCCACTTGGAGAGCTTCAGGAACTGGAGTTCCACCAATTTCAGCGGGAAAACCAAGAGCAAACCATCCTTGCTCATAGAAACCTTTTTGAGGTCCACGAAGAACTTCAGGCACAATCACTTTGCCATTCACGTGTTTTACACCAATAGCATCTGAAGCTTCACGCGAAGGAAAAACTTCGTTCTCAACAAATTTATTATATTGATTAAGGATATCCTTGATGTCAGCTTCACCTAGACCATAGTCTGACCAATTTTGAATTTTTAGGAGTTCAGTTAGATTGAATTCGATGTCTCTCAGATCGGCCTTGTAATATCCCATAAACGTACCTCGCAAATTGTTAAACAAAGTCAGATATAGTTTAACCGAGAATGGCACTTAAAAGAAGGGAAGTTGGACAAGAAATGCAGGAATTAAGCTGTCTAATTGTTGAGCATTTTAGTGAAATAAAAAAAGGGCCCTGTGAAGGACCCCTTTTAGTATTAATCAACTTAATTTAATTTTTGAATATACGTCAAAGTTGTTGTTGTGCTTTGACCTGAAGTTGGTACCTCGATTACCTGCATTGGTTGGAATGCTGAATGGTAACGAACATCAATAACATAAACCACAACGCTATTGTCAGCTCTTCTAAAAGAAAGATTATACGCCTGACCGTTAAATTGTGCATCAACAAGTGTTCCAGCGGTACTCGCTGCAATTGAAGCCAAGGTAGCGTTAGCTGACTTTGCCTGACCAGCAGTCACTGTAACCGTTGACTTCACTCCATTAGTACTTCCATTAGATGAACTACTAGAGCAAACTGTGTAGTATCCAATGATTGTTCCAAAAACTTTAATTGGTTTTTGTTCACAATTTCCACCCTGGCCACTTGTTGAAGCCGATCGAGTTAATTCATAATTTCCTGCTGTTCCTAAGAAACCTGAATTTACTAAACCACCACTTCCCTCATTGCCCGAAGTGTACCAAGAGTTAAAACTATTCACGACATCAACAGAGGACTGAGGTAGACCCGATGTTATAAGTGAGGTTCCAACACCTCCACCGCTGCCGCCTTTACTATCTTTACCACAACTGACTGCGAATCCTATGGCCATGACTAAAGTAAGTGCAAAACTAATTGTAGAACGTTTCATATTTCCCCCCGGAAATTGGTTATTGTTTGCTAATTACACTTCAATAACCATGCCAAAGAGGCTGTAACAATTTTGGTCATTTAGAATTTGTTCATTGTCTAGGGCCTGTATAGTTTTTACCCGCACTGTCTAAACTTTCGACACTCCTTCTCTCTTAAGAATAAGCACTGTTCTCCGATAGGTAACACTGAGATTTTATGTCCATAAGGAGGACAAGGTGATTAAGTCCCTTGCTGGTTTTGCACTTTCTGTTTTTTCTATGGTGGCCTTTGCTAAAGACCTCACTATGCCCCATAAAAGCGGAACACTCATCACCGTTGAAAAAGAGGACTGGGAAATGGGTAAGGATATGTTCGGTATTCCTTATATGTACTTCTCACCTAAGAAAAATGGACAACGCTCAAACATCACTTTCGCGGCCACTGGCGCTGATATCAGTTTTGATACAACTAATATCGCCGCTGGAATGCGTGATTATGAAAAGATGAAAAAGACATGGGCCCAAAAGACTGAGTCTACAGTTCAAGGATTCATTCCTTATCGTTTTTGGTCAAATCTTTATGGCCATAAAATTCATCAAGTAGGTTTTAGTTATAAAAATGAAGAAAAAATCTACGTTGAACATAGCTTTTATATTGAGTGCAAAGGGAAGATGTATTTTAGCAAGAGTTTAAGACTCGAAGAAAATAAAGTTCATGAGAAAGAATTTGAAGATCTTATCAAACATATTGATTGTGGGGAGGGCGTATAATGAAGACAGCTCTCAGAACAACAATCAATTTTTTTCTATCTCTGTGTCTTTTATTAACATCACTTCCCTATTCAGCCCCTGTTTATGCTCAGGCCAAAAAGAAAACAACAACGACATCCAATGCCTTTAAGCCAGAGAGAGATTGTAAGGAAGGCAAATGTGTTGATGGGCTTATTGCTAAACTTGAAGCCTTAGAAAATGAAGGATACAAAAAATCTTGTCTACCAAAAGGTAAAAATCTTTCAGAAAAACAACTGAAGGCCCATTTTGAAAATAATCCCGTTTCAGAAAGCTGTTGGGGTATTTTTATTGAAATGGAGGCCACTCGTAATAAACTCGTTGCTGTACAACGTTGGCTGCAAGATCAGCAGTGTGCAGAATCAGGTGAATGCTCTGGTAAAAAAAGAACTGCTGATGTTGGTTTAACTGGGACAGGCCTTGAGGCTATTGGTGCAGTTGAAGAAAAACTCTCTTGTACCCCTCAAAAGAAAAAAGAAGTTCAAAATAAATGTGGCTCTGATGCTTTATGTGCCATCACAGCTTCTGCTATGACAATGGCCGGACCTGTGGCCGATCTTCTTATGCCTTCTAGTCTTAAGAAGTCAGGTTGTAGCGTTGGACAAGATAGTTGTTTAGTTCAATTGGCCACGGCCTTTGTAAAATCTGTTTTTAGTTTTTTTGAAGGGATCTGGGGTCTTCTCAAAGATGCTGGAAAATATGTTGGTAAAAAAGCAATTGAGTTTTGGAATTGGGTAACTGATGCTGAAGATGCTTCTTCGAGTGCTCAGCTAGCAATGGCCAAGGCTTCTGAAGAAGAAGGCGTCTTCCAAATGCTCCGCAAAGATTTTGGCGGAACAATGAAAAAGGTTTGGACAGGACTAGTTGAAGCCATCAAGTCTTGGGTGAAAAACGATGTGTTCTGTCAGAAGTGGTCAGGCACACCTCACTTTTCTCAGTGTCTTCAGCCGTCTGATGGTATTGATTGTCTTCCATGTAAAACAATGATCTCGGGTCTTTGTAATGCTGTTGGATATATTGCGGCCGAAATTGTTCCAGCTTTTTTAACTGGCGGTCTTGTTACTGCTGCTAAATACGGAGCTTCTGGTGCCGCCAAAATTGCCAAAGGATTCAAAGTCTCCAATAAACTTATAGCCGCAGTCAAAAAATCAAAAGTTGCTGAAGAAGTCATGAGCAAGGCCTCAGCGGCAAAAAAAGTAATCCTTTCAACGAAGGTTGTCTCAAAAACGGCCCAGGTTCTTAATTCACTTCTTACAAAGATTGGGAAACATCTTGTTCGCCCATCGGCCAAACTTTATAAAGGGGCCCAAAGCTCTCTTTCTAAACTGATGGCCTCGTCAAAAATTTGGATGGTAGAAACAAAGACAGGAAGAGTCATCGCTTTCTCTGCCAACGCTGTTAAAACCAGCGCTAAGATTGCTATCTGGCCAATTGAAAACTCAATGACGATTAAAGCGTTCAAGCTTGGACAAAAAACATTTGATAAGGCCTTTAAAGTCGTTTTATCAAAAGCTCAAGTGACTGGTGGACTTGCTGTCACGGCCACGGCCAAATCAGCTTCGGCTCTTCAGAAAACAGATGAAGCCTATTCTGCTGTTGTTCGTGCCTCACATGCCACTGATGACGTGAAGCCTACTCTCGTTGTAGAAGCTCAAGAGAAACTGAGAACTCAGGCCATTAATGTGAAGCGTGGCGAGATTGTTTCATCATTTAAAACAAATAATTCAGTTAAACTGAATCAGATTGTTGATGAGCTTTATCCTGAACTTCATTACGGCAATCTCGCAAAGAAAATCGGACCTGAAGAAATTGTCAAGGCCGAGAAAGAGCTTCTTGAATCTATTGGTAAGATTGATAATGAAACTCTCCGCAACCAACTGACTCAAGAGTATCTTCAACATACATCAAGTCGTATTCGTCAAAAAGTTGTTAACCTAGATGAAACTTTCCTTCCAGAGAGAGTTCTAGAGAATGCTGCTCTTGATGATGCTGAAAGAGTGGAGAAATCACTTCTTCTTCTCAAAGTCGAAGATAGTAAACTTGATCCTAAAGCAGTTCGCGAAGCCATTCTTAAGGCCCATAAAGTTGGCCAAAAAAATGGTGGAGTTTATGAATATACATGGAGTGAGCTGAGAGAAAAGACAACGATTCTCCGCTCTGCTGGTCTGTCTGAACAAGAGGCTGAACTTCTTATCAGATCAGGTCTCGTTGGACGACCGCCTGTCAGACAATTGATTAAACATTCAGGTATTTTCTTTGATGAACATGGAATCACTCTCCTCAAAAAAGACTACGCCGCTCGCCGAGAAGAAGTCATTAAAGGTCTTACTGAAAGATTGAAGGCAAAACCTGATGATAGAAATTTCCTACAAAAACTGATGGGTGGAAAGAAATCTCCTTCAGATAAAGAACTTACACAAATGGTGGATAACCTCGATGCCATTTATTTTATCGATTACAAGCACGCCAAAGGTGACTTTATGGAACTGATGATGTCACAAAAAGAACTTGGTGGTGTGCGTATTTTTGAACGTTATGAACAGAAAGCTTTTGATAACTATAAAGATGCACGAAAAATGCTTCAAACAAAAAATCCTGAGATGTCAAAAGAGACACTTATCGATATCCACTCTCAAATGATGAAAGGTGGAGTTGAAAAAGTCACTCCAGATATGATGGGGAAAGTCCGTGATGGAAGCTGGTACGGAAACGTTCCAAAAGGGCATGAAATTTCTGATGACGTTGTGAAAGTTCTGAATGAAAACCCTTACATTATCTGGGAATCAAAATCAAGTATTGGTGGTAAAAACACAGGGCAAATTTGGTATGCCAATGCGGATAAAGTTAAAGATGAAGCTCTTGCTCTCATTAAGACCTCACACCCAGATACTTATAAGGCCTTAATGGAATACAAATTAAATTCAGTGGGTAATCAGAAAGAGCTTACAAGAAAACTAGTGGATGCTCTCACTGAAGAAAGAATCGCTAGGTATAATAAAAGTCGAGCAGCCCTTGGAGAAATCAACTCTCCAGAAAAACTTGATGAGCTGGCCGATATGGTCGCAGATTTTCAACGTGATCTCGTCTCCATTCATCCTCTTTCAAATGGAAATGGACGTTCAACGCGTGAATTTGCTCTTTATTATCCATTAATGAAAGAAGGCTTCCCGCCTCCACGTATTCTCGATCCTAATGCCGATCTTTATACAAGTCAGGCAGAATGGAGAAAAGTTATTAAGCACGGGATTTTATCATCAGATTATTTAATGGATGATATGGCTGAACGCCTTCGTTTTAATCTTCCTCTAGAAAACTCTCTTGAACTTGTGACTCCTTATACACGTCCAGGAATCAAGATGGAGATGAAAAAAGCCGGAAGTAAACTCGCTGTAAGTATGGACGGAGTTGAGTATATTGACCCAAGAGTTTATCGCGAGATTATTAAACGCAAACCTGACCTAGCGGCCAAACTCAATCAAGATCCGATAAAGGCTTGGGATGAAATTAACCAAGAGGCCACTGAGATCTTTAAAAAGAACAATTTGTATTTCGATCATAAGAAAGAAGGTCTAGAGCGATTAGAGCTGGGCTTTATCGATGACGACTTCCTTCAAATGTATGGACGAAATACCTTTGATGACATTGAGGCTTATAATTTCAAAATGAAAACATGGTACGACGATGATGTGACATGGCGTGGTCTGGCCTCAAAAACACATGAAAAAACAGAAACTGAAATCATCGATATGTTCCAAGAGTTTGATTCTCACATGGCCTCAAATGCTGTGCTTGGAAAAATCCGAGGAAAATCTTCTCCTGAAACGATTAGGGCCGCGGCTATTGAAGATTTCAAAAAGTATAATGATGATATGTTCGATCAAGGCCTAGTCCAGATGGCACGAGACCATTCAGAAACAGGGCCGATGTATGGTATCAGTTACGGCTACTCTACTTCAAAAAATCGAGAAGTTGGCAAGGCCTTCTCTATGGGAGCGATGGTTGTGGCCCCTTACGGGCAACATAAACTTCCTGAGCTGCAGGCCCTTCTTAAATCTCGAGTTGTTGTTGGAGCAAGAAGAGCACGCAAAGATGTGGACCTTGGCCGATTAAAACAACTTCGGGAAGAATTCTCTTATAAGTATGGCCGTCAGCAAGAGGTCATGGGGATCGGAGCCGCTGAACCTGACGCTATCACTGTTGTTCAAACTATTGATGCTGAAGGTGAAGTGATTTTAAGTTATTTACGAAATCCAGAAAAGCCGTCTCAAATTTGGGTTGTAAAAGGCGATATTCGCCCAGGTGAAACACCTTCAGTAGATCAAATCGTTAAATCGGTTGAACTTAAAAAAAGGTAAGTAATGAGTTATGTTGTTATAGGCTCTAAGCCTTCGCCTTATGTCAGAAAAATTCGACTACTTCTCGAGAGCTTTCCCTATGAATTTAGGGAACTCAATATTTATGAAGGTGTTGATGGGGTTGAATTGAACAAACTCAACCCCACTAACCGCATCCCTGTTCTTCTTGATGGGGATAAGGCCATTTGGGACTCACGACAAATTTTTAACTACCTCAACCAAAAGCATCAGCTCTTTGCTACAGACTGGGAAGATGAAAATATCGTAACGGCTATTGATGGAATGCTTGATGCGGGTGTGGCCCTGGCACTCATGAAACGTTCAGGAATGAATATCAATGAGCCTTATATGTATGTGCAGCGACAAAAAGATCGAATTGAAAGTGTTCTTGATTATCTATCAAAAACATATTTAAAAACTGAGAAATCTCAGCATTGGAATTTTGTTAGTATTTCGTTATCATGTTTTATTGATTGGGCGATGTTTAGAGAGTTAGCCGATTTCTCCAAACGCCCAGACTTTATTGATTTTTTTAATCGTTTTAAAGACAAACCTATTGTGAAAGACACAGACCCGAGGCTCTAATGAAACTGATCAATCAATTTATTGACCATACCCTTCTTAAACCAACTGCCACTCACCAGGATATTGAAAAACTTTGTCGTGAGGCAATGGAATATAAATTTGCTGCCGTTTGCGTAAACTCTTATTTCGTTAAACAATGTGTGGCCCTCCTCCAAGGAACCAGTGTTAAAATTTGTACAGTTGTTGGCTTTCCCTTGGGAGCTTCTACTCTTGAAACAAAACGATTTGAGGCCCTCAAGGCCATGACAGAAGGGGCCCGTGAAATTGATATGGTTTTGAATATCTCGGCCTTGAAATCCAATGAAGAGTCCTATGTCTTTGAAGATATCAAGTCCCTTGTTGATCTTTGTCATAAGCAAGGATCTCTGCTTAAAGTCATTCTTGAAACATGTCTTCTCTCAGACGCAGAGAAAGTCAAGGCCTGTGAATTGGCCGTAATGGCCAAAGCAGACTTTGTGAAAACTTCTACTGGTTTCTCGACAGGAGGGGCCACGATTGAAGATGTAAAACTTATGAGACAAGCAGTAGGCCCAACGATGGGTGTGAAGGCCAGTGGTGGAATTAGAGATTTTGCTACCGCCAAAGCGATGATTGATGCTGGCGCCACCAGACTTGGCACCAGCTCAGGAATTGAAATCGTTAAAGGCCTAGTGGGAACTTCTTCTTACTAACCAACAATTAATTTAAAGATACGAAGTTTACCTACTTTAACAATCAGCTCACTACCAGCGCTCAGATCCAGTGTATCTGTTGCATGTTTTTCAAAATTAACCTGAACAGCATTTTGTTGAAGCAAACGACGTCCCTCCCCTTTTGATTTGATAAGTGAGAGTTCAACCATCAGATCCAGAAGATTCACAGCCCCAGCTGGCTTGGCCACAATCTGAATATCATCAGGGATCTGTTTTTTTGTAAAACGGGCCTCAAACTTATCACGCTCTTCTTTGCCAGCAGCCGCTCCATGATAATATCCTGTAATCTCTTCAGCGATATCTTTTTTAGCGATCATGGGATGAAGTGAGCCATCCGTTAACCCTGCAATAATTTTTTCAATTTCAGCCGTCGGACGACGAGAAAGAAGAAGATAATACTTCTTCATCAACTCATCAGAAATAGACATCATTTTTCCAAACATATTTGTCGCTGTATCTGTCAGGGAAATATAATTATCCAGAGACTTTGACATTTTGTTCACACCATCCAATCCTTCTAGAAGTGGCATGGTCATAATACATTGTGGGGCCTGATCGTGGGCTTTTTGCAAATGGCGTCCCATCATGAGGTTAAAGGTCTGATCTGTTCCCCCAAGCTCCAAATCCGTTTTCAAATGAACAGAGTCATAACCTTGAAGAAGCGGATAAGTGAACTCATGAAGATAAATCGGCTCTTGATTCGTGTAACGTTTATGAAAATCCTCGCGCTCAATCATCATCCCCACAGTGGCCTTACTCATGAGCTTAATCATATCAATTCCAGAAAGCTTTCCTAACCAGTCACCATTAAAGACAACTTTTGTTTTTGAAAGATCTAGAATTTTTCCGATTTGTTCTTGATAAGTTTTACCGTTCTCTACTACCTCTTCAGGAGTTAAAATTGGGCGTGTTTTATTTTTACCAGTTGGATCTCCGATCTGGGCGGTATAATCACCAATCAAAAATACAATCTCGTGGCCAAAATCTTGAAGAAGTTTAAGTTTATTAAGGATAACAGTGTGGCCAAGGTGAATATCTGGTCTTGAAGGATCGGCCCCTAGCTTAATTTTAAGTGGCTTCTGTTCATCGAATGACTTTTTCAGTTTTTTAAGAAAATCTTCCTCTGGAACGATTTCAAAACAACCGCGCTTTAATTCTTTAAGTTGGGCCTCGGGACTAACTGTGATTTTTGTCATGGGGACTATTCTCCTTCAAGGAGAACAGTTTATCTTGTGAGCTTAATGATGGCCATGGCCCGACCTTGTCCATCGGCCATAAATTGCATATTTTCTAAGTATGAGCCCTTGAGTTCCTTAAGATCAACCTCGACCAAACGTTTACCAACAAAATCTGCCACTTCCTTCTTGATCGCTTTAATCACCTTCTTCTTGAAACGTGACGAACTGATATTAGACACAAGACCAAATTTTGAAAGTCCATGACGAAGGAGTTCATCCGTAGAAGCATCACGAGAAATATCAATCATTAAAAAAGGAACCTCGTCCTTATGCTCGATACTTAACTTGGCCATGAGTTTTACAGGAAAGCGAAGTTCTTTTTTACCAAGGAGAAGTCGTTGCCCGCGGGTCGTCTTATAGATGATATCCACATAAAGAGAGAATTCTTTACCTTCGACATCACTGAGAGCGAATGCCTTTTGTGGACCTAGCGAGAATTCCTTTCCATTCATATCAAAAAGTCCCCCCTCTACAATCGAGCGCAGAAGACGATTAATATAATCTTCACTCACAGATAGCCCAATACTGGCGTTTTGCTCTTCAAAAAGTTCACTGAACATCTTGATAGACTGTTTGTGTTGAGATTGAGTAATTTGGCGACGTGGGGCCATTGGCTTTCGAAGTCCTTCACAAGTCTTTGTTCCAAATCCAGTATTGAGGATGACTGGAAGACAGAACACTCCAGTGAGTTCATGGCGAATCACATAAGTTGAAATAAGCTCATCTCTTTCAATATAAAACTCACCGTTAATATCCGAATGAAACCCAAACTCTCTTGGAATAGAAAATTTCACATCAGGTGTTATTAAGAATTTTTCGCTCTCTCTCAATCTTTTCTGCGTCACAATGAGGTCGATAATCGCCAACTTAAACTCTTCACGTCTTTCACGAATATAATTTTTCAGCTTCTCCTGATCGATAACAAGTGTCTTTGATCCGATCTTGACGCTCAAATCAGGAACAACCAAATCCTCCCAGTCAAAATCATAGCTTTCTGGATCTGCGGCCAAGTCTAAAAATAATTTAGTCAGATCGACTTGTTTGAAATGAACATCAAAGCCTGAGTTGGCCAGCAATGACCCCCAGCTCATAGATATGTCGACGGATGCTTCTTTATTAATATGAAAATAGGGTTTAATAAGTGCAATCTCAAAAGATATTGGCTTGCGATTCCCCGAACGATTTAGTGATACAATGAACTTGATTGATGAAGCACTTAATTTAGGTTTATAAATTAAATTTCTGGCCGTGAAGTTGAATCCCCCATCCTCACGCATGGCCTTAAGTTTTACATCGTAGTCAGTGATGTCATAAGCAAGATCATTAATCTGAAGATCATAGCGAGATTCAAAAAGTTTAATTTTTAAAAAGTCTTGAAGTTGTCTTAACCATTCCTGAGATTCGTCGCTAGCATCACCGATTTCCTCATCAAGAGAAACTTCGATGGGCCTTTTCAACTGATAACGGTAAGGATCATTGAAGCCATTGTTAATAATTACTGAGCGGGCTTGCTCAATAAACATGGGGGAGTTGTTGTCATCTAGGCGAGTTTGAAGAACTATATCCGGTAAAGATGTTTGTCCTAGACTTGTAGCCGCATAGAGCAAAATAAATAAGGTAAAAATAGTTGACCCCATAGATCAACAGTTATCTCAGAGTTGAAGTAAGATTGAAAGCTTGTAAGAAAATGACAGATTGGCCCAATTCCTTCTATTTTTAAAGGATTAGGCCCTGAGCGGTTAAGCTATCTTGAAAACTTTTTTGATTTTTTCTTCAAAGATCTGCTGGCTAAAAGGCTTAACGACAAAATTATTCACCCCAGCTTTGACGGCTTCAATGACATTCGCCTGGTCTCCTTCAGCAGTGACCATGATAAAAGGAGTCGATTTTACTTTCTCGTTTGAACGAATATTTTTGAGTAAATCAAGCCCAGTCATTCCAGGCATGTTCCAGTCAGAAACAACAAGACCAAAAGGCTTGCCCAATTGGTCAGCTTGCTGAATAAGCTCCCAAGCAGGCTGTCCATCTGGAGCTTCTTGAAATTCACTGAACCCCATTTTTTGAAGCATATTCTTTACGATTTTCCTCATCGTGCTCATGTCGTCCACGATAAGAATTTTCATTTTTGGATCCAAAGCCATAAATATTTCCTCAATATCTCTATATCTTTATATCTTTATACTATTCAAGGGACTGAACAACCGCCTCAATAGTAAAGCTACCTTTTGTTGTATTAAATTTTACCGTTATACATTTTCCGTCAATCATATGTTTGATGGTATGTTTTTTTCCTTCAATTACAGTGGGGATGGCTTTCGCAATATCGAGTCCCATCTCATCATTCATGCGAGCTTTGGCCATCCCAAAAACCTGGTTACAAATCTCGCCTACGGCATCCCGGTTCTCTTCATTGATGGTTTTATAATCTTCCATGAGCATATTCGAGACAATCTCAAGAAAGCAAGCCTCTTCAAATGAAATAGCAAAACTACCGAGAAACTTCGGACTATTCATTGAAACAATAGCCGAAATGTCTCCACTTGGTTCATTACCAGTTTTTATATAAACCTTATCTTTTGTCGCTTGGGTAGATGCTGTCACTTTAAGAACTTCCAGTGTTGATTCAATAAAAGGAAGAATAAAATTTACATCAATCTTAAATGGCTCTTTTGATTCAATCATAATCGTCCGATTTTTACCAATCATGCTATTAAGTATATTAATAAATTCCTTATCGACTGATTATTTTGGATTATGACATGGAGTTAGGATTTTTTTACAGAATTTTGGGTTAAAAAGTTCTCTCTCAAGATTGAATTTATAACCTTAAGATTTAACTGACAATTTCTCTTTATTTCAGCAAACGTCTATTTTGTTTGGGCCACCAATCATCCGTAAACATCCAAGAAAAAGTGGCTATAATGGAAAGATATGACTCGAGAAGAATTTAATCAACTCAAACAACTTCCATTATTTAAAGGAACAATAGTTTCTGGCTCAATGATGCCCCTCATGCCTATCGGAACTCCAATTGTGGTGGCCGTTGGAGATCAGACGATCAAGCGCTTTGATATTATTGTTTTCTACAATGAAAACAAACTGGTCTGTCACTTTTTGTGGAATATAAATAGGATTGTGACTCCAAAGCTTCTGCAATCGAGAAACCTGGTTAATTTCGGAGTGGATTTTCCTATCAGCATGGATGACTACCTCGGAAAAGTGGTGAGCCATAAATTACGCTTAAGAGACAAACTACGTCTCATCAAACATCATCTCTTTAGATAAAGATCCTATAAAACAAGACCCGTTTTTTCATACACGGCCTTCAGGGTACCAGTGGCACGCCCGCGGGCGCGATCGGCTCCCGACTTCATCAACGCATCAAGATGGTCACGGTTTTTCATGAGGTCATGGTATTTTTCTTGAACAGGTCTCAGCGTCTCAACGACAAGCTCGGCCAGATCGACTTTTAAATGACCATACATTTTACCGATATAATCTGCTTCAATCTGAGCATAAGTTTTTCCACTTAGGACAGAGTAAATAGTCATCAAGTTTGAAAGACCGGCCTTGTTTTCAACATCATATTTAATTTCTGTTCCTGAATCAGTTGCTGCCCCTTTAATTTTCTTTTCAAGTTTTTTAGGGTCATCAATAATGGAAACGAAATTCTTTTCATTCTCATCTGACTTGGACATCTTTTTAGTAGGATCCTGAAGCGACATAATTCTCGCTCCCATTTTTCCGACATAAGCTTCAGGCATCTTAAAAGTTCCCTCGCCGTAGCGGTTCTCAAAAAAACCAACAATATCACGACACAGCTCTAGATGTTGTCTCTGATCTTCACCCACTGGCACAAGATCAGCTTGATAAAGAAGAATATCTGCTGCCATCAGAGTGGGGTAAGTAAATAAACCGGCGTTGATATTTTTCACATGTTTCTCAGATTTCTCTTTAAACTGAGTCATGCGATTAAGGTAACCCATAGGTGTAAGGCAAGTCAGAATCCAAGCGAGTTGAGTATGTTCAGGAATGTGTGACTGAACAAAGATTGTATTTTTTTGTGGATCAAGACCTAAGGCCAAGTACTGAGCAAAAAAACTATAGGTGCGCTCTTTAAGAACTTTAGGGTCTTGTTGAACTGTTAGCGCATGAAGATCGGCCAGAAAATAATAGCAATCATAATCCTGCTGAAGGCTTTTCCAATTATTAAGGGCACCAATATAGTTTCCGAGAGTCAAATCTCCTGTCACTGTACTACCGCTTAAAATTGTCTTTTTCATTCTACCAGTCCCTTTCGCTAAATCCTGCTTAATATACAACTCTTGTTCTGATTGATCGAGGCAATTTTCCGATCTCCTCGGCCAGAGTTGTCACTTGAGAAGAGTGAACATCCATCACAAGATACCCTACCTTCTCATCTGTCGAAAGATATTGTCCCTCGATATTGGCCCCTGCTTTAGAGATAATGCCGTTAATTTCTCCAAGAACTCCGGGCTCATTTCTGTGTACATTGAGAAGACGTGCAGTTCCTTGCTTTACCGCCAGCTCAACATTCGGAAAATTCACCGCCCCAGATGATGAGGCAATATTGAGATATCTTCTAAAGCTATCGGCCACTTCATAACCAATGGCTTTTTGTGCTTCTTCAGTACTTCCTCCGATATGTGGAGTTAAAATCACATTCGAGAGATTTTGAAGTGGAGAGAGAAATTTTTCTTTATTTGAAGCAGGCTCCATGGGAAACACATCAATCGCACACCCTGCAAGATGCTTTGATTTTAAAGCACTCACGAGGTCTTCAATAACAACCACTGTTCCACGACTCGCATTGATTAGATAACTTCCTGCCTTCATTTTTGAAAGTTCACGTTTGCTAATCATATTTTTTGTCTCTGGAATCTCTGGCACATGTAGAGTGACAAAATCAGAGTTTTCTAGAAGTTCATCTAGGCTATCTGCTCTTTTAGCATTTCCAAGCGGAAGTTTTTTCATAGAATCATAGAAAATAACATGAAGGCCCATGGCCTCGGCCAGAATACTGACCTGGCTTCCAATATGGCCGTACCCAACAATTCCTAAAGTTTTACCGCGAACTTCTTTTGATCCTTCGGCTGATTTAATCCACTCCCCTTGATGGGCCTTTGAACTTCTATCTCCAAGCTGTCTTGAAAGAACAACAAGCTCTGCGATCACAAGTTCGGCCACACTTCGCGTATTCGAGTGAGGAGCATTAAAAACAGGAATACCCCAAGCCTTGGCAGATTCAAGATCGACTTGATTAGTCCCAATACAAAAACAACCAATCGTAATGAGATGTTTATTATTCTCTAAAACCTTTTTCGTTATTTCCGTTTTCGATCTAATTCCTAAAGCCGAATAGCCTGGAAGAATTTTTATCAGCTCATCCTCTGAAGGCGCATGAGTGAGAAGATCGACTTCAAAGCCCTCTTCCTCCAAACGCTGCTTGGCCACCGGATGGATATTTTCAACTAATAGAATACGTAATTTGCTCATAGATTTTCCCTCATGAGTATTCTAATGAAACAATGATGGTTGTTAAATTACTTTAAGTATCTTTTTACCAGTTGATCAATTTGATAGGGTTTAAGAAGCAATGCATGAAAATGTATTACTTGCTTTGAAAAAGATCGATCAATTATGATACCAGAATGAAAGTTAAGTTATTTGGCCTTTTTTTCATTCTTGGTCTCTGGGTCTTGCTCAATTTTGGCGACAATTCCTCGCCTATTAAAGAAGCGACCATAAATCAAAACCAAACGCCAGGTCACACAAAAGTGAAACTTAAAAAAATTGAGACACATGGGCCTCAGGAAAATCGAGAAAGCTCAACGAAAACTAAAAAGAATATTATCGGCGATGATATTCCTTGGGAGGAGCTTGATCAGAAATGGCAAACAGAGCTCAAAGATTTAATTACTGGTCTTGATCATGAGAAAGGTGAGAAGCGATTCAAGGATTATCTTAAAGCGAGAGAAGGTTTTAATAAGCAGCTGCAAATTTTAATGAATCAAAGAGAAGCCACTTTTAAATACGATTCAAAGAAAGATTCAATTATTTTTAAAGATCAGAAAAGATACGATGAACTCAATATAGAAATTGATCAAGAACATAAAATTCTCACAAATAAAGCACAGCTCATTTTCAGTGGATACTACCCTGAAGCGAAAGCCTTACATGATGAATTTGGTAAATCTATCCAGGCCTATAATCATACCGAAGGCGAAATCGCTATCGATCCGGCCTTTACCCCTTAATTGATCTAGTCAATTTTGTTCTCATGGTTTCCCCAATCAAAATCGACCTCCTCAACTGGAACATACTCAATGATTTCAGCTTGAAGAAAGCGATTTTTAAAAAGTAGGTAAAACAATACACCACTGAGAACACCTAAGAAGTAACCAATAAAATGGCTTGAATAACTTATTTCTGGTTTATAGACATCCGGTAAAAAAAGAATCATGGAGATTCCTAAACTTTTGATAAGTCTTCTCCCCTTGGTCTCTCGTCTATCAATCAAGAAGGCCAATGTCATCCACGCCGCTCCCATCCAGTGAACGACACCTGAAGCACCAATCACTGAAACCTTTTCAGGCATGAACTGTAACACTAAAAGATTGGTCACTCCCCCCATGAAAAAACCTATAAAGGGGAAAAAGAAAAAACCGAAATAGCCGGCCAGATAATAGGCAAACGGAAAAAAGAGAAAGAGATTTCCAAAAAGATGAGAGAGATCGGCATGAGCAAAGAGCGCCGTCCATAATCGCCAGTACTCTTTATGCTCAAATACAAAATACTTCGAAGCAGGCATGAGTTCATTGGCCTTCAAGGCCCCACTCCAAAAGAATAATGTTCCTAAAATAACAATCACAACAGAAAATAAAGCAGAGCAAAGTGCTCCTTTTGAAACTTTTCTTGTGATCCAATTACCAGTATTAATACTTTTAAATTCCATTCCAAGAAGATGGAGATGATTTCGCAAATGGCAAGGGAACCCTAATTCCAATGAGTTGAGAATTGAAGTTTTGTCTATCTAGTGACAAAAAACGGTTTATTTACTCTGTGCAGTTGAAGTAAAATACAGCTCTCAACTATCAAGCGAGTTTATACTATGAAAGTTCCTTTTATTGACATTTTGCGATACGAAAACGGTTTTTATGAAACAATGCTTTCTGCCACAGCTGATCTTCTTAAGAATGGTCACTTTGTGGGTGGACCTATCGTCGCTCAGTTTGAAAAAAACCTGAACACTTATACTCAATCAAATTTTTCTCTTGGTTGTGCCAACGGAACTGATGCTATTCAAGTGGCTTTAAGAGCGGCTGGTGTTGAGAAAAATGATAAAGTCATGATTCCAGATATGACTTTTTGGGCCACATTTGAGGCGGTTGTTAACGTTGGTGCGGTTCCTTACACACTTGATGTGTCTCGCGAAACTCTTCACCTCACACTTGAAGCCGTTAAGGAAGGAATTCAAAAATTTAATCCTAAGGCCCTAATTCTTGTTCACCTCTACGGTTGGGCCTGTCCTGAAACAAATGAAATTCGTCAGTACTGTAAAGAGAAGAATGTTCTTGTTATTGAAGATTGTGCCCAAGCAGTCGGAACAAAAATTAATGGAAAAAGCTTAATCGCAACGGCTTCTGTGGCCACAACAAGTTTTTATCCAGCTAAAGTTCTTGGGGCCAGTGGAGACGCAGGTGGAATTTTTGCTCAAGATGAAAAAGTGATCAACACTTCTAAGATTCTTCTTAACCACGGACGTACTGGTCATTATGATCACGGTCTCATTGGTTGGAACTCTCGCCTCGGCGCCTATGAGGCTACTTTCCTAGACCTTTCATTAAAGCATCTTGATGCCAAGCTTGAGAGCCGTCGCCAAACTTGTGAGCAGTACAGAAATAAAATCAAAAATCCTCATCTTAAATTTATCGCTCCGGCCAGTCATGTTTGGGAGAACGGCTACCTTTCTGTGGCCGTGATGGATCCAGCTCAAAGACCTGCCTTCATCGATTATCTTAAAGCGCATAATATTGGTTACGGAACAGTATATCCAGGAGCAATGAGTGAGCAGCCAGGAGCGAAAGCTCATCTTGGTGGAAAAATCTCTCATGGCCATGCTGACTGGGTTTCAAAAGCTGTGATTAATCTTCCATGCTTTGCCTATATGACTCAGCAAGAAATTGATTATGTTGTAAACACTGTTAATGCTTACAAATAATCATGAGTGACGAGAGAATTACCAATCTAGAAATTAAGTTTACCCATCAGGACGATCTTGTTGACCAGCTCAACAGGATCGTCTCAAATCAGCAGATGATTATTGAACAACTTCAAAAAGATGTTCTCGATCTGAAATTACTCTTTGCTGACAAAGATGTTTCGGGAAATCGCTCTTTAAAAGACGATATCCCTCCACACTATTAATTCTTACCACCATTTCTTAATCTTACGAATAACATGAGAGCCTTGCTCACTAATATAGAGATTACCCTCTCCATCGAAGGCCAGACCCGACGGCACAGCAAAAGTCACGTTAGATCCACCTGAGACTGCAGAAACATTTTCTTGCTCATTCTCGGCCTGAATCCCACCTGCTCCAGGAATTCCGAAAACCTGTTGTGAACCAGTCGCTCTATTCCTACACACTACCGCATTATTCCCCTGACTAGCGCCTGTATTTCCTGAAGTGTAACAAATCCAATCTTCAAAAGCCGCAAGTGCCCGAATAAAACCTGGTGAACTCGTAGCCGCAAGAACTGTTCCTACTTTTTTATGTCCAACAAATTCAGCTCCGGAGAAAAAACTAACTCCACTTGCTTCGCTTATATTGACGTATTTAACATGAGCAAGGGCCGATCCGGAAAAATCCACAAAAAAGAAATTTTCTGGATAAAGTGGATCCATCACAAGTTCTGCCGGACTATTGAGTAGAAGCGTGACATCAGGGATCGGAGGGCCAGGTGGGGTAGGATTAAGTTCGATATAATCTCCACCATAGTTAGGCGTTGTCGCTCCAGCGGCAGTTCCACATGTTCCAATAACAGGAATCATTTTTCCGGAGTCATCGACCTTGAGAACGCAATGAGAGCTCGAAGTAATATACATTGCATCGTTGTCAGAATCTACACCGATACCATATGGATTAGCGACACGAGCATTAGGATCAGTGGTGTCTAACCAATTTGTGCCTGCAAAGTTAGTACACCAATTGAAGAATCCAGCGACACTACTTGTTCTATTAGAATTCACAAGAGTATTAAAGATTAATTGATCAGATGGCAGTGGATTATAGGCCCTAATGAAACAATTATTATTTCCACCGTCAGCATATAAAAAATGATCTTTGTATATGGCCATTCCACGAGGTGCTCTGATACGAGTGGCCGTTGTGACGGTATTTGAAATATTTTCATCAACGTTTGTAGTTCCTGTTCCTATAAAATCTTCAACTCGACCTGTAGTAAGATTGATTGAACGAATCATTCCATTCGAACTATCACTAGCATAAAGAAGATTCCCAGAATCTTTGTAAACAAGGGAGAGAGGATTATTGAAGGTCACAAGTCTAGAGTCAAGAGCAGCATTTCCTGAATAACTTGCTCTTGCCGTTCCACCAAAATAAGTTGTGACGGCCCCATTTCCAGTTGAAATATTTAGTGTGCGAATTGAGCTCGTCCCACGAGACCCAACGTATAAGACTCCTCCTTCGAGAAAAAGTCCAACAGGGTTAACCACAACTGAATTAGCTCCAGTAGGTGGATTGGCCCCGACTGAGGTACCAGTTCCAAAAACGACATTGACTCTCTGGCTAGCGACAGAAACATTTCCTAGTTGAACAGAAGAGGCATCATTGTTTAAAAAACTGACTCTACTTCCATCTCTATCCGCGACAAATATTCCTCTCACTGCAGATGAGTTTTTAAGAATCTCAATTCCAAGGGGGCGATTGTAAAGATTGGCCGTTAAAAGTGAGTTTGTCCCAACTGGTGCTGAACTACATCCATTTCCAGCAAGAGTGACAAGCTGACCAGCTGTCACATTTTTCCCTGCAATATTCTGAGTCGTAGCTCCTGGCAGTCCCAAGGCACGTAATCTGCACGAACCATATTCAGCGACATAAAGAATGTTATCATCAAGATCGAGTTTCAGTCCCATAGGTCCATTTAATTGCCCTGGAGTTGTAGGATTAGTGGTAGAGGCAGGATAACCTGTTAACCTGATGGCATTATCAACGTTGGCACCACTGTTATACGTACCGACTGCGATATAACCTCTCCAGTTCGCAGTGGATGAATCTGAAACATCAAAGTATTTAATAATATGACGTGCATAAAGGGCAGTGTAAAGTCTGCGATTCGTGCTATCGAATTCAATACTGACGGGATTTATACACTCATTATTAACTGCTAGAGACCCTTGAGTATTCAATGAGCCAGCCCCACAAAATGTATTACCCACTCCGTTTTGTCCAATACGAATGATACGGTTGTTAGAATAATCAGAAATATAAAGCTCTTTTCGGTCTGAATCCCACGCGAGATCTCCTCCCCATCCACCAAAATTAAAAGGTACTCTTCTAGCGGGCTGACCTGCTCCTCCGGAACCAGCAACACCTGTTCCAGCAACAAGATAAACTGACTGAGCCGGAACAATCGTGGAGGAAGGAGTAGAGTTCGCCCATAAAGTCACAGGCGTGGTTTTTTTATTATAATACCAAACAGTGTTTGTTGCATGATCGCTGAAAAACCAGTTTCCCTCACCATCTTGAGTCATCCATGCTGGAGAGATTCTAATTCTGTTACTTTCAGTGGCTACGTTAATCCCACTTCCAAGTCCAGGCAGGCCGGCAATAGTACAGATTCTTCCTGCCGTTAAACTGTTACAAGCATCACTAAAATAATTCGCCGTAATATTATAAGTGTAGGTTTCAAACTCTCCATAACTATCAGTGACTCTTAAAGTAAATGAATTATCTCCCAAATAAGTCGTTCCAGGACTAAAAATAGCAGTAAAACTTCCCGATGTCGTAGGCAGATTAACTCCAGATAAACCACAGCTAGAGGGTGTCGTGTGACAGTTGGTTGCTCCTCTAGTTAGAGTTACTGTAAAGGTATCAAGAGCATCCTGAAGGTTAGCAGTTAGTCCTAACTGAGCGCTTAAGTTCATCAACTTTGACTCTGAAGGATTAGGTGACAAGATAGTTGGCTTCTGATTTTTATAAATGAGCCAACTGCGAACGACTGGAGACGGTGGATCATTTGAAAGAGTACTGTCTGTTAATGTGACAGTAAGAGTATGGTTCCCAGTAGAGAGAGTTCCTGATGTGGTATCCAAAATATAGTTGCTTGATACAATTCCTGAATCTGTTTTTACTACAGCTCCATCTAATCTCCAGGTAAATGTCAGTGTCCCTACCCCTGATCCACTGGCATTAAATGTTTTTGAGTTTTCAGTACTCAGAGCTGTAATATTATTTGAAGTTGGAAAATAACTAATAATAGTTTCTACCGCAGGGTTAATGACAGAGATAGACCAAGTTGTTGTTGTGGTTTCGTAGCCATCATTAATTTCAAGGCTAAATTGATGGAAGCCAGCAACAGCACAATCCGGAGCAAAGGCCAGTTGAGTTGACGAGCTAGTCCCAGTGACAGTCACGTATGGAGTGGCCCCAGTGACTGGCACTCCATTTTGTAGCCACCGGTGAGTATAAGCGTCCCCATCAGCGTCAGTCGTCACTGCACTCATTGTAAGGGTATCTTGAGAACAATTTAGAAGAGATCCGGTCAACGCAGGAGTAAATGAGACAACCGTTGGGGGATTATTCTTCCTCAAATTAAAGATCTTCTCGTCTTGAGAAATCGAATTGCTCGCAATAACTTTGAGGGTATGGTCACCAAGTCCCAGGCTTGCTCCGTTAACCGCCAAGAAAGGTGATGTTCCGTTTTGTAAAGTTGTTGAGTCATCTAAAATAAAACGATAGTTTACTGCTCCGGCCCCGTCTTGGATAGAAATCGCAAATGTGACCTGATTAGAAGGGGTAAAAATAATAGGGTTCGCTGTTGGTGTAAAGTCTTTAATTTTTACAGCACCAATGACCTCTTGATTATCATTAGTTGGTATCTCAAGATTTTCAAAAGCTCCCCCTCCCCCTTTACATGAAATAAGAAGTAAGCCTAGTGTCATCAAAAAAAACATTTTCATAAAAAGATCCTTAAATCTTGAGCGAAATTCCAAAAAGAGTATTCATCTCTGTCGCTTCCGACTCACTTGAACCACTTAGCGAGATATATCTAAATTCTGCCTTCAGACTGTATGACTTATTGAATGCATATTCTGTTCCAAGTCCCAATCCAAATCCTGCATAACTATTGCGGATTGATTGAAATTGTCTCTGATTAAAACTTAGTCCAACGTAAGGACGCCAAACTTCTTCAGAACTGATGGCGACGGAGTCTTTATCAAAGTTTTGAGATTCAGAAAAAGTGAATGGGAAATAATTAACACCAACATCGAGACCGTAAGCAAGATCCCCGCCTATGGTATTTGTCATATTAAGAGTATAACCAAGGGTTAAGTCAAACTTATCATAAACGCTATGCCCATAGGCAACGCGGTATGATCCAAGAGAACTCACACTAGTGTCACCTGATGATCCTGAGGCCGTTAATGAAAACATCCCAAAAAGCATATCGAACTTCGATGCCTGAGCGGAAGAACTGATGAAAAGAAATAAAAGTGATAAACTAAGCTGTTTTATTTTCAAGAGGAAGTTCTCCGCTAGGTTGCAACACATTTAAATTAATCTCATCCTCAAACTGAGTTTTAGCAAAACTTGCTATTTTCTCCCTGATAAGCATCTGCTCATGTGCCTTTATATTCTTCTCATCAAGATTTTTTAATGAGACAGAAAACATATACTTCTTTTTTTCATCCAGAGTGTCAGCATATTGCTTTATATACACTCTAGATGAATTAATGAGCGCCAATGCCCATTCTTGAATACTAAACTTCTCAGTGACTTTAGAGAACTTAGCTTCGTCTAATTCAAAGACTCTGTAAAACGGGGCGCGAGTTTTTACAATAAATGAATCGTGAGAAAGTGTTTCATAAATATCTCTTTCATCTTCGATGCTAGCAGCTCTTACATACTCCATCACTTCTTTCTCTTTTTTATAAGAGTCAACAAGGGCATATTCAAGAGGAGGATTAATGGCAATCGCTTTTTTTAAGTAATCTTTTACTAAATTAGCATCAATAACAATGTTTGAATGAGAATCTTCTAAGATTTTTCCCCAGTTCCCGGGGTAGGCTTTTTTGCCGTATTTTAGTGCAATACTTTTTGGCAGTCGTCCCAAGATAGAAAATGCATGATCAGGATTAATCTCTTTCAAAAAGACAGGAAGCTTATCTCCTAATCTCCATAATTGAATCAATAAGTTCTCAAATTCATAATCAGATTTTTTGATATCTCTTGAACGACTAATATCTTCAAGGGACTGAAAAACAGTCTGATCAACTTTAGTAGGATAGGCAAATGCCTCAATCCATTTCTCAGTACGACCTAATTGGAAAATATTTTTTTGAATATCTTGAGGAAATTCTGAAACAAGTGCTCCAAGGGCCCCTGGATTAGTTTCAGACAGCTTTTCTAAAATAATCATATCTTGTAGTGTCGGAAAGTGATTTACAGTCACAATCTGCTTGATTTTAAGGTGAAGAACTTCAATGAGTTTAATTGGATCAAAGAAATTGATATCACCTCTTATCGGGGGTACATCTTTTACTGTAAAGTTACTATCAGAGCCTACTCCTCCTCCACCTGACGACATCATTGGCATCGAATTGCCAGCGTTAGAACTAGCCTGACCACCTACCGATTTGGCGATTGTTTTGACTGAAGTGCGAACCCAAAAGCCGATACCAAATAAAAGTAAAGCTAAAGAGCCTAAAATGTAATAAACGAATTCAGGAGTGGTATTTTTAGCGACCTGAAGTCTTTTTTCCACTTTTATTTCATCACGAAATGAAATCAATTTTAAAAATGACATCAATGAATCACGAATCTCTTGAACATCTTTATCTTGAAGCCCCTCTGACACAGACACATCAAGACTGATCTTTTTGACACGATTGCGTAAATATGAAATTGAAATATTTGGATCTTCCCATGCATCTACATAGTCTTCTGTTTCGTAATTCAAATAAGGAAGATTTTCGACATACTCCCCTTTTTTAAGCTCTGACCGAAGTGGTTGAACGTCAACTTTGATGAAATAAGGGCTTCCAGGGAATCGCTGATTAAGATACTTTGAAGCATCCGCTTCAATTTTCTCCTCAAGCTCAATGACTCTCGGTCCTTTTGGTTCAACCTGTGCCCAAGCCAAACTCACTGAGATAAGAGTAATAACTAAAAACAAAATTCTCATAAGTAGCTCTCTTCTTTTGTCGGTCTAATAATCATAACTATAGTGCGAGAAAGAGCATTCTTTTGCTCTTCACTCATCTCTTTTTCTAATCCTATATATTTTTGAAATTCCATAAGCTCACCCAGACCTGCAATATCCATGTGGGTAAGAGGAATACCACTTTTTTGAAGTTCTCGCATGGCAGAGATGGCCCTTAATGCTGAAAGCTCTAAATTGTCCTTAAATCTATTTTTTTTCTGAATAACTTTACGTTGATCTGTAAAAGCACGAACACTCATTCCATAAACACTAGCGTAAGGAATGTACTTTTCACTGAATGCTTTTAAAACTTCTGCACCTTCTACTGTGAGCTCAACACTTCCAGACTTAAAGAATGAAACCCCGCTAAATTTCACTAAGAGATTATTTTTCACAGCAATAACTTCGATTTTTGCATCATTAAGCGAAATATTATTTTGAATCTGAATTTGGCTTTGTTTTTTATTTGAACTTCGCCCGACTTCAGATTTATTTGCTTCATTCTTTAGGAAATCGACAGAGGCTATCTCGCTTTTAACAAGTTCTGTTTGATCTTCCTTTTTTTGTTTATCAAAATCGGTCGAAAAGAAGATAACAAAAAAGCTTAGCAGTAGAGTAATCATATCTCCGTAAGAGATGGCCCAGGACCCCTCTGATTCTACATCTTCCTCAGCATGGCTCGAAGAAAGTTTTTTTCTCATGCAATTCCTTCGACATTAAGATCAGTAAGAATATTGACTTTATTTTCAGACTCAACATAAGAGTTCAACTCTTCTTGGATTTCGATGAGAGATGCTTTTTCCATCACTAGTCTGATAGTCGTCAGTGCGACTTCTGACTTTTCCTCATCATGTTTTAATTTTTCAAGAAGTAACTCACCTGTGGGGTTAAGGATAATGTTAGCAATGACCAGACCATAAAATGTAGCAACGAGCGCAACCGCCATACGGATACCTGTTTCTTGAGGGTTGATTCCATCTGAAATACCTCTCATCAAATGAATTAATCCTAGAACTGTACCTGCAAGACCAAAGGCCGGTGGATATTTAGAGTTTTTACGAAGCCAATTCGCGATTTGAGTGATCACTTTAGCATGGTACTGATATCTTTGAGTTAAGATACTCTCGATTTTTTCATAATTGAATCCAAGACCAATTAGCTCTGTGCTATCGATCAAAAATTGATTTTCAATAGTCTTCTTTTTAGATTGAACACCATTTCCTCTAGCAAATGAGATACACTCGTTAACAAATTGCTTAGTTTCTGTCTGAGATTCAAATACACACACTTTAAAATTCTTAAGAATTGTCTTAAAAGAAATAGACGGACGGTTGATGAACATCACTGATAGAGTTCCAAAAATAACCACTGAGAAGGCCACAAAGTCCCAGTAAGACTCAAGACCTTGCTGTAGATGTATACTTGCGGCGATAAAACCGATATTGATAATCAAAAATCCAATAATTAAACGCATACAGTATCCTTAATTAAAAATACTCTTAAGTTTTGTTACCATATCTTTTGTTTCAAGATTTTCTGGATTAAGAGTCAGACCTTTTTCATAGTAATAAAGTGCTTTTTTATAGTCTTTTTTAAGATAGTAAATATTCCCCATGTAGTCGTAGCCAACACTTATGTGGGGGTAGTCTTGGACAAATCTGGCAATCAACTGTTCAGCTTCAAAAAATTTCTTACTCATGATGTAACTATTAGCGAGAGCTATCTGTTGGGCTATCTTTTCATTTTTTGAGTTCATTTCGAGGGACTTAGGATCGGTTGCACTTTTTTTCAGATTCACAGAAACTTCGTAATTTGTAGGCATACTCGATTTACCCATGACGAGATGTTGAGGCTCGTAGTTGTCTTTTGTGAGCTGAATTTGAGAAAAACCCTTACTTGACCGAAACACTTCGTCGGAAGGAATTTTTAGAGGTGTTTTACCAATAGATTTAATCTTTCCATCATCATCAATAACGGAGACCTCTGCATCTGCTGGAATGGACTGAATTATAAGCTCAGATTTAGCGCACCCAGTGATAAAAAAGATTAAAAATACAAATGCACTATGTCTCAAGGCAATCCCCTTAATTATTAAGTTCTCTTAAATATATTAATGAACATTTGAGTAGATTGATATTGGGTAAAAAAGGCCATTTTTTCCCATATCCAATCTTTTAACCAGCTAAAAAACTCTACTATAAACAAAATCCAAAATAGCCGTACTAGAATCATCCTTTTTCTGTTAAAGAAATCCTAATATTTTACGAAAGGTTGCTAATGATGAGTACAAATTCCTATGTATCAAAAATATTTAGAATCCTGTCCCTCGTTACCATCATCACGGCTTGTAATGATAAACCTAGTGATGAGATTGCTCCTCAGGATCCGGGAAACCTGACTGTTACCCCTGGCACCTTAAATCTCACCATTTTGTCTCCTACATCAGATGGTACCTCCATAAGTTCCTACTCCGTTCTCTCTGGTCATTGCGGAATCCCAGGTAATCCGATTGAGGTTACTGGTGGAGGAACAACACTATTCTCAATTTGCCAAAATGATTACTCTTGGTCAGCGCCTATCAGTGCCGTTTCACAATTAGAGGGCACTATTCAGTACTCGGTAAAACTTAAAGACAAGTCCCTAACTATGGGGTCACCCTTAGCCACAAGATCCTTCATTAAAAGAGATAGTATTTGTCTTGATCCCATAAATCGCGGCAAACTTTTTGCAAACATTGAAAGTGCGGATGGAGAAGCAACTCCTTATAAAATTTGCACACCCACTCAATTTTCAAATATTCGTTTTTATCCATCTAAAAAATTTGTCCTCGCACAAGATATAGACTTTGCCGACATAACGATTCTCCCAATTGCTGTAGCCTTTTCCGGTGTCTTAGATGGACAAGGCTTCATGATGAAGGATTTTACAATTAAAGATATTGGCGGCACAGGAACAAGTGTCGGGCTTTTTCGCTATATTCAAGGCGCGACTGTTAAAAATTTAAATATAAAAAATGCGAATGTTGATTCCACACAAAGAGTTGGTATCCTCGCAGGCGACTGGCGCAACAGCGGATTAATTGAAAACGTAAAAGTACAGGGTACCGTTAAGGGAATTACTATGATTGGAGGTCTTATTGGCCTCGGTAATACTGCTTTCACCTTAACGATGAGGAACGTAAAAACAGACCTGACTGTCACAGCAAACAATTACGCAGGTGGAATCATTGGTTATATTAATACAACTAATGGATCTTTCACTATTGAGGATTCAAACTTTCGCACCAATGTCACTGGAAACACTTGGACAGGTGGGATAGCAGGGCATATTTTAGAGGACGACACTAATTTCACTAATGTCGCTCATCGTGGAACGATTTTAAGCTACACGGATAAAGTTGGCGGACTAGTAGGAGAAATAAACGGAGGGACTTTTAATAGCGTTTCACATGTTGGCTCTGTTCGTACCACAAAAAATAATAGTGATAATTTTGTTGGGGGGCTTTTTGGCCAAACAACAAAGGCTGCTGCCATTAATGGAGCCTCGGTCACTTCTGTTATCACATCGGGGGGAAACTACACCGGTGGGCTCATCGGGCGTTTCCATTCAGGCTCAATTACAAATGCAGTTTCAAGAGTCATTATCAATGTTGATGACACTCAATTTTCTGCCCCCCAAAAGTTTGCAGGAGGCTTAGTTGGGTCAACAAATCTAGATACTACTATTGCTGATTCACAAGCTGTTGTGACATTAAATACGAAAGCATATTACGTAGGTGGTTTTGTTGGAAATATGAATGGAGCAAATAGTTCTATTCAACGATCTTGGGTAACAGGCTTAATTAATGGGAGAGTTAGTCATGTTGGAGGGCTAGTTGGAAACTTTATGGGAGGATCCATTTCTCAATCGTTTTCTCGAGCAAATATTTCCATCACTGGGCCAACTCCAAATGCCTATATCGGTGGTCTGGTAGGTATAGTTAACAATCCTGCAGCAACCTTTACTCGTATTTATAATTCAGGAAATATTACAATCCTTGACGGAACTCCCGACATGGTTGGTGGAATTTTTGGTTACGCAAAAGCTCTATCCGTAAAACAGGCCTATGCCTCAGGAGTTATCTCTGGAGCAAGAAGTAAAATTGGTGGAATTGCTGGATACCTTGCGGCTTCACTTTCAGAATCTTTTTTTTCAGGAACAATTGCTGCTACATTTAGATATGTTGGAGGTATCGCAGGTATTGCATTTCAATCTTCACTCACAGACAACTTTGTTCAATCAAGTCTTATTCAAGGTTCCGGTGAAGTTGGTGGGATTTCAGGCTGGTTGGTTGAAGGCAATGGGGCCCAGATTACTCGAAATTACTTTACTGGAAATATCAAAAAAAATGAGACTTCATCTCTTGATGACTCTACTTTTGGTGCGATAGTTGGTATTAAAGACACTAATGCAAACTTAAGTGGCGTTTACTTTGAAAGTACTTCCACTTTCATTCGTAATTCAGATTCTCTTCCTATAAATAGAAATTCTCTTGGAGAGTCTCTCACAACAGCTTCCATGAGAAGTCAAAGTAGCTATAACGGATATAATTTTACTGCTTCGCCAACTATCTACAACTGGTTCATGCCAGCTGCCGGTTTTAAATTACCATTTAAAAGTAATGATTTTCTTTTTGCTTCACATGACTGGTTAACTGAACCCAATCAAGGATTTTCGCTACCAATAAATTACACCGATGATCCTATTAACCAGACACAGCCAGAGTTTTATAATGATCTTCAAACAATTCTGAGTTCATTCAATCAAGATGAGTTTGACTTAATCACTTCAACATCTGCACCAACAACAATTTCTCAAGGTCAGTTACAAATAAGCTTTATCTCACCGTCTTTTGATGGAGCCCCTATTGCAACTAAGATACTTGTTCATGGTGAATGCGGAATTCCTGGAGGAAAGATTGCTATAAGTGGGGCATTTACTCTTAACACTATTTGCCAGGCGAACTATAGATGGTCTGCAATATTAGATGCCACCAATAAAGCTCCCGGCAATCTCAATATAAGTGCTAAGCTTTACAATCTTGCTCAAACAGCTTTCTCACCTTCTGTCGTGCGCATATTAAATAAAAATTCATCTATCTGTTCTGATCCTGTTGCCATAAAAGGTTTTTTTGCCAACTCTCATTTAAGTGGTAATGGGACAACAGTGCCTTATAAAATTTGTCATACTGGACATTTGAAAAATATTGCCTACTTTCCAGAATCATCCTTTGAGCTTGCTAATGATATCGACTTTGGAAGCAACTCATTCGATCCGATTCCTGTTACTTTCAAAGGTATACTGGATGGAAAGAATTTTACTATACGAAATTTAAACATCAGCAAGCCGACAGGAACCTCAGTTGGCTTGTTTGCAGCTACTCAAAATGCGACTCTTAAAAATGTAATTATTGAAAAATTTAATATCATCGGGAATGAGCGTGTTGGAGTTCTAGCAGGTGATTGGCGAGGAACTGGAGTCATTGAGAACATCATCTTCAAAAATGGTACTATTCAAGCCATTACAACTAGTGGTGTTGTTTCAGGACTTACTAATACATCATCAAATATTCAGTTTAATGGACTGACTATTCAAAATGTAACAGTGAATGCAAATAATAATGTTGGAGGATTATTCGGCTACATCAGTAGTTCTGATGGATCTTTTAGTGCACAAAACTTAACTCTTAGAAATCTGACTGTAAATGGCTTAGACAATGTTGGAGGTCTTGTCGGAATTTCCCTTCAACCCAACATGAACATATCAAACGTAACAGCAACCACACTTAATGTCACTGGGCTCGGAGAAAGGATTGGTGGTCTACTTGGAAATATTTCTTCCGCTTCACTAAGTAATGTGAATTTAAGTGGTGAAATTAATGCTCCTAAAGATGCTGTTGAAGTCTTTGCTGGAGGTGTTGTAGGTGAGGCAACTCAAGGGCTATCCTTAAATAATATTAGATGGACAGGCCCCATAAATTCAGGCTCCGATAATGTCGGCGGAATTACTGGAAAAGTCACAAATCTTAATGCAACAAATATAATATCGGGCGGAGTCATTACGATAAATGATGACCGCTATAATTCTGTACGTAAGCATATTGGTGGTCTAGTCGGATTTATCCAAGGTGAAACTTCGTCAGTGCAAAACTCTTCTTCAACTATGACCATCAATGCTCAAGCTCAATTTACAGGGGGATTATTTGGTAGGTTTGAAGGAGAATTTTCTACTATTAAAGATTCAAATTTTAGTGGAACAGTTAATGCTCGCACCTCTTATGTAGGTGGTCTTGCGGGCCTATTTGACGGAAGTGATTTATGGGATTCTTACAGCATAGGTGCAGTGAATGTTTCAAATCCCACTCCCAATTCTAATATTGGTGGACTACTAGGATACGCCAACAGCAAAAATGCAAATTATAAGCGTCTTCACTCATCAGGAAATGTAACTATCTCTAATGGCTTGGCAGACTACGTCGGAGGACTGATTGGTTTCTTCCGGGCCGGAGTGATTGAGGACTCATCTGCCACAGGAAATGTTACAGGAGGAAGAATCGCCAATGGTGGTCTCATTGGAATGATGAGAGGAACTGCTCAACGCTGCTACTCAACTGGGAATGTGACCGCTTCTGGACGCCATAATGGAGGTCTTGTAGGTTATTTAAATCTAAATGGATATATCCATGACTCCTTCACAACCGGAAATGTCACTGGTGCTGATGAAACAGGTGGCCTTGTTGGTTACTTAAATACAACTCACGGTCAGGTTGCAGTTAACCGTTCTTACGCTTTTGGGCAAGTGTCTAAGGCCAGCGCTTCGACAGCGATTGACACTAACTTTGGTCCCATTTATGGAGTAATGGTAGCTGCGGGACAAGTCGATACAAATTCACTTTATTATCTTTCTTCAAAATATAATCCACTTCACAACTCATTTGGAACATCTGTGGCCAATGGTGCATCTTCTCAGCAAGCAAGCTATGCTGGATTAAATTTCTTATCAACACCAGGATGGCGTATTCCTGACGCTGCTACAAATGTTCCTGGCCATGGAACAAATTTTCCTTACCCCATTCTTGACTGGATCGGAACTGGAACAAGTGCATCCGACTACGAAGTCAGAGGAACGATTTCAGGTCTACAGTATGGCACTATCTCCCTTTCTTTAAATGGTGGAGAAGAAATTCTAAACATCGCTGCCCCTAGTACAAATTTCGCATTTACTAGGCGCCTCGAGCCAGGACAAACTTACACTATAGCAATCTCAGAACAACCTAGCTCACCGAGTATCACTTGTAATCTTAACAATGCTTCAGGAACGATGGGCCAAGCTGATGTCACTAACATTGTCGTTACTTGCCCAACCTTTAATTCATTAGTCATCGCCGCCAGTAATGTCATGGCCGCAGGTTCAACGCAGATCGTGGCAGTAAATGGTAATCTTAGTAATTCAATTGTAGTAGACCTCACATCATTTGTGCCATTAACATCATCTAACACGACAAACTTTACTCTTACTGGTTCCAGTCTTTCAGCTACATCTGCTGGATCAACGACTCTCTCTTCAAGTTTTTTAGGTCTTAATGCAACGAGAACTGTTAACTCTATCGCGAATCCATCACCACCAACAAATCCATCTTGGCAAAGTACCTCTCCTTCATCTGTGCCGGGTCTTGTGGCCCAATGGACTAGGTCTGTTAGCGCCACGATTGTTTCCCAGACAATCAATTATTACGCCAACGGCAGCTGCTCTGGCTCCCCTGTTTCAACAAAAAATTTGGCCAATACTATTGCAACAGATTCTTTCACTGGAACAGATACACTAACTTATTCATTTAGAGTGACTGCTGTTGATTCAAATAATCTCACTTCGACATCTAATTGCTCAAGCTCAATGTTAGTAACTCTTCCGACTCCATCTCCCATTAGCTCTCTTGCTGCTTCAAAGCTTTGGGTAAATGGTGAATCACCAGTCACATCCCCTTTATACTCTTGGGTTAATCCGTCAAATATAACGGGTCTTGAGATTGCTATTGGAAATACATTGGGTGGGACACAGGTTTTAAATTGGACTCCAACTGGTGTTATTACTTCTTATACGATTTCTAATTTAACTTCGCTTTTAAATTGTACGCCTTACCATACTTCTCTTAGGACAATTAATCAGTATGGAAAAAAATCCAGTGTCGTTTCTCATTCTGTTGGCTTTGTTTGGGATAATGGCGCCCCAAGTTCCCCAGGGTCAGTCATAACATCTGGAATCGCTTCTGAATCAGTTTCGACATTAGCAACTTGGGGAGCGTCATCAGACAATTGCCAATTAAATTCTTACGAACTTGCTATTGGTACTAGCCCTGGAGCCACAGATATTTCTGGTGGTTGGAAAAACATTGGTAATATTACAAGCTACCAAGCAACTGCTGGAGTGGGTGGCTTTAATAACTTCGCTCTTACTGCTTCAACTAATTATTACACATCTGTTCGTGCCAAAGACGAAGCTGGAAATTACTCAGGGATTATGACTTCGCAGGCCTGGCAATTACCTAGCTCAGAGCTCGCTAAAATATTCTGGTATGATGCTTCTGATCGCCCTAGTATCAAAGATTCGACTTCTAAAACACCCGATGATCCTGGATTTTTAAACACAGTCAGAACCTGGCAAAATATTTCAGGAACGACTTTAATGGATGCTTTTTCTGCTGGGGCAACCAATGATCCTGGTTTTGACAGTATTAAAAATCATGTGACTTTTTCAGGGACAAACCAGTACCTAAGAATCCCGTCGGCCACAGCATTTGATAATTCAACATCAAATTTTAAAAATATATTTGTTTCTTTTCAAACTTCGATTGATCTCACTACCCGTCAAGTCATCTACGAACAAGGGACTAGAGATAAGGGAATAAATATATACCTTCTCAATGGTCTACTTTATTGCGGCTTTTGGAATACAACTAATAATGGTGATGGTGCCCAAGCGATGATTTACAACACATCGACTTCGACTCTTGCACCAAATACAGTTTACCACGCTGCTGTTGTCTTTGATTACACTAACTACACGTCTGCTACAGGACCTAATGGTTCAGTAAAATGTTATTTGAATAACTCACAAATGGGATCAACTCTTTCCACCACCAGTCGTCTTTACGCTCAAGCAAGTAGTGCGGCCTTCGGTGCAGTCTATAATGGAACTCGTTACCACGACTCGAATGTTACATCTACAGGTTCTTACTTTAGAGGAAGAATTTTGGAAGCTTTAATGTACTCTAGCCATCCAAATGAATCTACTGTTCTCTCTACTCTCAATACACTCATGGAAAAGTGGTCTTCTGGTGAACTTTCTTCCCCAGGAAACCTTGCTCTCGTTAATAATTCCACTCTCACCAAAGCTGTAACCGCAAACTGGTCACCAATTTCCAGTACTTACTTTGAGACATCCCATTATGAAATTGCCATTGGAACGAGCGTCGATTCCACTGATGTACTTTTTTGGACAGACATTGGTAACGTGACTACCTATACGGCAGAACACGGCATTGAGGGCGTAAGCCTAGCTCTTCAATACGGGCAAGATTATTTCTTCATGGTCAAAGCAATTGATAACTATGGTAATGAATCATCTATTTCTATATCAGAAGCATGGCAAGTACTTCCTCCTGGATCAACAACTCTGGCCGGAACTTTTTTAAGCTTAGATGCTTCAAGTTTTTCAACAGTGCTTGATGCCACAGGGATAAATGCCGAACAGATTAATTTTGCTAATGTAATCGCTACTTGGAATAATAAAATCAATCCACTTGTTAACAAGTTTACACAGACCGCTGCAGCCAGACGTCCCGTTTTTAATAAGTCATTAAAGTCGGTCATTTTTAATAAAACGAGTAACTTTCTGAGCTCACCGGCCGAAACGAATCTAGGCAAAAGTACAGTGACTTCTAAAATTCTCACTACGGTTTTTTCAACAAACACAGATATTAATTCGACCCAGTTCCTATTTGAACTAGGAGGTCGAAATACCAGAGGACTTTCTGTCTACATCAGTGCTGGACAAGTTTATTGCCTCTTTCACCAAAACTCTAACGGTGGAGATGGCGCCCAAGCACCGGTTTGGCTAAGTTCTCCAATAGCAACCTCTACAAGTTACGTTGTCAGCCTCTACCTTGACTATAGCAACTATACGACCCCAACCGGGCCAAATGGTAACATAGGGTGCGTAGTTAATGGTGTGAGCCTTGGAACGGTAGCAACGACGAGTCGTTGGTATGCGACAACTGACACCACCTATATCGGTTATAGTAATGGTGCTCGTTGGCATAATTCAAATTCTAACGGTGCAGGAAACTATTTTGGTGGAGAGATCCATGAAGTACAAATGACAAACACTTGGCCTACAAACGGAGTTGATGATATCCAAGACCTCCACAACAGTCTTATGCAAAAATGGTAAAAGAAAGCCGCTTAAGCGGCTTTCTTCTTAAGAGAGTATTTTTCAATAGCGATAACTAGATTTTGAACAACAAATTGAATTTCCTCATCTGTCATCATTCCATGGAATGGGAGAGCAATAGTACGTTTTGAAACATTCATCGTAACAGGCAAATAAATTTCTGAAGATCTTACTATTTTTTGGAAGTATTTTTGTTCATGAACAGGACTAAAATAGGCACGACTAGGAATGTCTTTAATCTCAAGCTCTTTCATTACAGCATCACGATTACATTCACCAGGAAGTGTCACAACAAATACAAACCAACTCATTTTTACGTTGCCCTTAATAACCTGGGTTTTAATGTGAGAGTAAGGCTTAAGAAGGGTTAAATATTTTTGTGCAACTTTCTCTCTACTCGAGAGCATTTTATCTAATTTGGCGAATTGTGTGCAACCTAAAGCGGCACTCATTTCATCTAAACGGTAATTATATCCAAGGCTATCGTGTTCAAGCCAAGCTGACATGGCTCCTCTACCTTGATTACGATAAGATCGGCAAAGCTCTGCAATGTAGTCATCATTGGTAACAATCATCCCGCCTTCACCAGTCGTCATTTGCTTATTGGGATAAAAGGCAAAAGAGCCTGCATCACCGAAGCCTCCAATCCATTTTCCTTCGTACTGAGCACCAATGGCTTCACAGCAGTCATCTATCACTTTGAGATTATATTTTTTTGAAAAGGCATTTATAGCACTCCAGTTAGCAGGATGACCAAACACATCGACCACCATCATGGCCTTGGTTTTATTGGTTATTTTTTTCTCTGCATCAGTTACACAAAAATTATAAGTCTCAGAATCAATATCTACAAATACAGGAATGGCTCCCTCAAAAAGAATGGCATTAACACTAGCAACAAATGTAAATGAAGGTACAAGGACTTCATCTCCTGGGCCAATTCCAAGCGACTTAACAATCAAATGGAGTGCAGATGTTCCAGAGTTAACAGTAATAGCATGCTTAACTCCAAACTTGTCACACACCATTTTTTCAAATTCTAGATTTTTTGAGCCTAGGGCCAATCGCTTCGAGCGAACAACATCTGTCACAGCTTGAACATCAGTTTCATCAATATCGGCCATGGCCATATCAATTTTCATGCTTTTATCCTTTTCAAGTTTTCTAAATTGTCTTTAATGATTTCTGCAGGGCTCCCTACTGCGACACAGTATTCTGGTATATCTTTAATGACTACAGATCCAGCTCCGATGGTGCTAAACATCCCAACTCTTTTACACGGTATAATGCTGGTATTTGCTCCAATGAAACAATTATTTCCAACAACCACTCCACCTGTTATGACACTACCTGGACAAATATGAGTAAAGCTTCCAATTTTTACATCGTGATCAATAATTGCCGAAGTGTTAATGATCGAGTGTTCCCCTATTACAGCCGAAGCATTCAAAATGGCACCAGGAAAAACAACAGATCCCTTCCCTACTTGAGCCGATGGATCAATAATCGCTTTTGGATGAATCACAGAAATCCAATTTAGTGTATAACGATTTGCAATTTTTTCTCTTGTGTTATTATCACCTATTGCTATAACTGCTTTTTTTATTTTAAATTTTTGGCAGTCATCAATCGTTCCAACAACTGGCACATTTAAAATATTGGTATTCAATTTATTTTTATCATCATCGAAGATACCTATCACTTTAAGACCTTGGGCCTGAAGTGATGAGATAACAACTTTTGCATGTCCTCCACTGCCAAACACATAAAGTCCTGGATCAAACTCTTCCATAATGTCTGACTGTGATGCATTAATACCTTCACGTATAACCATCACTTTTAATGTGAGAAATATTATTTTCAAGTCAAGCCAGAAACTAACATGATCAACATACCAGACATCATGTTTAAATTTATCTTCCCAAGACAAAGCATTTCGTCCATTCACTTGCGCCCACCCAGTCAATCCTGGAAGTACATCATGACGTCTCATTTGTTCGCGAGAATATCTATCTAAATAATGTGGAAGAAGTGGTCGAGGTCCAACCAAACTCATCTCACCTTTGATAATATTTAACAAACTTGGTAATTCATCTAAACTCAAAGACCGAACAAATCTGCCAATCCAAGTTAATCGATCCATACTATGAGGATTCTGGCCAACTTTGAGAGGCAGCATGGTTCTAAATTTATAAAGATTAAAAATCTTCCCATTATGACCAGATCTGGGTTGAGTAAATATGACTGGTCTTCCTTGAACTATTAGTAACAGCAAAGAGATACCAATAAGAGCAGGCAACAAAAAGAAAATACTTATTAAAGCAATTGTAAGGTCGATAAATCGTTTTAAGAAATAACCATTCACTTCTATACCACTTTCTTTAGATCACTAGACTTTCGCTTGTGCATAAAGGCGAGATGATTCAAGATATCAAGAGATCGTTCGTCTTGATTTATAGAATAATTAATCAATTTAGCGGTGATAGCTCTCAAATCTTGACCATTGAATAACGTGGAATCATAAACGGAATCACCATTTGGCAACACCATGATATCTTGATGTTCAGTTTGTTTTTCATTGCCACATAAGTAAAGTTCTTCAAATAGTTTTTCACCTGGTCTTTTCCCAATAAATTTTATACCAATCTCATCTTCGGTCCTTCCCATCAGAGATATTACTTTCTTGGCAATATCAACAATTTTTACAGGTTCACCCATTTTAAGAATATTAACATCCCCTGGACTGGATATCTGTCCCGCCTTAAGAACAAGCTTTACAGCTTCTGGTATAAGCATAAAGTATCTTGTCATGTCTGGATGAGTAATAGTAATGGGCCCCCCAGCATAGACTTGTTTTTTGAGTAACGGAATAAGACTCCCTGAACTGCCCAGGACATTTCCAAAACGAACTGAGCAATAACGTAGCCCACTTGAATTGGCTGCATCCGTAACTAGTAATTCACAAACTCTTTTTGTTGCACCCATAATACTACTCGGATTGACCGCTTTATCAGTTGAAATCATGACAAAAGTATTGACGTTATAATCCAAAGAACAATCGATAATATTTCGTGTCCCTAAAATATTATTGATAATTGAGGAATAAGCATTGTTTTGTACTAAATGGACATGCTTGTATGCAGCTGCATGGTAAACATATTCAGGTTTAAAAGTCCTGAAAATATTTTTCATTGTTTGCAGATCTTTAATATCGGCCAAAATGACTTGTGTTTCAACACCAGTGTTCAATTCTTTGAGTTCACAATCGATAATATAAAGATTTAGTTCAGAATGATCTAATATTAGAAGCTTGCTTGGTCTCATCTTGAGAATCTGTCGACAAAGTTCACCACCGATGGACCCTCCACCACCTGTAACAAGGACTACTTTATCTTTTAATTGCTCCTTAACATCACTTAAATCGACATTCAAGGCAGGTCGATTTAATAAGTCTTCAAGCTTAGGCTCAAAAAAAGGTCTGTTTTCGAGACTCTTTTTTGATGTTCTAAACCTCAATGTGTAAGAAAGAATCTTCTTAAAAAAATAGGTATATGAGAGCATTTTCTCTAAATTAAAATTAAACCTAAGAATTATTGATGATTTCTTAATATCCATATTAAGATTTTATTAACAAAGATTAGTTTCTCGATAGATGGAAACTTTTACCCTTACATAGAATCGCTAAAGAACTAGATGTTTTCAGAGTAATCTTTGTATATGATTCAAACAAAATCTAATTATTCTAAGTTAAACATCCTTTTTTTTTTGGGATGCTCCTTTTTGCAATCTGCCTTCTATTGGATGCTTACGATGTTTATTTCGAAAAAATATGGAATTAAAACTTTAGGAGAATATTCTTATGTTCTTGCAATTCTGACTCCATTAACCATTTTAGGGAGTCTTCAGCTTAAGAGTTATTTGCTGACGGCAAAGTCCGACATAAAAAGTCAGGCAAAATGGCTCAGACTCATTTTCCCAATGACCTTGATAATACTTTCAAGTTTAATTCTTGTTTGGTTTCAACCTGTATTTATAACAATTTACTTAGCACTTGCTTTCATAAAATGGGGTGAAATATGGAGTGATTTGGCCAATGGATTAACACAATTAGAAACGGGCTTGAGCAAAGTAAACAAATCCATCTTCATTCGCTATCTTTCACTTTCTATTACCCTTTTTTTTATTTGGATGCTGAATTTTGAACTTACTTTAACCTTAATTATATTAGCAATAGTAAGTTGCATTATTGCTATTCAAGATTATTACCAAAGCGGTTTAGACATGATTCGAGCCGAAAGGATTGGAAGCTATAAAACCTTTAAGACGACTTTATCCTTATCACTATCTGCTCTTTTAACTGCACTACTAGTAAATATCCCTCGTTATATTTTGAAAGAGTATTACTCTATCGAAACTGTCGGCCTGTTCTCAGTGCTTTTTTACTATTATGTTATTCCCTCAATGGTCATTAACTTTTCATGCCAAGGGCTTATTCAAAATATGGCAACTATTAGTTCTCATCGATTATTTTTATTAATAACTACATTAACGATTGGAGTCCTCGCCTTCAGCTACTTTTTAGTTCTTCATTTTTTTGGCGAGCAAATAACTGGATTACTCTACAATTCCAGAATGGTATTAAGTTCAAAAATCTCATTATTAATTGCAATTTCTTTTTTCTTAGGGGGAGTATCGTCAGCGATGCACTATACACTGCTAGGGAAAAATATTTATGGAATTCAATTAAAGACTAATATTCTAAGCTCCCTCTTGTGTCTTGTATCTGGTTTCTATTTAATTGCTAAATTTGAGATCATTGGTGCATTTATATCGTTTATTTTAGGATTATTGGTACAATTGACGATGTATATTAATACCTATTTAAAATTTAAAAATGAATGACAACGAAATTATATATTTTTGTCTAGGACTAAGTACTGTTCTAATGTGTCTAAAGCTTTTACTTGGAGGCTTTAGAGATCTAGTTGTTCCTATTTGTTGTTTTTACTTTTACTTTGCTTTCGGCCCAGTAATAAATCATATTTTGGGTAACTCAATTTACTTTGGTACTCCAAAAGAATATATACCTGAAGCTTGTATTATATTTACTGTTGCCTTAAATACAATGTTACTAGGCTCAATAATATGGCCGGCACCTAAGATTAACTTCATTGAACTAAAAGATAATAAGATCCACGCTCTCAAACCAATTCTTATTTTATCCATTTTATATGCTTGTTATGCAATTACAATGGTCCTACTAGGTGGAACAGGATCAAAAGTTGATAAAATTGCGATTGCGATTCCTGCAATTCATTACAACTATCTTATGATTCAAATCTACTTAATTTCGTTTTATTTTCTAGTTATAGAAAGTCCATTGAAAAAAATTTTCTATTTAAATACAATTTCTTATATCGCTTACAGTCTCACGATAGGAGAAAGAGACTTTATTTTTCCTTTCATAAGCATTCTTTTCCACAGGGCCCTTTTGATACAAAGTACATCTAAATCTTTTTTTAAATTATTTATGAGTCTAACTACAATGCTTATCACTGCAACAGGGATATTTTATTTCAGAGATACTACGCAAGAGAGCCAAGGATTTATTTCTTCCATTCTAAATCAGGGTTCATTGCTTTTTATAAATACTTTTAGTCTGAAACTCCTTCATGAAAGGATAGATTATTTCATGGGGTTCACTTATTTAAACAGCTTATTTAATCTTTTTCCAAGCTGGATCTATAAAACAGATTTCAATACTCTTGATTGGTTCAAGAATAATTATGCAGCAGCTAGCACATCAGGCTATGGATTCGGTCTTGATGCTGAGGGATATATTAATTTCTCTTATTTGGGAGTTTTTTTTACATTCTTTGGACTTCTTTTTATTCAAAGAAAGATAACGAAATACATAACTACTCATCCGTTTTTTCTTTATTACTCAGTATTCTTTAGTGCTTTCACAATGTATTCAATAAGAAATGATAGTCTGGCCCTATTCAAAGGCAATCTCTATGGGATTATTTTCTTTTATTTAATATATCGTTTATCTGGAAAAGAAATTAAAACATGAAGATCACAGTAACAATTGAACTACGCTTTGAAATTATGCCTGATGGAAGTGTATGGACACTATCCAATTTTCATGAATCTTTTTGGCATCGATATTTAGAGGTTTTTGATCAAGTCGAAATAGTGGCAAGAGCGAAAAGAGTAACAACAATCAATACCAATGCGAAAAGAGTAGACGCGAATCCAAAAATTATTTTTACGGCCCTACCTTTTTATATAGGCCCGATTGGTTATTTGAAAAATTGGAAGAAGATAAGAAGCATACTATCTGAAGTCGAAAAAAGAGCAGAAGCCATCATCTTAAGAGTGGGATCACCGATTGCTGATATCTTACAGCCAATATTAATCAGCAGATCCCATCCATATGCAGTTGAAGTTGTTGGCGACCCTTATGACACTTTTGCTCCTGGCTCAGTAAAATCTTTAGTACGACCTTTTTATCGATGGTGGTTTTGTAGAAAACTAAAACAACAAACCAAGCATGCTGCAGGAGCATCCTATGTTACCTCTACCAGATTACCCGATCGGTATCCAGCACTCCAAAGCAAGAAAACAATTTTCGCCTCATCAATTGAACTTCTAGATTCTCAAATTTCCTTTAGAGCAAAAAACTACTCTAATAAAAAAGAATTTAAACTTATTTGTGTAGGAGCTCTTGAAGATTGGCGCAAAGGACCAGACACTGCTCTCAGAGCAGTGTCTCAGTTAAGATCAAAGAACTTTAATGTATCACTCACCTGGATTGGGGATGGGAGGAGTAGAACTTTTGTTGAAAAAATGACAAATGATTTAAATCTTAATAATGCAGTTAATTTTAGAGGTCATCTTCCGTCCGGTGAAGCTATTTTTAAAGCACTCGATGAAGCAGACATCTTTATTTTACCTACTCGCGGAGAAGGACTCCCTCGTGCAATGATTGAGGCAATGTCTCGCGGTTTAGTTTGTGTCGGTTCTGACGTTGGAGGAATCCCAGAACTTATCTCGAAAGAATTCATGCATCAAGCAGAAGACTACGAAGAATTGGCTTGCATAATTGAATACCTAATAAAAAATGAAAACGTCATGAACACTGAAGCATCTAGAAACTGGGTCAAATCTCAAGACTATCTTTCACAAAAGCTTCAGGAGAGGCGATCACTACTCTACAATGAACTGAAAGGTATTACGGATGACTGGAAAAAAAAGAATATTACAAGTTGTTAAAACTTTAGATGGTGCATTGTGGGCCGTTCAACAAGTGAGAGAACTTATTAAATTAGGATGGGAAGTGCATATAATGAGTCCCAAGCTAGAAGGCAGATATCTTGAATCTTGGATAAATACTGGGGCCAAACTTCATGCTATTCCTTGTGAATTTCCAACAAAAATGCCATGGCTTTTGCCAATTCTAAAAGAAAGAATTAAAACATTTGTTTCAGAGCTGTCACCGAATATTATCCACTCTCATTTTGTGTCCACAACACTCATGCTAAGATATGCCCTCAAAGATATTTCCATTCCACGTATTTTTCAAGTTCCAGGTCCACTACACTTAGAATTTAGCCCGTTTGGACAATGGGAAACGATGTGGAGCGACTCTAATGATTACTGGATAGCCTCTTCTCAATACATAGAAAAATTATATTCAAAGCGATATGGAATCAAAGAAAAAAAGATTTTTTTAAGCTATTACGGAACAGACTTACCTGCTCCAAACAACCTACAGGAACTAGACTACAGAAAGCAACTTGGAATACCAAATGATGCTATCATTTTTGGAAATGTAAGCTTTATCTACCCTCCTAAATATTACTTAGGTCAAAAAGTTGGGCTTAAAGGACATGAAATTATTATTGATGGACTCTCCACTTTGATGAAAGAGAATCCAAAACTATGGTGTGTTTTTGTTGGAGAACAATGGGGTAACTCGCAAAAGTATTTTAATAAAATCAAACAAAAGGCACAAATGGCATCAAAACATTTTGTCTTTACCGGCTATCTTCCCCAGGAAGAAATCTTAAAAATTTGGAAATGTTTTAATTTTGCTATAACTCTTCCATCTTCTGAAAATTGTGGAGGCGTTATTGAACCTATGCTTAACGCTATTCCTACTTTTGCTTCTAACGTAGGAGGATTGCCTGAAATAGTCAAAGATCAAATCACTGGATATATTGTAAGTGAAAGAACAGCTCCGTCTATTGTATCTTGTGTAAACAAAGCACTGCAAGACATCCCGCGAAGTCTCAATATTGGACAAGCAGGAAAAATACTAATTGAAGAAATATTTAATATTGAACGAACAGCAAAAGAAATTGATCAGATATACAATTATATCTTATATGACAACTCTAAGAAATAAGGCAAATAATGAAAAGATTAAGTTTTCTCAAGGCCATATTAATCCCTACTTTTATTGGAACAGTCATCGCAAGCGACAAAAAGCTTCTCACCGAAAAAAATACTCTTAGTATTATGGATTTTGGTGCTAAAGGAGATGGTATCCATGATGATACGAATGCCTTTAAAAAATATCTTTCGATACATGATTCGTTAACACTTCCAGACAAAAAAATATTCAAGATCGGCTCCATTGTTCTTAATGGCAAAACGATATCAGGCCCCGGAAAAATAAAAATTAAAACAGGTGAAGATTGCGCTTTTATTTTAGAGGGAAAAAATAATCGTATTCAAAATATTGAATTTGTAAGTAAGGGTCGAGGTCAAAGACCAGAGTCAGAAATTTTATTAGGCAAGACATTGGATTTTGCCATTATTAGTGGATGTATATTCAATGGGAACTTATTTAATGCTATCGGCTCAAATATGAATTCAGAAACAGACACTCCTTACATCAATGCCCCTTGGAGATCACAGATTATAATCTCCGAATGTAAATTTCATGGTGACTATCTCCATCACCTCTATTTTCATCGAGTCGAGAACTTGCTGATAGAAAAAAACTATTTTAAAAACTCAAAGCAAGATTCTATTAGACTGAGACAATGGGTAAAAACGATAAATATTTATAATAATATTTTTGAATCGATCGGAACCTCGACAACCAAAGACTCTAAGGACGCAATTGATTGCTATTGGAGTGGATTAGAACTTAACATCCAAGGAAATCAGTTCTCTGATATTAGTACTCACTGTTTAGACATTAAAGGACGCTCGCCAGATCAAAGCTATGGTACATCTAGAGTGATTATTTCCAACAATCAAATAAGGCGAGCGGGCTTTAGTGGAATTCTTCTCTCTTCGGGAAGCAAAACAAATACAGGCTGGAAAGCTCTTCAGTATGTCACTGTGTCTCAGAATCATATTGAAGAATGTGGCCATTCGACTAAAAACTCAAATGATGCAGCTATCTTCATGCGACACAATCAAGAGATGATTTCGATTACAGGAAATCAAATATTCAAAAATCGACATAAAGGAATAATGCTCGGAAATTTCGAACCAAGTGCGCCAAACTCTAAAAACATACTGATTAGCGGAAATATTCTCACTGACAATGGAAACTACGGAATTCACATATCTGGCGGAGAAAATGTGTTAATCAGCAATAATATTTTAGATAAAAATCTTAAAGGAATTGTCGCTGAAGGGTATAAGAGTTTTAAACTTTTAAATTATATTGCTATCAACAATATCGGTGACCAAGATTAATTCTTCAGAGTTCTATCTATTAGCAGACCGGTTAATATAACTCCTACAATAGTCGAAACGAGTAACGTTGTCCGATAAACATCATTATTTATGAAGTCTTCGCCTTGTTTAACGTAGATATAGTCATCAGGTTTAAGTCGAAAAGGTTGTTCTGAACTGTCATTGAAAAAGTTTTCGAGATTAATTTTTTTTACCTCGTAATCATCTCCCTTCTTGCTACGAACGAAAACTTCACTAACTTCTGCTTCTTTAGATGGCCCTCCAGCATAAGCTAAAACTGACGTAAGCTCAGAATTTACCGGAACGTTATAAACTCCTGGTTTATTAACACCGCCAAGTAGATTAACTTTCATCATCACGGTACCCGGATAAGCTCCTGCAAAGTATTCCTGAGTATTATTAACAGCTTTCTTCATTGTGAAGACTTCATTTTGGGCCAAAGCGGAGGAAGTCATTATGGTGAACGATAGGAAAAGTGAAACAACTTTTTTCATTAACTACTCTTTTTTAAATATAATGCAGAAGTATTCTCTAAATAGTCCAAGGCGTTTACCCTTCCTTTAAATGGAAGGATTTCATTTTGAATGTTTGCCTTATTTAATAGCACGCAATAGTTATTTATATCAGCAGCTTTTAGCTTGTCAATTGCAGTATCAAATCGGTGCTGAAATGTCTCAAGATGAGAACAGACTAAAATATTAAGATTAGATACGGAAGCAACAATTAACGCATCATTTGATTGATATAAATTCTTTGTATCTATAATGATAATATCATACTCCTTTGCGTGTAATTTGATTTGACTAATCAAAAGAGTTCTATCCAAAAAAGATTCTTTATCATGCTTGAACTGATCTGCCTTTACAATTTTCAATGAGGGACTTTCTTCAAGTTTGTTAGTCAGAGTCGGATTCTCCCAATTGGTGTCAATAATTAGCACTTTTTTTCCAAAACGAGAAAAATTCTGAGCAAGATTAGCAACAATAAAACTCTTACCATCGTTTCTATCTGCACTGATAAAAGAAATAACTTTTGAAGATTCACACTTATCCATAATCTGCCCAAATGCTTCTAGAGCATGGTGGTTTAATGGAAGATCTCTCCAAACATCAAATAACTTTGATTGCCCCTTCAGCATAGGGACAGGGTGTAGAATTTCTGAATCAATCGAATTACGAAGATCATGATTTCCCTTAATCACTTTAAAGAAATCAAAATAATAATAAAGCCCTAAAATAGCACCTATCATTCCAAGCAAAGTCCCTAAAACGAAGTGAAAGAAAGGAGATAATTTGAAAGTGGCAGAAATAATAGATGTGGCTCCAATCAATCTAACTGATGAATCGAGCTGAGCTTGAACCTCTTCGGCTTCACGGATTTTAAAAAATATTTCATTATTAACAGTTTTCTCAAGATTTTGTTGTGAAGTTAAGTGTGACAGAGCTTGAAAACTTTCCGGTAAGCTTAATTGTTCATCTTTTATTTTTGTATATAAACTTTCTACCGAGGAAAGCTTTGCGAAAGCAGTATCCCTTTGTTGCTTAAGTTCATCCAATCGTTCAATCGAAGCTTGATCTATGTATTTATAGTTTCCATCTTGATTTTTAAATATAGAATTTTCACTTATTTGTTTTTCCAAATTTTTGACTAACATATCAAGTCGCTGAGTTTCAATTCGAGATGCTCTGAGTTCTTTCTCTACTTCGCTAACTGCATTAGGAGTACTTAAAATATTTCCATTTATCCCATTTCCTTTTTTCTGATAATGAACTAAATCTGATTCGATTTTCTTTAGTTTTTCTTCACTTGAATCAAATTGATGCCTCAAGTGAGCAAGAGAGGTATTCACCTCATTTGCTTCATTTTCTAAAATTATCCCTCTTATAATTGGAGCAACAACTTCCCCAATCATTTTTGATAGCTCTGGGATCCCCGTTTTTACTAAAATGAGAATGGAATCGTCCCCTTCTTTTTTAAAATGCACTATTCCAGCTAAGGCCCGAGTTCTTTTAAGTTTTTTATCTAGCTCATATTTATAAGTAGAAACAAAAAAGCCTTTTAACTTTACAAGAAAGTTATTTCGACTTTTATCAATAATCTTCAAAATTTTTTCGCCGTTCTCGTTCAACAATACCTTGTTAAGCAAAATTTCAGCAAATGGTCTTGAGTGCAAATAGAGAAAGAACTTATCTCTCATCGATTGAGTATTAGAGTTTATAAGATCAATAGATGAAGTAGTATTTTTAGATTCAGGAGATTTGAATTTAAGCACAGATGAAGAAGTAAAAACCTGAAAGTAAGACGTAACCCAAAAAAAAATACCAAATAGTAGCCCTATACCCAGGACGATACCTTTATACTTTATTATGACTTCCCTTATATACCGTATTAACGTAATCTTAGGGTAAACATTCTGGGAGTTGTTCGCAATTCTAGACAATTTGACTCCTTAACCAGTCTTAATTGTATAGAAAATTTTAATATTTCTCGACGTGGAAAATAATTCCTTAGGTTTTAGGCATCCGGTTGACGTCTAAGTACTTGTATTGTTGTTAAATATTTAAGTGGGGAAAGATCCTTTATTTTAATTTTGGTTTAAAATCTAGAACTCGTCCACTCAAGCTAAGAACATAACCATCTTTGATAGCGGCGTTTCTTGCATTGATCTCCCGATCAATATAGTTTAGTTCATTGAAGGAGTTCGGACTTGGCTCGATATAGTCTCCATCGTCATACACAATTTCAACATAAGGTAGATCTTCGAATATTTTACTCATAATCCTCTTCCTCATAATGACTAGACTTCTTAAAGTTCCTTACTGAGTTATTCTAGTACAAATCATAAATGAATGAATTTAAGATATCTGAAAAAGTATAAACAAATTAACTTTACCTGAAGTAAAATCAACATATTACGTATCAAAAACAGACCTTTTAAATAATTACTCTTTATCTTTTTAATAAAAAAATTTTTAATTTATAAAATTCAAAATGACCAAATAATTAGCGAGATTTGCAAAATTGCCAACAAAAGTAGTCTTATAGTTATCATGCTGGCACCAAACGTTAACTTTGTGAATCCTCATAAGATTTATTAGACTTAAATGGATTAACTAAGGACAGAAAATGAAACGAATATGCATTTTAACTCTATTATTTCTTTCTCTACCGGCCTGGGCCAATCTCCCTGAGCAGCTGGCCACTAAAACAAAAAATTATGATTTATTGATTGAGTACTACTCTGATCTTTTGGGACATATTAAAAAGAAAGATCCTAAAAGTTTTTGTTTTCAAGTGAAGAATTTTTATGAACCTCTTGTTCAAATTCTTAATGACGATGCTCTTCTTATTCAAAAGCTCTATGAATTTGAAAATCCTGACTACATCGCCTACGCCGTTCATCTTGAAGAGAACCTCGCCTCACCACTTTTCTCTTATGGGGCCCATACTGAAACATGTGAAAACAATGGACCAGAAGCAGTGCTAGAGCTAAAACAATCCATGGAATATCATGTGATGAATATTGATTATCTTAAACTTCATCATCAAATGTGGGTCATGGGTTATGAAACTAGTTCAAACTAAAATAAAGACGACTGTCGGAAATCTCTATCTCCTCGCCTCTGAAAAAGGCCTAAGAGGAGTCAATCTTGAGAGCTGGAGTGCTGAAACAGTCTCAAATCTTGAAGGTAAAACTCCTGAGATTAAAATTCTAAAGCAGGCAAAAAAAGAACTTGAAGAATACT
>JBMLQL010000024.1:0-2477 GCA_049241565.1 Bacteriovoracaceae bacterium | reverse complement strand
AAAACTCCTGAGATTAAAATTCTAAAGCAGGCAAAAAAAGAACTTGAAGAATACTTTTCTGGAAAGAGAAGGAACTTTGATATTCCCCTTGATGTCGATGGCTCAGATTTTCAAAAGAAAGTTTGGAATCAACTTCAAAAAATTCCCTATGGTAAAACTTGTGCTTATAAAGATATCGCCACCAAACTTCGTGATCCCAATGCCTCTCGTGCGGTAGGAACGGCCAATGGAAAAAATCCACTTTGGATTGTGGTCCCTTGCCACCGTGTGATTACCGCCAGTGGTTCTCTAGGTGGCTATGCCGGTGGCCTTGAGATGAAAACAAAACTTCTTCAATTAGAGTCAAATATTAATGAATAAATCTCTTGTTCTAGGTATTGATATTGGTGGCACAAATACAAAATTTGGTGTCGTTGATTCTCATGGAGAGATTCTTGTTCAAGGTTCAATCATTACCTGCGAAACCGATGATCCCAATCATTTTATCGATCGCCTCGCTCTGGCCCTCAAACCTCTTTTTGATAAATTTCATCAAGATCATTTTGTTGGTATCGGTGTCGGAGCCCCTAACGGAAATTTTTATACGGGCACTATCGAGATGGCCCCGAATCTCAAATGGAGAGGTGTTATTCCTCTTGTCTCTCTCATTGAAAAAAGATTTCAACTCAAAACGGTTCTCACCAATGATGCCAATGCAGCGGCTATTGGCGAGATGATTTACGGCCATGCCAAAGGCATGAAAAATTTTATCGTCATTACTTTAGGCACCGGCCTTGGGAGTGGAATCGTCATCAATGGTGAATTGGTCTACGGCCATACAGGATTTGCCGGAGAGCTAGGACACGTCACAGTCATCCCTGAAGGAAGACTCTGTGGTTGTGGACGCAAAGGCTGTCTTGAAACTTATGCTTCCGCCACGGGAATTGTTAAAACGGTGAAAGACCTTTTAAAAAACTCTCCTGAAAGTTCAACTCTTCGTCAATTAAATGAAAAAGATCTCAATGCAAAACATATCACTGAAGCCGCCCTTCATGGAGATGCTATTGCCTTGAAGGCTTATGATTACACAGCCTCTATTTTGGGTCGGGCCCTTACTGATTTTGCGGTGTTTAGTAGCCCAGAAGCTATTTTTCTTTTTGGAGGGCTCGCCCAGGCCAAGGACGTGTTATTCAAACCGACGAAAAATTATTTTGAAAATAATCTGATGAATGTTTTTAAAAATACCGTAAAGCTTCTCCCTTCAGGCCTTCCAGAAAGTGATGCGGCCATTTTAGGCTCAGCCGCTCTTATCGCTAAGACTACTCGTACTTAAGATACTTCAGTATAACCTCGACTGATTTTTTAAGCTCTTCCATCGAGAGGACCAGAGGCACATGGATAAACCCACAAAGTCTTCCAGAATCTTGATTGGATTCCATCAATTTATAAAAAAGATAATTACACACATACTCACCCGCATTTTGAGATTGGGCCACAGAAATTCCCGCCTGTTTAAGGGCTCCTTCAAAACCAGCAAGAGGCAATGTTGAAAGATAACGATCCGCTCCCCCATGACTAATTTTCTTTCCAACAGGTTGATCTCCCTTATTATCCGGAATACGAGCATCCATTAAATTCACAGCAACTGACTCTAAACTCAAGGAATCTCTTTTTTCGGCAAGACCAAAACAGATAATAATATCGGGATTAAAAGCGATGATTTCCTCTTCAAGATGCTTATAGGAGTCCTGAAAAGTCACTGGCAAAATTATCTGATCAACAGTCATTTCTTCAGGAATACTGATAACTCCCTTTTCAAGGGCCGACACTAATAACGCCGTGGGATTTTGGTCATGACCGCCAAAGGCCTCAAAACCGGAAAAGAGAACTTTCATACGGCTTCAATTATACAACAAAATCTCGCAACCAGAGGTGAATATTTACATTTTCTCATCTCAAGGATAGCCTTTGAGAATGAAAATTTTATCCCTTATCACACTTGGTCTGATTATGACATTCACCGCTCGCGCTGAAGAAGTTCTATATATTGGCGACTCCCATTCTCATATCCGTGCCCAGTTTCCAGAAAAAGATGCCAAGAGATTTGGAAATATTTTTATCGAAGAAATGACTGCCCGTGGAGTCAGCGTTTCTTACTACGCCGCCTGCGGCTCGGCTCCTATCGGTTGGGTTAAAGGGGCCACCACAACTTGTGGCTACACTGCCGTTACTCACGACAAATTTGTTAGTCTCACTCAATCAGCTTTCCCAAGTATTCAAACAATCTATCTTCCTCAAAAACACGCTAAGATCATCATTAATCTTGGTGATAATATGTTTGACTGGAAAATAGTTTCAGGAAAAAGAGTGGCCAACCTTCCTGCTGGAACAGTGGAGCGTGGAGTAAAATCATTTCTAGCCACTCTTCCTCATATCGATGAATCTAACTGCGCTTGGATTGGCCCGACTTATCATATCGAAGGAACAAATTATAAAAA
>JBMLQL010000023.1:0-35986 GCA_049241565.1 Bacteriovoracaceae bacterium | reverse complement strand
ATTAAAATACCGAAGTGTTGCGCTAAAAACTAGAATCTACCCAGCTACCTTTTGGTTAGTTCTCTAAAAAATCCCACATAATTAAAAACCGTTTTATAATTGAGAGATGAAATACTTTTTAGTTTCACTTCTCTTTCTCACTAATTCAGTCATGGCCCTGGACTTCTCTGAGGTTTTACCCAATATTAGAATCCTCCAGGCCCTTCCACAAAATGTGGTGATGATAAACCGTGGAGTTGAAGATGGTATTTACAAAGGTGATCATGCTCGCCTTGTGAATATGGATGGCTATGCTGCTCGTGCTGTCTGTCTTTCCTCACGTTCGGAGGCTTCTTACTGGCGTCTCTACCGAATTGTAAATCCGGCCTCTATTTCAAAGGACTTCGTTTATAAAATAGTTGGGATGAACGACAGTGAGCTTCCAGATTCAAAAACGGCTTACAAAGACGAGAATTTTAAGGTTCCAGTTAAAGCCGAAAAAGAAAAACCTATCGCCCTCAATAATGATCTTCCTGAAAGACTGACAGAGAGAGATCTTATCGATCCTGTTGGATACGAAAAAAGAAAAACTTATTTTAATACGGTCGTTGATGAAAAGACATTGGCCCGAGAACTGAGTGATTATAAATTCTCTCTTTTTGCATCTCCAGTGGTGAAACAAACAATCAATAATTCTGAGAGTATTCGCTTTGGTGGACGTCTTGAAAATCTTGGAGACCGCTACCGATTTAAACTTCAAGCGGAACAATCTCAAAATCGACTAGAAGATCCAGAGACTAAAGAGTCTATATCGACAAGCTCAACAGCGGCCCAGGCCCAATTTTCAATTTATCATTTAACTAACTCTGTCTCATCACTAAGTCTGATTAATTTTAACTCTGCTCGCTACTCAGCTCTGGCCACTCCAAAGAGTCACTGGCAGTTTGGTCCGCTAGGCTATACTTGGCACTTATATGAAAATAAACAGGGCGAGGCCTTTGATTTGAGTTATATTCCTCTTCTCGACTTAAGAACAACTGAAATTAGAGACAAAAATGGTATTGATGTCACGACAGTTTCAAAATCAGGACTTAGGCATGGGGTGCGTTTTGGAATGAAGAAAAAGATTAATGAGCGTGTGGCCCTTGAAAATCTTCTTTGGTTTAGACCTTACCAAGATCTCTCAAGCTGGGCGCTTGAGCTTAACAATAATAATTTAGTTAATGATCTTAAACTTGCGGTGAATATCACAAATAATTTCTACGTTGATTATAATTTCATATATCAAAATGATGTCTTACTTGAAGAGCTATCTGGCCTCTCACAAACGAATGTGATTAATTCTCTCACTGTTCGCTATGATGTGAATCTCTAGATTTTTTTCCATAAAGACAGGAACTCTAAATTTCCTGTCTTACCTTCAATGGTAGAATCCATTGTCTTGATTGACTTCCAACCAATCTTCTCGGCAAAGTCAGTGACCTCTTTAAGAATTGTTTGACGTAAATTTTCATCACGAATGACTCCATGACTTGGGACTCTCTCTGGGCCTGCTTCAAATTGAGGCTTAATTAAAACTATTAGAAAGCCATTTGGCTTCAGTAGATTAAAAACGTTTTGGAGAACTTTAGTTACTGAAATAAATGAGAGATCCATCACTGCGCCATCAGCTAGTTCTGGGAGCTCATGCAGCTCTCTGATATTAGTTCCTTCTAAGTTAATCACTCTTGGGTCATTTCTTAATTTCTGGGCAAGCTGATCGTGGCCAACATCAATAGCATAAACTTTTTTTGCTCCTTGATTCAGCATAATTTCAGTAAATCCTCCGGTACTTGCTCCAACATCAAGCATCACAAGATCCTTTACATCCATCTGAAATTCTTTAAGGGCCCCTTCAAGTTTAAAAGCGCCACGGCCTACATAGAGAGGAGCATTGATAACAATATCAGCATCAACTGGGATCATGGTCCCAGCTTTTTTTAAAACAACTCCATTACAAACGACATCTCCATTATCAATGAGAGACTTGGCCTGCGAGCGTGAACTGACCATCCCGCGCTCTGCCATAATTTTATCAGCACGGTCTTCTATGGCCACTCAAAGTCTCCTTCAAAACACCATGTCACTTCGCCTTGAAGAAATAATTGATGCTTATCATCTAGTGTAAGCATATGTAGTCCGCCTTTGGTATGAAATTTCATCTCATTTTTCCAACCATAGAACTGATGACAGGCCCAGGCCGTGGCCGAGAGTCCTGTTCCACAAGAGAAAGTTTCTCCCTCTACACCACGCTCATAGGTTCGAACTCGTGCTGTTTGTTGTGCGGGAAGGCGATGAAAGAAATTAACATTCGTCCCATTAGGAAATCTTTCATGAAAACGAATTTTCTTCCCCCAATACATTAAGTCCACTTCATCAACATTATCTACCTCAATGACAACATGAGGAACACCCGTATCTATAAAAAATGTTTTTTTTGTTTTGAGATCATCCAAAAAGTCTAAATTATATTTCTCAATATCTTTTTTCTCCGTCATTTGAAGAGCAAAGCTATTATTTTTGTAAATTATTGGATAAAGGGATTTAGCCGTTTCAATCACATATTCATCACGCTTAGGATTACTCATGCGGCGATGATAGTACTCTCCTAAACATCTCGCTCCATTGGCGCACATACTGGCGCAAGTTCCATCTGCGTTATAAATAGTCATCTTTACGTCTGCCGTAAGGCTTGGGCCAGCTACAAGAACTCCATCGGCCCCAATCCCAAAATGGCGATCACAAAGCCTTTGAATTAACTCAGGTGGCAAGGTTACACCGGGGTCTTCCAATAAGACAAAATCGTTTCCATTACCCGATAATTTAGTGAAATGTAGCCTCATAAAAGACCCTCTTGAGTTCTTGGCAAGCCCATTCGAATTCAGTAGAATTCTAACACATTTTCCTAAATGTGGGATTATAGCTCAGTTGGTTAGAGCTCCCGGCTCATAACCGGGTGGTCGCAGGTTCAAGTCCTGCTGGTCCCACCATATTTTAGATCCAGCAACTTTGTCTCCTCCTGACTTCGCCTTCCTTGGCGAAATTAGGCAGGAGCTGTCAAAAACAACTCTTGCAACAGATTCTGAGTCCACAACTATTCGTTTAACTAGGGTTTTAATAATCAATCTTTGGTTAATGCCACTTGAATGCTTAATGTCGTCGATCATTTTAATAAAATTGTTATGAATCGAATTGGTCTGACAGCTCATCAAGGCAGCTTCTTTTTTAGTGATCAACTCAACCTTCTTCTCTGTCAGACTTTCAACTTTTAATTCAAGCTTAGCGATTTCATCATCGATCATGTTAATGATTCTATCGCTTGATCCATCCATCATTCTTTGACGTTGGGTAAGGCTTAACTGATCAATATCTTTTTTGTGAACCTCAATTTGGTTCGATAAATCGATTACTTGATTACTGAAATCGCCGACCTCCATTTTAAGTTTCTCTACGTAGTCTTTTACAACTCGGCCTAGAACTGACTGATCAGACTTATAAGAATCCAATAAATTGATGAACTTCTTATCGAAGTCCTCCATTGGAAGACGTAGAGAAGTCTTGGGATTGAAATAGTAAAAATACTTCGCTTCTCTAGCTGTGGTGCAATGAAAGTGGCCTCCTTGTTCATCTGTCACCAATCCTCCAAGCAAGCTGTATTCTTTGCTAGAAATCTTTCGTGGTCGTTTGGATAAGCCGGCAATTTTGATTGTTTCTGCAACCTGATCTAATAGTTTCTGCTCAATCACTTGGCCATGGGGGTATGTCCAACCAACAAAACCTTGCTCATCTTGCAGCTTTGGAAACTGTTTCTTAGTATCCTTGAACTTGTTCTTCCCCGAATACTTCACATTGGTCAATAAAGCCTTGAGTGACGTTTGGTCAAATGGTTCACCACCTACTTGGCGAGGAGGAATCTTGAATCCTTCCTTATCAATTTGTTCTTTAATAAAATAAGATTTGGTTTTATATCCCTTTGAATGGCAATAATCTAAGGTCTCTGAATAAGACTCAAATTTCACAATCGTTTTCATGATGTCTTTTACTATTTCCAATTCTGGCTCGTTTGCCACATAGATACCTACACGATTTGGATGAAGGTCAAGGCCGAGAACTGGTCTTGGACTTGGGTCTTTACCGTGGCTAACCATTGCCTCTCTGTGCTTAGTTGCGACTCTGTTTGAAGTGATAAGTGACTCAACCTCGCTCATAATCGCTTTCTGGCCGAATACTTGGTAAATGAACGGATTTCTTGGATCTGTATAGTTCATTCCAGATTCTACCTCCCAAATCTCAACATCATGATCTGCTGCTAAACGATGAAACTCAGTCGCAAGTTTTGTATCTCTGAAAAGACGTGAGATTGATTCAATGATAACAAAATCAACCTCACCCTTTTTGATTAAACTTGTAAGATCCATGATCCCTTGGCGCTGTGAATTCTTCTCTCTAAATGCGCTTTGCTCTTCCTTAATAACTCTCACAATTTCATAAATTTCAAAACTGTGAGCATTTTTCGACTCAACCCATCGATAGATTCTGTTCAATTGGGCATCTAAGCTCCCAGCTTGGGTCAAGCCTTGGGTCTCAGTTGAAACTCTCACTAAGGCCCATCCTCGTTTCTTAATCGTTTTTGACTTCGCAATAATTCTTTGTTTCATAAACCCCTCGCAATTTTTAATAAATAATTTTCAATAACTGGTACTAATTTCATCTCAACTTTACCGAGAGTTGCTTTTCGCTTCTCAACTGCCTTGCTCACCTTGTAAAGCTTAACCTTCTGCTTCTTTGAGCACTCTTTGCAATTCGCATCATATCGATTCTCGCCCTTGGTATAGAACTCGCTAAGGGGAAGAACCCCTAAGCAAATTAAGCACTGTTTTTGATCATTTCTAGTATTGTTTTCTGTCTTTATCATCATCTCCTCCGGGATATTCGTTTTATTTGTCATCAGAACCCTGTCAATTATCAAAGTAAGACAAAATTCTCTACGTAGAGTCTAGTGGGCCGCTCAAGGAGGTACGAAGAGCAGCGAGAAATTCTTCCTCACATTTACTGATGGGTGTGTTTAAAAAGATTTCGAGATTCACAATAAATGCTTCAAAAAAATTGTAATGATCTCTCTCAGACTTCTTTAGTGCCCGAGCAGCACTATCTGCCAGACTTGGATTTATAATTCGTAACTCAGCCAATCCTAATGATGGAGAGCAGCCTCGAAGAATACAAATCTTTCTGAGTTCAGAGAGATGCTTAGTTTCGGTACTTGATAAATCTTTCATATCGATTCTTAATGGCAATCTGATATCATCAAATAATGTGTCTTTGCCTTCTAGCTTTTTTAATTGATGGAAGTACATGACAGGCATAACTCTCATCATCTTGAATCGAATCTCAATTCTGGAAACCTCTTCCCCTAGCTTATGCTTTTTCCCAGAATCATAGATTGAAATTTCTTTAAACTTTCCATGATACTCGGTACTGGGCTTAAATTTATAAACGAAGCCTTTTTTAGGATCCATTTCTGTCTTAGGAGCTGTCTTTCCAAAAATTTTTCGTGATTTTTTTCTTAAAAATACAATGTTCTCAGCTACAAAGCTTAAAGATCTTTTCACATCGAAACTCACATCCATCCGTGAAATTTTGGCGAATTCGCCAGGATAAACGATATTCAAGAACTCTCTAATAAATTTGTACGAAACTTGTTTTCCATTGAATTGAATTTCGCTTTGATTATTATTCCCCCAAATCGTTATCTGTGCTTTACCTACGTTTATTACAAGTGAAAATTTTCTTGAAGTGAAGAATAGCTTTCTCTTATGGGCATACAACCTTGAAGACTTCTTTTCATTTTTGAATTTCTCCACAATAGAAACTGGAAAACTTGAATCTAAGTGGCAGTAGATTTTATCAAATGGACTAGATGGAATACTATTAGCAGTTGTTAACTCCCTTTCAACCCTAAGCTTCAGTATCCAAGGTCTTATTATTCTCTTACTACGCTTAACAAACCTCGGTACTGATTTAGATTTAACTATAAGCCTGTCGATGAAGTGCTGCTGGTTATAACTAAATGACCGCTTCTCGTTTTTCCAACTTCTGACCAAGTAAAAATTTTTCATCTTAATTCTCCCAAACTTTTGTTAGTTACTCTTACGTTTGAGGAAGAAAAATCGCCCAAAATAATCGAAATTTTTATGTAAATATGTTTTATTTTAGACACTTGGCTGTATTACGTCGTAATACAATAATGAGCATTTCGTTTGAAAGTAGCGATCTATGTATTCACGAAGGCGCAGTCAGCAAAATTGAGCAAATCGATTAAGGGACATCTACCTGAGGTTAAGAATGCTCAAGCTAAGCTCTGACTTATGAGAAGAAATTTTTATTACTGTAGTTCCGAAACTGATACTTCTCTTTGTGAAGTCTGTTGAAGTGGAAGACGATTCAGTTCATCTCGAATTTGTCGCCAGTTCGGCATATAAGAATCCATTAGACTAAAAAAGCGGACATTATGTGTTGGTTCTAATAAATGAACCATTTCATGGAGAACAACATACTCTAAATACAATGGATCTTTACGGGCCAAGTCTGTATTAAGACGAATGTTATTTCGAGATGGATTACTTCCACCCCACTGGGTTTTCATATCTTGAACAAACAACTTATCGATACTTACATTTAATCTTGATGAATACTTCGCAATTAGCTCTGGCACAGCCAATTTTATTTGCTCTCTGTACCATTCTTCTAAAAGAAATTTCATCTTATCTCTACTGGTTCCTGCTTTAATCTTCAAAACTAGTTGAGAATGTTTTAATTCAATTTCAGGAGTTTGATCTACTTCTTCGATTTCAAGTAAATATCGCTTGCCCCAAACATAATGACTCTCTCTATTCAGAAACTCACGCTCTGGCACACGCTCTTGTTCAACAAATTTCTTCTTTTCACTTTTTATCCAAGGTATCTTGGAAATCGCAAAAGCCCTTAGAGCTTCAGCACTCATCTTTGTAGGAGCAGAAATACGAACATCTCCGAAAGGAGGAATTACACTTAAATGAACATTCTTAATGTCTTTTTGAATAACATCAATTGTAATGTCTCCAAGTTCAATCTTCATCAATACTCCTTCTGATTGAAAATGATGATAAAGATTCTTTCTACCTCAGCATCATCCTGAAGAATGTCCCAAAGTATTTTTTTAATTACATTTTCTCGAGCTGTCACGCCTCTCCAGTCTGCTGGACGATCTTGTTTCACCTTTGAATCAATCCGAAGTGCCAAGTTCTCATCATGACTAAGATTGTTGTATAAAGCACGTTGACCTGGAGTTTTTAAACTTGATGGAGAAGACGAAGCTCCAGCACTATGAACATTCTTAGCAAGCTCTGCCACCTTCTTTAAATACTCTTCATATTTGTCTGCATTCTCTTTTCTAAACTTAATAACTTCATCCAGAAGTTTCGACATACGATCGTAGTAAGCAGGATCATTGAGATGCTCTTTAACGATTTTACTTCTGATGTTGTTTTCAACTACCTCAGCCACGGACTTATTATTTTTAGGCTGCTTATCCCCAAACTTCTGAGCCATTGCGTCAGCGATTCCAGATTTCACGATTAAATCAATGAGAGGGACATCTTCAAACACAGAAATCTTTCTTGGGTCAGAAGCTTCAATATATGTATCAATGAGATGCCTCATATCGGCTTCATAGGCTTTAAGATCAATCTCCTCGCCGCTCGCTCTACGAACGAGATTTCTCAAATCAACTGCTTGAGTGAGCATGGACTTAATTCGAGTGTTATCATCTTTTGAGTACCCGGCCTCTTCCATGTCATCTGACAAATTTGCAAAAGCCCTCGCAAAATTTGCTACTTCTTTATATAAAGAGGCCCGTAGTGGCTCTCTCTCCATCAAATCAGATGAAATCTCTGTATTGCCGCAAAAATAATGAATACTTTCTAGTTCACCCTTTGGCTGAGGGATAGGCTCCAATAGATAAAAGATTTTCTCGACGGCTTCATCAAGTTTTTCACGGGCTTTCTCAATTCTTGATTTCATAAATACAGCGGGGTCAGCTCCATCTGCACTTTCATCTAGCTCTGAGCTATATACAGAGATTACCTTTTCAACTTTTTTAAATAGATCCTTGTAATCAACAATGTAGCCAAACTCTTTATCCTCACCATCAAGTCTATTAGTGCGACATATCGCCTGAAATAAACCGTGGTCTTGCATACTCTTATCAATATAAAGATAAGTACACGATGGAGCATCAAAGCCAGTAAGGAGCTTATCCACTACTACTAAGAGCTTCATGTTCGCAGGTTCTTCGATAAAGAGCTTCTTCATCTGCTTCTCATAAGTTTCAGTCTTATTGAGATTTGGAAGTGGCTGAATATCTTCGAGGAGTTCACTGTAGGTATTGTATATAAACTGTCTGTCGGTTTCATTATTAGCACCAGTCTCTTCAACCGTGGTATCTTTTTTGTCCAGGTTGTAAGATGTAATGATGGCACACTTGCCTTTGAATACTGTCTTTTGAAAAAGATTAAAATACTTGCTAGCTTCAAAGATACTCCCTGCCACTAAAATCGCATTTCCCTTATCATTGCTTAGTCTTGGTTTAACACTAAAATCAAAGACGATATCCGCCACAACTCTTTCCATACGTGAGCGTGAACTCATTACTTTCTGCATCGTCGCCCAGCGTTTTTTCAGCTCATCTTTTTGCCAGCTATTAAGGCCTCGAGTTTTAGCTTCAAACCATGTATCAATTTTATCTTCTGACCCAAGCTTCTGATCAATATCACGAGCCTCATAAAGTAAATCTAAGACCACCTTGTCATCCACCGCTTCACTAAATTTATAGGTATGAATGTATCGACCAAAGATTTCTAAACTAGTTTCTTTATCTTTTTTAAGAAGTGGCGTTCCTGTAAAACCTATAAAAGTGGCATTAGGCATAAGAACCTTCATGGCATCATGCAGTTTTCCACTTTGAGTTCTGTGACACTCATCCACAAAAACAAATAACTCTCCCACCGTTTTACTAGGTTGTGCCTTCATCTCTTCAATGAAAGAATTCCAGTCCTCAACTCCACGCTGTCCAAACTTATGCACCAATGTACAAAGAAGTCTTGGGGTTGGCAGAGCAAGATTAGACATCAAATCTCTTCCGCTTTTAGTCCGATAGATAGTTTCACCAGCAGGCTTAAATACTCGCTCTGAAATCTGTTCGTCTAACTCTTCTCGATCCGTGATAACAACCACACGGGCCTTAGAATTATTTTCTAAAATCCATTTAGCAAGCATCACCATCACAATACTCTTACCACTTCCTTGAGTGTGCCAGATGATCCCACCTTCACGTCTTCTTACGAAATCCTGAGCTGACTTCACTCCAAAATACTGATGGACTCTAGGAAGCTTCTTTACCCCTCCATCAAATAAAACAAAGTCATAAATAAGCTCCAACAGACGATCTTTTCTGCACATCTTAAACAGATACTTATCAAGCTTAAAGCGAGTGTTATCCTCTTCATCTTCTTTCCATGTGAGGAAAAATTTCTCTGAAGTATTGATCGTTCCGTATTTAAGACCCTCGGTATCATTTCCAGCAAATAAAATTTGTGCCGTTGTGAAGAACCATTCATTAAATTCTGGTTTTTGGTTAGATAAAAGTTGCCTAATCCCATCACCGATACTGACTCGGCTATTTTTAAGCTCAATCACACTTACGGCGATACCATTGATATAGAGAACTAGATCAGGTCTGCGTTCGTTTTTACCTTTGAGTGTGACTTCTTCCGCAATAGCAAAATCATTCTTCTCTGGCTCAGCCCAATTGATAAACTTCACCGTCTCACCGATCTTATTTCCATCCGTTTTGACTGAAATTCCATAACGAAGCAGTGAGAACACTTCCTTATTGTTTTGATAAAGGGAGCGATTAAAATTATTGGCCTCCGCTTTGAGAGCCTGAATGGCTTTATTGATTTGATCCTGTTTATAGCCAGAGTTCGTTAAATACCCAGACAAGAGACTTTCATCAATGTTGCTATTATTTTCTCGCTCTTCCCAATTACCTAGGTAGCGATAACCCAATTCATTTTTAAAAAGCTCTACTATTCGATTCTGTGTCGCCCTCTCTGGCTTGCCTATTAAATCACTCATACTAACCTAATCCTTCCTGTTAGTAGCTCTTGCATCATGCCTTGTTTGATGAGGCGAGCTTTATTCAACTTAGTTTCCAGAATGAAAATCTCGTTATCAGCATCAGCCAATATATTACCTATTTGAATCTGTTCATTCTTATCCGTTGGGATTTCTAAATTAACGGCTGCTAAAGGCCCACGAACGATCTGCGGTTGTCCTGTTCCAGTGATGCAATCCTGGAGACTAATAGAACTAAGCTTATAAAATAAAAATTGCCTATCAATATCACTGTTGGAATTTACCACCATTGCATTGCCAGTTATCCAGCATTTTTCAACAGTTTTATTTACTGTGCCACAGGTTGAACCTCTGCAGGTGACTGTAACTTGCCATGAAGTGTGATTTGCTTGATTGTAAAACCCAACAATCCCATTTGCACCGTACACAGGGAAACCAGACTCAGTGAACATATTGGCCGAGATTGTTTGAGGTTGATAAAGCTCTGCAACAGAGCCAAGACTTTTTACCACCCAATTATCCGTATATCCTTCCAACCGCCTTCTCCCAGTCAACAACTCCTGCATCACCCCTTTCTTAATCAGGCGTTTTTTGGTGATGAGTTTTTCAAGCGATTCAATATAAGCGTCGGCATCGGAAAGAGCGTTGGCAATGGCTTCTTGTTCCTTTTTATTAAGTGGCAAAACAAAAGATAGCTCACCGATTTGACCTAATCCTAAAAATGGTTGCGCTCCACCATTGGTCAAAGATTTAACAATAGTTTCTCGATTAAATTTAATTACCTGGTCTAAAAACTTACTGCAGACTAATGATCTGTCTGGTTTCAGTAATGCTACATTTTTTATACTAAACTCGTAATCGACTTCAACTATAGCTGTAGTGCAAACACCTGCACCGATATTAACCATTAAGATATCATCTCTTACAGGATTACAACGTTGATAAATAGTTCGATGATCATCCTCGGAAAGATAAAGGCAATTATCATAGTCGATTCCATTTTCTTTAACGTGTATCGCTGTAAAAAAAGGTCGTCCCGAATTAACCACTCTTGGAGTATCATGTGTTCCATCTGTAATTTTGGAACAGCAAGAAGCAAGCTTTACCAAATCCCAACCTACAGCCTTTTGTTTGCCATTTAATTCCACGCAAACCCCATCTGCTCAAGGTGCTTATTCACTTTGGATTCAAAGACAGAAACTTCTTTGATGAGTTCTGGCATAGCCGCCTCATATCTTTCTGCAAGCTCTTTAATCCTTGAAGTAAGCGATTGGCTGATGCGATCTAGCTCTCCATGAATATCTGTAGCTAAACTTGCCAGCCACTTATCTTCCACAACCAGCGTTTTAATTTCTTCAACCTTCAGCTTGGGATATTGTTTCATCGCTAGCTCATCTAGCTTACTATCCAGCTCTTTTACTTTCTTTTTTAGCTCTGCTTCTTTATCACAAAGAGTAATATATTCTTTTAAAAGATCAGCTTCTTCTTTAGCCTCTTTGTCTTTAGCAATCTCTTTTAATCTGGCTGCTGCATTGGCCTTACTTACTTTTTCAAGTTCACTAAAAGCTCCTTCATCTCCACCATGCTCTTCCGCCATCTCAGCAATCTGAGCTGATAATGCTTCAAGCTCAGAGTTCACTTGATTTAGATCTTCTTGCTCTTTTGCAAAGTATCTCGCTACGATCAACTCTTTTGGAATGAGATCACAAGTCCAACCCTTATCTTTTTCTTTTCCTTTCTTGTCTTTTTCAATCACTCGATAAGTCTCAGCTTTCCAACCTTCAGCTGAAATAAGGTAGAGATCATCAGACATGGTGTTACCCCAATAATTTAGTATATGCTGATAAACATTATAAGCATCCATCAAAGGCTTACCCTCATAGTGATGAAGTAGCTCTTCAGAGAGCTTACTAATTTCTTCTTTAGGGTTAAGTCCCTCATTAAGCTTCTTTAGATTTTTGGTCGCCTTATCTCTCCACAGATCAAAGTGTTGACTCATGGATGTGATAAAAGTTTTAAACTCTGGATGCTCATAAATTGCTGCTTTAATCTTAGACTTCTCGAAAGTGACATTAAAATATCCCTTACGAACTTCCTTAAAGAGCGAGTTTTTAAGCTTTGGACAAACTTCCCAGTATTTTGAAAGAGCATCAATATCAGCTTTAGGTATTCCGCCGAGAAGATGTCCTGCGATATCTTGCTGGTCTTCTGCGATTTGTGTGTCGATGTAGCGAGGAAGATTAAGGTTGTATTCGTTCTTCTCAATTTCACTCAAGGGCACCATGCGAGAGAATTTAGGAATATCAAGTTCTTTATTAAAGGCATCGACAATTTTATGAATGTCTTGGCTTCTAAGTCGATTTTTTGGGCCATCCTTCATATACCCTTGGCTTGCATCAATCATAAAGATGGCCTTACGATTAGCGGCTTCTTTTTTATCTAAAACAATAATACAAGCGGGAATACCTGTTCCGTAAAATAGATTTGCTGGAAGACCTATGATGCCTTTAATGTAGCAGCCATTTTTTGTAATGAGGTTTTTACGAATATCAGCTTCTGCATTTCCTCTAAAAAGTACTCCGTGAGGAAGAATACAAGCCCCAGCTCCTGTGCTTTTCATTGAACGCACGATATGAAGAAGATAGGCGTAATCTCCTTGTTTGGCTGGAGGGACTCCGAAGGTTTGAAAACGTCCGTAGGTATCGTTAGCAGGATCAATTCCCGTACTCCATTTTTTATCTGAGAAAGGAGGATTTGCGACAACATAATCATATTGCTTGAGATCGTTACCATCTTTGAACTTAGGATCAGAGATCGTATTTCCTTGCATAATTAAGGCTGTGGGATTGTTGTGAAGAATCATATTCATACGAGCAAGACCACTTGTGGCCGAATCTTTTTCTTGTCCATACAAAGTAGGTTTAACCTTGGCTTCATCTCCGACTTTTAATAAAAGAGAGCCCGATCCACAGGCGGGATCATAGACAGTTGTGTTTGCTGTGACCTTAGAAGTTTTAATCCCAAGAATTTGCGCCATAATGCGACTGACTTCTGCGGGAGTATAGAACTGACCTTTGCTCTTTCCACTTTCAGTAGCGAAGTGGCGCATCAAGAACTCATAGGCATCACCTAAAATATCATCACCGTCAGCTCGGTTCTTTGAGAAATCTAGAGCTGGATTTTCAAAAATTGCTATGAGGTCAGTTAGTCGTTCAACTTTCTCTTTACCTGCGCCAAGCTTAGTTGAGTCATCGAAGTCTGGCATATCAGAGAGTTTATTTTCTTTGGCCAAAGGCCCGATGATCTTTTTATTTATCTGATCGCCAATATCAGTTTTTCCTTTAAGTGCGACCATATCACTGAAGGTTGCTCCCTTAGGAATAGTGATGGGTGAGAATTTCTGCCCAGCATATTTATCTGAGATGTACTTGATAAAGAGAAGGACGAGTACATAGTCTTTGTATTGACTTGCATCCATGCCTCCACGCAAGTTATCGCAGCTTGCCCAAAGAGATGAATAAAGTTCTGATTTTTTTAGTGCCATATATTTTTCCTATTTTTTGTTTTGTTTTTTCAAGAGGGGTAAGCCAAGCTTTATTGCTTCATAGATGACGTCATTTTTCATCCAAAGCTTGTCTTCAGGCCCTATTGTTTTGTTTAGAGCTTCCCTGGTCTCTTCAACAAGACCGCTAAGCTCCTCCTTCTTCTCATCATCAAGTCTGATGGCAAACAAAGGGTATTCGCTTGGTTTCTTTTTCTTATCTGTACTCATAGATAAATCGTAGCAGAAATCAATAGGTTAACAATTAAATTGTTATACAATTTATTGCTTTACAATTATTTCGCATTGTGCTAAAATCGTACATGGAGACACCAACTAAAATTAAAGCTGTTGCTTATGCTAGAGTATCAACTCTCTTAGGCCAAGATCCTGAGCATCAGCTCATTTCTATTAGGCAGCTTGCTCAAGCTCGAAATTTTGAGGTTACCGTTGAGTATGTTGATAAAGGGATCTCTGGTAGCAAAGACCGACGACCTGGTCTTGATGAGCTGGTAAAAGCTGCTAGGGCCGGTAAGTTTAAAATTCTTCTTATTTATTCAATCGACCGACTCGCACGTGATACCAGACATCTTCTGAATCTGATTCATGAGCTTAACCATTACGGTATAAGCCTCATCAGTATAAGGGAAAGCATAGACTTCAGTACCCCAATGGGCCAAGCAACACTAACCATACTTGGAGCTGTGGCGGCTCTTGAGAAATCTCTCATCGCTGAAAGAATTAAGACCGCACTCGCTGCTAAGAAACTTATTGCTCAACAAAATAACTCAGACTGGAGATGCGGTCGTCCATCGATATTAAATGAACAAGTCATCGCACGGGTTCGTGAACTCAGGATCAAAGGTCACTCAATCAGAAACATTGCTCGCATGATGGAAATCTCAAAAGCCTCTGTGGAGAGAGCTATAAAAGCTGCGTCCCTAGAGCCTATGAAAAACAAGGAGAATGGTGATGCTGGAACTACGTGAAATTATTCTTAAACAGAGGTTCTACGTAGCACCGTTTTATAAAATCCATTCGTCATATTTTTCAGATGGATTTGTGACAACAGAACTCTCACCATTCGGAGGATAACTCCCGTGAATCGGATTTTGGCTCTCGCTACTTGAATACAACGTAATACAAAAATAATACGAGATAAAATGAAAGTTCATGGAAATAAAAATTGCAAAAGTGCTAACACGACTCATGAAGGAACGAAAGCTCTCTATAAAGGAGTTGTCTAAGATGTCAGGAGTTCCAGAAAGCACTTTATTTGAGTGGAATAACAATCGATCTCCCAGGGATCCAGTCAAAGCTAAGAAGCTTGCTGATGCTCTCGAGATCAGTTTGAACGAGTTATTGTTTGATGAACGTGAGCAGCCCCAAAGAATTGAGCTTCAATCTCTGCTCAAGGAAGATGTCTTCAGTGGGATCTTCGAGATTTCGATTAAGCGGGTAAAGGACAAAAAATGAGCAAGATTGATTTAAAAACGATCACTCCTGACGAATTGAAAGACCTAATACTTGAAGGCCTCAACCCTAATACTTACCTTAAAGATGCTGTAAGTTTAAATCGAGTCGATCTTGTTAGGGCCATGTTTGATTATGGAGCAACAACGAGCACTTTATTCGGCCCTTCCACCCGAGATCAGTTCTTAAACAATTGCCCTGATGGTGTTGCTAGATATATCAGCTTGTTTAATGAGCGCAGCAATCGTGAAGCAATAGAGATGTGTTTCAATGAAGTCTCAAGCTGTCTTTATGACATCGACTACTCAAGCTGCACGAATAGAAGCTACCAATTCACTAATGAAGCCAAGATTTCACATTGGAGCTTTGGGCTTACTGAAAGAGAAGCGAATGATCCCATATATATTGAAATGGCCCTAGAACTTTGTGATATCGGAGACTGGGACGACAGGTTCTCAAATGTTAATCCTAATGAGCTAAATGGCTTTTATCTAATCTCAACCGTTAGGGATCTTGGATATTCTCGGATGGCAGTAGATGATTTAAGTGATGTTATTGACCCTGAGTATATCAGTCCGAATATCTCATTCACATTTAATATCTATCTTGTCTCAAGCTATGAGCTGAAGCCATTCTTGGGCAAGCTTACATTTGAAGGCTTCTCCGAAATCGTTGGTATCAGCCATGTGGGTGATTCAAAACTCTTCAAAACAGATGGCTCAATAGACTTCAGCATCTTCGACAATATGAAAACTACGGTTTCAGGCCAACAGCGAAAGAGAGGGAATTAAGATGACCGGCCAAGTTAAAGAGAAAATGCTCACGCTCCGGATAACGGAAGCACTTAATAATGATATCGATGAGGTTCATGAAATTCTTGAAGGCCAGCGTGATCCTCATCTCTCCAAAGTGACTAAATCTGAAACTCTAATTATGCTTCTGAAGTTGGGACTAGAAGATTTTATGCGTAAAAACAAAATTGGCTAATTGAGCTTAAAAAAGATACTACTCGTAAGACAATGTATTACAAAATGGTACACAGAATCTCTACGTAGAACTCAATCGCATTGCAATTTCATTTTGGTTAAAACGGTCTGAATTTTGTGGGTGTTCGTAAGACAATGTATTACAAAACGTATCTCAGAATCTCTACGTAGAACCTAGATTCATGGATGTCTCTTACAACTTTTAAGTTCTAGCTATCTACTTTTATTAGAATTATTTTCAGTCTTCCTAATTATAAAAACTTTCGCCTGCTGAGCCCAATGATCTCTAATTGGGGCAAACATTCCCGAAAAAAACCATGCTGAAACACTGGATAAAATGAGTAAGAAATTAAATGAATAGCTCTCTTTCTTCTGCTCATTTAACTTTTCCAAAAGACCTATTCTTATTTTCATATCTATCAATTCTTGGCGAACTTCAATGGAAAGTTCAGAATTATTAATTTTATCAACCTGATCTTGGATCGTCTTAATATCCATTGTATTGTAGAGACCCTCAATACTTGGATTGTCCAATGTTTGCTGAGAGAGAAGAGGCTGAGAAAGGATTTTTACCACGTCACCTTTCATAGCTGAGACCTCGAATGATTCACCTGTAAATAACTGCCTTGCACTGAAGTAGATTCCAGTAAGTGATAAGACAAAACCAATTAGGCCCGTGATTAGTGCAAACCTTCCAATATCTTTCAAAATTACTCCTTAGCTGGTGCTGGGGCTTGCAAGAATTTCCACTCCCCTCTTTTTTTAACAACTTTTTCTACAAAGCTCTCATCAGCCCACTTGCTTAGTAGCCTTGAGATTTGAGTTGTTTCTGAATGAGAGTCCTGAACACCCACGAGCTGTCTTATTTCCTCAGAAGTCATATAACCCTGTCTGTTGTTTAAGAAGGCAGCATACGACAAAAATGCCTTCAATTCTGCTTCTTCAGACTCCGTAAATTTTTTAGTAACTGCTCCATCCAATGACACTCTTATCCATCTCTTGAGATAAATTTTATCTTCATAAACAAAAATGGGTGGATTTTTTGAATTTCTGATTTGTTTTGCAACTTCTCTATAGTGCGCATCAAGTGAGTCTTCTATTTCACTCCAACGCTTATCTTTCCAGAGGACGAAGGCCTGAACAAGTCTTCGCTCATCATCCGAATTGTAAACCTCTACTAATCGTTCGTATAAGTTCTTTATACCAACATTTGACTCTTCATTATAAAGTGTTGCTGACCATGTTGAATAATGTCCATAGTTTTGAAATTCTACGATTGGCTCCCTTTTTCCTGCTTCAATCATAGTTCTAAAAACTCTTCTCTTACCACTGCCTAACTCGTCTGAAATACCCGCCAACTTCAAACATTCCATTAAAAGGTTGTTCGTTGTTTTGTGAGCTTTAGAAAACCATTTATTTGTAAAAAACTTAGCCCCTTTATCGCAGTGATTGGAGATCACAATTCTCTTAGGATATATTTCTACTAATATCCCTCCTGAATCCTTACTATACATCGCATGAGCAACTGCATTTGCAAGAATCTCTCTGAGGGCTTTGATGGGATAGGGCTGCTCTTCCGTTACTGTTAATGATGTGCCTTGAATCTGGGTAGCTTGAGTTCTAGTCCAGCTCTGTACTTCATCAATAAAGTCATCCCTTAGGATATTGTATAAGCCATGCTTCTCTTTCTGATCCAATATATCTTCATTGTCTTTATAATGAACTGTCCTGACCTTAAAGCTCCCAAAAAGTATTCCAGCAGCATTTTTATTAGCAATGTGAAGTTTTGATAAAATCGTTCCTGCTGTTAAATTCTTAACCTCAAAATCTTCATCTAGTTTTTTTGTCTTCTCTATTTTTTTACCGAAATCGATAACAAGAGATTCATCGATTGGCCCCTGATATTCCATCTTGGAAAAGTCTGAACCAGGAAGCATTAGTGATAAACTTAAAATTTCATCTGCACTCATTTCGCTGCTTACAGTTCCAACTAACTTATAAGCCTTGTCATTCCAGCGTACAACCTCATTAGGTGAAGTTACCTCAATGATTAAGACGTGCTGTCCGCTGATATTCTCACCTCTGATATTCACGACAGTAAAATCAGGATTAAGGAATTGATTAATATGATTAGAAGCTTTTTGCTCAACTTGCGTTAGCCACTCTAAGCCATTTGTCTGATTTACAAATCCCTTATCTGAACATCCGATAACTACCCAACCACCAGAGCGATCAATTTTATTTGCAATCGCAGAAATATCCTTACCAACATCTTGATTCCAAGTTGCTTTAAGCTCTACTCCACTTTCTAGGACTTCATGAATCTGATTTTTTGAAATTTTATCTAGTAATTCTTCTCGTGTTACTTTCATTTATCAATTCCTTAGACCGCTAGGAGCGCTTCAGTATCTACATTCCTTATTAGACCATTATAGTTCTCTATCTGTCTGATTTTATGAGACTACATTGAGACGACAAGCAGACGACAGACCATAATAATATCAATGAGTTATGTGCGAGTCAAGTTATCCCAAATACCCATCATTCAGGCCCTGCTTTCCAGACTGCAATCAGACAACATGATTAGATTAGTCAAAAAATGTTTTATGAATTAATCATTGAGCTAAGGGAATTGTAGAGCGAATAAAAATCTGTCTAACGACCTTTGAATACCAGAATCCCTGACGCAGCTTAGTCTTCACATTCTGATCATTCAACAGGTCAGCCACTCTTTGATAGCTGTAACCCTGCTGCCGGTAGAGATTGATAAGCTTAATGACGGCTTGATCTGATTTGACCTCTACTGACCTACCTCCATACTTGCGATAACCAAAAGCCTGACTCCCAGTCTCCCTTCTAGTGACCTTTTTGAGCGGTATCTGAAGCTCTTTTAGTTTCCTCGTCACCGTCTCTCTGGAGGAGAAACTAATGGCCGCAATTTCGGCTGAACTAAGGCCTTCATTCAGATATTTTTCACGGAGGAAACTTTCAGTAAGGATGACTTCTTTGATAGGTAGAGTTATAGTATCAGTCAGTTGGGACTGGAGGAAATTTAATTGTTGATAGCCTTCTGACTCCCACCACTTTGTAAAGTACTCGAACCAAGAATTTTTAAATTTTCTGCCCTTTTTAAGAACTTGCCCCACTGGGGGCAAACCCAAAATTCTACTTTCTCTTTGATAAAATCCCTTACCCATCCAGTAATCTATAAAAATCTTATCCACATCAATTTCAATGCGAGCGATATACTTCTTAATGATCTTCTCTTTTAACTCAACACTGCCTTCAGGATTAAACCACATAACTTTCATGGCCTTTACAAACTGCTCATAGTTCTTTAATGAGACTTTTATCTTTGCAGATATAAATCAAATAAACTGGCCCATTATAATAAAGACTCCCTATCTTATCTAAGTAGCGACTTCTAGACTTTGCTGATGATTCATATTCAACTCCGATGTAAAGTGGATCAGAGTCACCTCGTTGTATCATTATCCCTGCATCACATTGTAATTTCTGAAAGGGAATAAGATCATTTTCGGTTCTAAAATCCTTATAGGTTTGAATTTGATTTTCAGTAAAGTATTCCTTCACATCGTTTTTACTCATGAGAATATTTCTAATATCAACGAGGGTCAGGTCATGTGCAACGGAGTTACTTCTAAAACGATCTCCACACAATAGATCACGAATGTTTGCCTTGATGATTTTTTCTCCTTTTTTTGTAACTTCGTAGGCATAGCTCTGATCTCGTTGGCGGTCTGTTGGTACAACTTGAAGAAACTTTTTCTCTAAATACTTTTGTAGTCTTTGATAACAAGTGGCGTGTCTTGTTTTAAATATGTCCCTGTTAATTTGTTTAGTGGTCGCCACTTTACACGCATGGAGATATTCGAACAATTGAACATCTCTCTTCATAATAATCAATGCTGTCATTAAATTTTTGTTTCTCCTTTTGTTTAAGACAAATGATCCATCTGAAACCTCTATTTGATTTCCTCCTTTTATAAAATGTTAGTGAAATACTATGATTGAAAGAGGGCGCGGTGATACGCCCTCAAAACTAGAAAAATATTAAGCAGTCTTCTTAAACGTGAACGAAATATCAAGAATCCATGCAACTTTGGCCAAAAAATCTAAACTTACTTCTCCAACTAAACCAGACTCCATGCGAGCAATTGCTGGTTGCTTCGTATCAAGCATTTTGGCAAGTTCACCTTGAGTTAGTCCTTGGTCATTTCTGGCTTTTGTTAATTTTGCGATGAGTTTCTTTTTCTGTTTAACTAGCTCCATGTCTACTTCTGAAAGACCTAGAAAAGAACCAAACTCCTCAGCATTTTTAAACTTTTTATTTTTCATTCTATACTCCTGACTCTCGTTTTTAATAAGTCGATTGTCTTTTTATCTATCGCCTGCTTCTTTTTCGATGCCGCATGAATAATGTAAATCGCATCACCTATTTTTATAAAATAAAAGACTCTAAACTCTCCACCTTTTCCAGAAAGACGAAGTTCATGCAATCCCCTCACAATTGAAGGCAGAGGTCTAGAAATTGGCATTCCAAGCGACTTACCTTGGGATAGTTCATCAAAGAGGGAGTAAATATCTTGCATCAACTCCTTGGGCGCATCCTTCAACTCTTTTTCAGCTTGTCTCAGAACAACAATTTCCATAAACCACCCTATAACAAATCCGTTATATTCTCAATATGACAAAAAATTAGTATGAAAACCCTACTAGCTGACTTTTTGCTTGAATGGGAACAACTTAAATAGCTCTACGATTTTTAGGGATTAGAAGGACTTGAAAATTGCATGCCCTACCACTCACTGGTGGCCAAGTGGTATGGGAAAATCTTTATCTCAACAATTTTAACCTTCTACTATAGAGGAAAAGCGTTAAAGAGTAAATTTCGATCAACATGAAAACAATTACTTAAGTAATCCCCTATGTCGTAAACTTCATAAAAACAGTCATTCTTTTCACATCTAAATATCAGTAATTGCTTAGATCTTTAATTTTTTACTCAGCATTTTCCAAAAAAACAAAAATACATACTTTTGTATATACATATTAAATGCCATATAGGGCACTATGAAAATCCAGAAGAAAAAATCAAAGAAAGAACTTGAAGCAGAGGCCACAAGACTGATTAAAGCAGGAAACTTGAAAGAGTCATCAGAACCCCTGGCCTTAAGCACCCCTGTAAGTCCTGAGGAGCATCGACGGCTTTTAGGACTGGGAAACAGGAAGCCAATTTCAATTCGTATTCCTGAGAACGATCTTGAAGCGATTAGAAAGATCGCTAAATTCAACGGCCGTAAGTATCAACAGCTCATCGTTCTAGCCGTGCAACTTTACGTTGATAACTATTATCGACAGATTAAAGCAAGAAATAAGAAGATTCAGGATTACTAGGGAGAATCATTTTCCCTACTGTCCGAAAACCCATGAGTAATGATCAAAAATTTGAAAGGCCATGGTTTTGATGCCATGGCCTTAGATTTGATATGAATTCTTAGTTCAAATATTCAGAGTGTGGATTGATCTCTAGATTTCGATTTTGGATTTCAAGCTTAATTAAACTTAAAGATGCCTTGAGAGCACCAATACTAGCAACTCCAGTCATCGCCCTAAGAGGATCAGAACTTTCTGTAAAGCTTTCAAATTTCTTAATCGAGTTAGGGATTTTACTCTGTGCCCACTCAAGATCATTTAGTGAGCAGTCTTCAAGTGTCGCCTTTTTTATAATTGCAAGATCACTTCTTCCATCAAAGCAAGCATAAGATGAGAAGCTGCCAAGTACGAGTAAGCCGATTAAAAGTTTTTTCATAATACTCCTGAGCAAATGCTCATTTATTTGAGACTCTTTTGTTCAAGATAATTTCACTTCTATTAGAATCCGTAAATTGAAAACTAATCTTGCATTGAGCAACTTTTTTTGAAATTTTCTATTGTTATCAATTGTTCATTGTTAATATATGAAAATTCAACGATTAAGCTACATCCTGCGTTAACCACATTCAAATTATCATATTGAATTCTGAAGGTTCTAGTCCTTAAACAAGTACCACTTCTGCAGTTGTCTCGTTGTTCAATGAATTCAATAGAACTGAACACCTGGTTATCGTTTAGTTCCACTGACTTCATTTCATTAAAAGCAGTGGAAGAGAAAAGCCTTACTACATCTTGCTCGGTTGCAAACGATGAAAAACTTCCTAGTACTAAGAGTCCAATTAATAATTTCTTCATAAAAATTTCTCCGCTCATATAAGTAATGGTTTCAACCATCGTTTTGTTAATCAATTCTTCGCTCATGATTACATGGCCAGAAGTCCGGCGGGTAAGGCCTCGAAAAAGTTACATGGCGCTCAAAAAAGTGTCGAAAAGTTGATCAATCGAAGGGGTCGCCTATAGAATTTTCAGGCCTTCCTCAACTTAAACAGAATCCCTGTAACATCAAGACAAAAGAAAACGACCTATTTTATGGGTCGGAAACATTTGAAATTAGCACGGAAAACATTGAGTTCAGTTCGATTGTATAGTTCAGTTGGATTTGCCTAACTTCTATACAGTATCCAAATTTTTCAGACCCGTAATTTCAGTGACTTGAATGACCGTTAATGGCATCACTATTGCTAATCTGAACTTATGAAAACTATCTATTTAGCTTTTTTATGTCTCATAACTTCTGGGCTTTCACATGCCGGGGGTGAAGAATGTTTGAACAAAATCAAGAGTCTTTTGAAGACACCTTCTGAGCACCATTTATTTGCCACAAAGCCGTACGTTTTAAAGCATTTCGCTTTGGAATGCTCTATCAATGAAACTGGAGATGGAGCACTGAATTCAGACGCCTTCGTATTCATTCATGAGGCAGCCCATTTTGAGGATTTCCAAGTCGAGGATGCTGAAACAGCCGATTTGAAATTTAACAATTTAAACCTTTATACAGTTAATGATGAGCATATTGGTAATCTTGAAAATACAGAGAATTTACCTGCTATTAAAAGTTTAATTAGACCTTTCCTTGATAAAAATAAGCCGTCTTTCTTAGAAGAAGGATCAATCTTCATGAATCATCATGATGGTTATATCGGGGCGGAAGATTCAATGGCAGCTGAAAGTCTTCAAGGTATGTCGACAGAGACAAATGGTTACACCCACGGGACGATTATTCAAGCACGTCTTCAACCTCTACTCCCTGATACTCTTACTTTTAAAGACGAATCGGGGCAAGAGTTCGTTCTGGCAAATCCTTTGAAGAACAAAATCACCCAAGCAGAGGGTCTCTACTACTTTATATATAACTTCAATCTTTATTTACGGCTTCTAAAAAAAGATCATCCTCGGCAATGGAAGGATTTTTTTACCGAAAAAAATAAAACCTTCTTACGTAAACTATTTGATTCATCAATTACAACCTTGAAAACCATTAAGCCATGCGATTTAAGAAATAGCGACGAAGGATTGAATTTCTACATAACTGAACTCGGGGCAGATAATTTAGAAATTATGGAAGAGTTAATGGGTTCAGAGGCAATAATGGGAATTGTTTGTAGAGATCCTAAATCTGATCTTAAAAAAATCATTGGGCCGAAGCCAGAAGTTTGTGAAATTCAAGATTAGCGACTTGGGTTCTGACTCTAAACCTCTAGAGATCAATCCACACTCTGAATATTTGAACTAAGAATTCATATCAAATCTAAGGCCATGGCATCAAAACCATGGCCTTCCAATTTTTCAAATATTAATGCGATAGTTTCAATTGGGTCTTTGTCATTTTCTGGGTGAATCCTGAAAGCTTGCTTGACCCTTGGGATGCCTTCTTTAAAGCTGCTAAACGGACTTCTCCGGCGATGAGAAGCAGAAAGCTTCCCATCATGCTGACAGCAATAGATTGTCTAATAAAGCTCATAATAGCGTTTGTTAATTGTCCCATGGCTTACTCCTTGGTCCCTTGTTGATAAAAAGTTTTAAATCTAGGCTCATTTTTTAACTTCCAAAGATAACCTTTAACGGTTTGCTCTTTGAGTCCAAAAAACTGAGCTAAAGACTTAATACTTTCACCACCTAACCAGCGTTTGTTTGCCAACAACACAAAATCAGTCTTCGCTTTACAATAATGAGTCAGGTAAACTCTCGTTATTATAAACCGTTGTGGTTCTACTAGTGATAGCAGTGGCCCACCACTTTTCAAACCTCACCAAACATCTCCATAATCAATCGACCATTCCAGTCAGATAACTGTTTCACTCAAGAAAACTCCCTAAGACACGATCAAGTATGATGAGAATGAAAAGCCTAAAAGCCCCGTCTCATCTTTACCTATTCACGCTCCTCTCAATCTTACTGGGAGTCTCCAGTGCTATGGCCGAATGTCACCAAGGCTGGACTGATATTCCTCCCTATTATTCCTATAATGCAAGCGAAACAACTAAAGAACATTTTTTTCTCTATGGTAAAGAGACAAAAACAGGAAAGAACAAACGAGCTCCGGCCAGTGTTGGAAAAATTTTTGAGAATTATCCGCAAGAAACAAACTATAAACTCATTAAAAAAAATACGATGGTCAAACCTGTTCTTCCTCTCAGAGACAGTCCATTACCCGATGATCTCATCCTAGTTGATGTGATCAACCAAAATGAAAGTTCAAGTTATCTCAGAGGACTCATGGGGACAAACTCTCAGGATGGCATAAAAGAGTATTCCTCTAAAGGTGAGAGAGGGTTTCTCTCCGCTCAAGCACTCAGTCCTTCATCCGCCAAAGATGTTCTTCTTGTCAAAAAAGATACGGTTATTTTGCCGGCAAGGGATGGTTTAGGCGAAATGATCTTAAAATACGGTGAAGGTCTGCGGCCCATCATGCAGGATAAAATGTATAAAGTGATGAATTGTGATGATAAGTTTACTTATCTTTTTGAACTCATCAGTCCTGATATCAATCGTCATTCAAAAGAAATCGAAGTGAGCAATATGAGTTGTTTTGAGAATCAGATACTATCTGAAAAATCATTCAACGAAGTTCAAGGACTTCTCAATCATCTGAATAAAAAAAATATTGATCCTTCACGTATTGAAATTAATGAATGGGGCCTTTCGCGATTACAAGAAGATCCAGACAAGGCCTATGTTCACTTTACAGGCCCAGACCCAGCTGGAACTGATGACTGGGCAAAGCCCGATACACTTTGCTCACTCATGAATATCGCTAAAGATTGGAAGAAAAATTGTGCCGGACCTGGATGCGCTCTTCAAATTGGAGATATGAGCTTTCCTACTCCAACCGTTTTAGAGAATGGTCGAGATCCCTTAGGACATCTACAACATTCTGACGGAACATGTATTGATATGCGTCCCTTTAGAAAAGATCGAAAAATGGAAGGAGTGAATCTTAAATACAGTTTTCAAGAATACGATCGTGTTCGAACCAAAAAATTTATTCAATTTCTTATAAGCAGTGGGGCCACACCGGTCTATTTTAATGACTCTCAAATCGTGCAATCTTCAAATCCTGGTCGCAAAAGAAAATCCTGTGATTTAAAGAATCCTAAAAATGATGAGAAACAAGGTGTCTTTAGTTGTGAGGGGCACTCAGATCATATTCATTTCTGTCTCAAAAAGCCCTATATCAAAGGTTGCTGACCTTTTTCCTTTTTGCCCCATCACTGGGCAGATCACCACATTTTTTTCAGAATAAGAATTGTTTTTTCAACAAGCTAGATCAATTCTTTTTTGGCCAGAGAGTTGCAGAATAATGATTAAACCAGAGAGGAGGTATTTATGAAAAATACTATACAACAAAAGTCACTCACGGACGCTCCCAAGATGGGAGACGCTAAAAACGTCACTCAAACAATTAGCCTCATTGTTGGTATTGCTCTTTTTATTTTAGGACTTTGTGGGCTGCTCTTTCCAGCTTTTATGGGTCTCCATCTCAGCCTTATCCATAGTCTCATTATTGGTTCAGCAGGTGTAACTCTTTTATGGAATGGATATAAAGTGAATGCTGTGAGCGCCTATATCACTTGTCTTGGATTTGGTATTTTCTTCGGTCTTCATGCCTTAGCAGGATTTCTCTTCGGGCAGCCAGGAATCCCTACGGTAGGATATACTCAAGCTGATACATCACTCTTAACTATTATTCCTAATTTTCAAGAGCTAGGTCTTGTTGATCATATCCTGAATGCTGTGATTGCTATTTTATTATTGGCCGGAGCTTACGATTGGAAAAGAACCCACTCTTCTTAACAAAGAGTGGGCCGTAAAAAAATTAAAAGAGATTGATGTTTGCACTCATAGCGATATTCGTCACATCATCACGCATATTGCTTGGAATGAATTGAATATTTGGGTAAAGGAAAAGATCTCTTGTCACAGAAATCCCAAGACCCACTGATTGATACACCTTACGTTTTGAGTAAGTATCAGAAGGATTCCCTCTCAAGTTTTCATAAACCTGCCATCCAAAAACTGTTCTTAAGTTATAAGTATCGTTGATAACATACTCAGCTTGTGGATAAAGACCAATCAACTTATCAGTAAGAGCATCATTTTTGACACTGTCACGGAAGTCATAAAAATAACCGATGAGCGCAGCTCCGTAGCTAAATCCTGTCTTTCCAACATCCTTCATAAAATTCTGACTAAGCATTAACTCAGACCTAAAACGATTATTAGCAAGCTGATTACTTGTAATGAGTTTTCCTTGAACAGTACTGATTGATTGAATCCCAAAAATACTATCTAAGTGAGCATATTTTAAGAATGGATCCTGCACGTTGAGCTTACGAGAATTATCATCAAAAGCTTGCTTCAATCTTGAGTTCTTATCAATCTTTGAGTGAAACGGAGTCGTCATAAATAACCCTGTACTCGCTGTAATACTATCTCTTGGAGTCAAACGGTACTTTACTCCTACTTCTCCTGAGAGTGATTGAAGCGTCTGAACGTTTCCACCATTCACGATATTTGGTCTTTCAGGATCTGTAGGATCGTTGACTGAACCACCTTGATAGTTCCAGAATGTCGATACTGACCACTTAGAGAGCGAGCCTTCTGAGGCTCTTAAACGTCTATTGGTGATTAACTGATCGGCCTCATCTGTGGCTTCAGCGGACTTGGACTTCTCTTCAGCATAACCCGCAGCAGAAAGACATAGGACCAGGGATAAAAATAATAATTTCAAAACATTACCTCACTTTAATGAACGGTTCTTTTGGTTAAAAAAAATTAATATGGCCAGCATTATTTGAAAAGGCAATGTGATAAAGAGTTAGAATTTTATTTATGTTTCGGCCAATTTGGCCCTAGATGAGTGAGTTTAAGATTGGCATTTAATCCTCAATGTTAAAAAATTAAATCCATCAAAAATATCTATGGGGGTCCGTTTTGAAGCTACTGATCAGTCTTGTTCTTCTTTCTTTGCCTATTATTTCATGGGCACAATTTAAAAATGAGTCAGAATTTTCAACCGTTGCTACTGGTGGAAACTCTGAAGTTGAAACCTATCTGGCTAAAACATCAAGTGATTACGCTTGGGATATGAACGCCATTAAACTTGGTGGTCATTATACATATGGAGAATCTAGCAATACGGTAAGTGCTCGTGACTGGGACGTGAATACAAAATATGATCGTTTTTTAACTGAACGCTTTGCTCTTACTTTTGGACAATTAACAGAAGGTTACCGCTTTCAAGGAATCAAGGCCAGATACAACGCTGATGCGGGTGTAAAGTACTTTTGGTTAAAAAGTGATGCCAAAAACTTTTTCTCAGAACTAGGTTACCGATACACAATTGAAGATCGCTACTCTCCAGATGAAAATCAATACTCAAATAAGGCCCGTGCTTATGCAGAGTGGAACCACAAGTACTCTGAAACATTTCAATATAAATTCTGGGCCGAATATGTACCTAACTTTTCTCAAAGCAAAGATTATCTTGCTATTTATGAGGCTTCACTTACTTCGATTCTGACATCAATGTTTTCTTTGAAAGTGGCTTACAGGGGAATGTACGATAATGTTCCCGGGATTGCTGGAAACAAAAACTACGACTATACCTACACAACATCACTCGTTGCTAAATTCTAGTTTTCGAAAAAAGGGGAGTCGTCCCAAGGGAAAATGGAAATTTTCTCATAAGGTACTGGGGCGGCTTCACCTAAATGATGAAACATTCTTGCCACAAAATTATCCTGAAATTTTCTTGCAACCAATGAAGAGTTTGGTTTATTAAGAATAGAAAATTGGATCTCACCGCCTAATGTTGAAAGAGTTCCAGAGAGTGCCGAGGCCACAACGAGAGTCCCCGTTTTAGAAACAACCGCTCCATGAGTTTCTGGAAAATTTAAAAATCTCTCTCTGAAACTTCCATTATCCTGGCCACCGTTCACAGCAATAATATCTTGAGGAAGAAATCCCTTAGTCACAATGCTTTGATGAAGTTTTTGAATAAGATCTAAAACAATAGTACAAGTCGTAAGATTATCTTTACGAATTTTTCCCGTTTTCACCGGAAGTCCTGACCCATTATAAAAGGCCATCTTAGTGGTATCAAATCCTCTTGATTTCATGAATGAGTTGAAACTTTGAATTTTTGCCGCTTCGTCAAAAACATAGTGAGAAACTAAATTCTTGGACATGACATTCATCGACTTAAGTAACCGGTGGAGTGGTAGTGATTTATGTGTAAGGAGAATCTCTGCACTCTCTCTAATTGGATTGACATCACTGAATCGAACTGCTGTTGCTTTCATTTTTAGTGATGAGCTCAGTTCAACATTTATTCCTTCTTCAGTAGCAAACTTAAGAACTGATTTTAATTTATTCTGAACATAGCTGTTATTTTTATCGGTGTTCATATAGGTCGCGATTTTACCTAGAATATGAGTTGTCGACAGGACTTGATATTGCCCTAATGCAAGATCTGAAAATTTAAAGTTCTTATCAAAAGTGACTGTTTTAAAACTAGAATAGCCTTGATCATTCAGAGCGCGGATCATAAGAAGCATTTTTTCTTCTTCAAAATAGGGATCATTTCCTCCCTCAATGTGAAGAGCATCACCTTTGATATAAATTTTTGTTGTGTATCTTTTATTGAGATCGAGAAGTTCTGTCGCAAAATAAGTAGTGAAAAGTTTTGTCACTGAAGCAATAGGCATCAACTTTGAGATTTGATATCCGCCTATTGATCCTTGCGTATCTTTATAACAATAGGCCTGGTTGGCCAGATTCCCTACTTTGTATTTTGTCAGTAGGGATCTAAAATCTTGAGTGAGTGAAGTATTCGCCCAGCTTGCTGTCGTTAACATCAGACCGAGAGACAATGTTGATAACATCTTATTCATACTTCACTCCTCAAAATTAATTCCTAAAATTAAATTTGATCGTGGACAACAATCACTGTATCCCATGACTGAACGGCAGCATTCAAATGAGATCCTGTACTTCTATTCAACTGAGGGACTGAAACTGTATTGTTTGAAACACGGTTACGACCTTTGGCTTCATTAATAATTTTAAACATTCCGGCCATGGCCCCGCGACCTGTGTCCATAACCTTTTCACGAATCAATTTTGAATCCTCTAGAGTTGTACGAACACACCCTCCAGAAGCTCTTGTTCCTAATTGTGGGTAATGGGATTTACCCGTGGCATGAATCGCAATTCCTCCAATGAAGAAAACCGCATTCGGCATAGGAGCATTCCATGTATATGATAAATAATCCGTATAAGCTTTTGTTGGACGGAAGAAACCTTTTGGAGTTGTTGAAAGATATTTTCTTCCTGAAGCAGCATTTTCTGTTTTTTCACGGCCTGTAGAAACTTTCGTTTTAAGTGTCTCCACCCCATTCTCATAGATTTTGAGTGTTTGAGCGTCACCACCTGAGGCCCTCTTATTAATAACAATAACGAATCTATTTTGTTGAATAACAGCTTCAATCTCTTCTTTAAGGGGATTATTCACTGTCATACCAGCTGCTGCTTGAAGAGCTTCCTCAAGGGGAGTCATCCCTTCCGCTAAAGCTTCAGCATCCGTTAAGGCATGGGCCTGGATAGCAAATGATGATGTTAGGGCGAGAACAGATAAAAACTTTGTCATTGATTTAAAACGCATAGAGTACTCCTTGAGATTAATTGAGGAGATTCTACCCCCTGTTCGCAGACTTGTGAGCAGGCGTTGTAAGAATGACAGGAAGATGTCAAAAGATTAGACACCTTCCGCCCTCAATTGAGCGCCTTAATAAGCCGATAAGGTTGAATGACTTGGTCACCCTGGCTACGCCTTTGTCTTTATTCTCTTCTCCTCCCACTCCTTATGGCGTTTACCTGTCCTGTTATGTCACCAGGCCCTTTAGATAGCTTCACGGCCCTAGAATCTTATAGCCCCGAATTAAAGGATTGCTTAGAAAAAACAGAAAAGCTCTGCCGTCAAACTTCAGTGGATAAAAGTTCCCAAAACTTCAGGCTTGTGACGGCGAGGGCCTTTGATGAAATCAAACGGTCTCATGATTTTCAAGAGTTTTTCTGTCAAAACTTCGAGAAGGGCAAAATATCTTTTAATCCCGAGAGAAAGTGCCAGCAAGCTCAACTGACTCAGGAATTAGCTTCATTTCACTCATGTGATTTCATCTCTAAACTGGATGATAATGCCTCTGAGCCCATGAGTATTTGCCAACAATTACTCACTGACGAACTTAAAAAGCCCACCTATTTAACCAATGATTTAAAAAATAATTTTACAAAGACTCTGACTCAAGTCATTGAAGGATTCAAAAAAATTCATTCCAATGATAAAGCTATTCATCAGATATTATCAAAGATATCTCTAGGAACTGATTTTGATTTTCGTCTCTCGAGTTTTGTTGCTGGAGCGAGAGACAGAAGTGAAGTCTCAGGGTGTGACTCAAACTGGGGGGAGGCTGCAGACTGGTGCCAAGGAGATTATTTCATTCTTCCTGGAGGAAGAATTTTCTCTGAACCTGAAAATCTTGAACTTATTCTGGCCCACGAAGTAGGACATATTATCAATAAAGTAAGCTTACCTGAAAAAAATTTTTCTGAAGTCTCCACCAAACTAAGGTCTTGTAACCATCTTGATTCAAAAAATCTCAATGAGGATCAACTCCGCAGTGAAACCAGTGCTGATATCCATATGGCCCGTTATCATAAGGAATTTATGCCCTCATCTTCAGTTGAAACACATTTTTGCCGGTACGATCAAAAAGAAAATTATCAGATTTCACACTACCTTCACCCTTATCACAGGCAGGCACTTATTAATTGTTACTCTCAGTTCTCATTTTAAATACCGCAAACTTCAAAGAAGGAATGAAAAGATTTCTCTACCGCTTCTGGATGGGCGACACTTCCACCTGAATGGTATTTAAGAAAAAGAGAAGCAGTCATGACCATTCTGTGATCAGCAGCTGTTTGGATAGATGGTGAAGAAGAAAGTTTCGTTAGACTGCCATGAATAGTAAGTGTGTCTGTTGATAAGTCATAGCTGCTCACCCTTTCAAACTGACTCATCAAGTTCATCACTTCATTTAAGCGATCACTCTCTTTATGAACTAGATTACTCACTCCACTCAACTCATGAGTCCCGTCTAGATGAGAAAGAAGAAAACAAAGGGCCGGCACAAGATCTAAGCAGTCCTCCACTTTAAGTTTTAAAGAATGGGAACGATTCTTAATAGGCGTAACAGTAAGGCCATCTTCATCTATCTTTTTGATGGCCCCTAACTGGTTTAAAATATCAAAAAGCTTAGAGTCAGCTTGATGAGAGTCATAATGGAGACCGGGAAAATAGGTTTCACTGGTGAGAGCAGCAAAACAGAGAGGATAACTAGCGCCACTCCAATCTACGGGGATCACAAAATGATTAACCGTCTTAAACTTTTCCACCAGATCTTCAGTGAGCCTCCAGTAACTCTTGGAAGCCGAAAGGTTCTCTGGGACGATTTTAATATATTCTGAGAAAGCGAGTTTTAAAGCAGAAGCGAACTGGGTCGAGCGCTTAGCCGAAATAGATAGTGTTTTTTCTTTGAAATGAACTGGACCTTGAATCGTAAGAAGATGACCACGAAGATCCATTTTTGCGCCCAAACTACTTAACGCCTCCATCAGTTCGTGCCAAGGCCTCTGCGCCAACTTTCCAGTGAGGTGAAGCTGGTACTCATGATGATCAAGAGCGAGCATCGCGGCCAAGAACCTGGCGGTCGTTCCACCTTCTCCTACATCTAAACTGATGGGTGAAGACAGAGAGACGCATGTCGGGAAAGCCCCAAAAAAATAATGAGTGTGATCTTGAGTTCGATGAAGAATACCGATTTTTTTAAGAGCTTCAAGCAGAAGTTTAACATCATCCGCATCAGGCAGATGACTAATGATAGTCTCTTTTTTTGACTGGGCCGCTAGAATAAGTAAACGATTCGCATAAGACTTCGATCTTGGAAGAATAATTTCTGAATTAATTGTTCCCGAAGAGATGTTGTAAGTCTTCATTGGCCTCTAGCATTTTTTTAAGCTCAGATGATGTTAACTCTTCAGTATAACAACTCCCGACACGCTTAATGAGGATAAACCGAAGTTTGGCCTGCTGTTTCTTTTTATCAGCATAAACTGTTTTCAAAAAATCTTCCATCTTAATTGGACCGAATTTAGACCAGTCCACAAAACTTTCATTTACCTGTCGATCCTTCATCAATTGAGAAAGTTCCGTTAACGAGGCCTTTAGATCAAAAAGCATAAAGACGGCCTTCATTCCCATTAAGATCGCCTGACCATGAGGAATCTTCCACTGGAGCTCAAAGGCATGGCCGAAAGTATGACCGAGATTAAGGAAAATCCTGTCTCCTTGCTCTTTAAAGTCCTTTTTTACAATATCCATTTTATAGTGAGCACAGGCCTCGACAATTTCTTCAAGTGGTTTTTTACCATGAATAAGATCATTCACTTCCGCTGAGAGAAAACCATATTTAATAATTTCACCCTCACCAGACATTAAATCTGAAGCGCTGCTCGTTTTAAGAAAATCAGTGCATAGAAGAATTTCTTCAGGGTGATAGAAGGCCCCCACCAGATTCTTACCTTGAGGAAGATTCACTGCCACCTTACCACCAATGGCAGCGTCCACCATGGCCAGAAGAGTGGTAGGAATCACCCGCCACTTCACACCACGCAAAAGTGTTGAGGCCACAAATCCTGCCAAGTCACTAGTCGCTCCTCCACCAATAGCATAAATGACTGAGTTTCTCTCGATGCCTTGCTCTAAGAAAAAATCGACAATCTTTTGATAAGTCTCGAGATTTTTTTGGAGTTCCGGGTTAGACAACCAATATATTCTTGGTGAGAACTGAATCCATTGCGGGAGATGGTTTTTAACCTTATTATCAATCACAGCAAAAAAAGATGTCTCCTTGTGCTGGTCAAGATGCTTAAGGAGCTCAAGAGATTTGAGATAGTGGATTTTAGGTGTCATAGTTAACTACTTTATCGGGCGTTTGCAGGAGATATTAAGATGAGTCGTGAAGCTTTTCAAAGACTTCGTGAGATTGATTCACTTTTAAAAATGAAAATCAAAGAATTAGCTCTGGTAAGAGAGCAAGATGATCGACTTTCACGCCTTGAATCACAAAAAAATGAACGCTTAAACCAAAAAGATCAGGATAAAAAGTTGTACACACAGACTCAACAAAGTCTTTTTGAAATGGAGACCAAGCTCAAAACAGCGTCTCAACAGAAAGAGCGTCTTTCTCAATATTCTCCTGATGATCCGAAACTGACTGAACTCGCTCAAACGATTGAGGAACTAGAAATGATTGGGCTGGATCTCCTCAGTAAAATTGATGAAGTTGAGCACGCACTTAGAGATCATGATGTTTTCATTCAAGGAATCAGTAAAACAATTCAAGAAATATCTAAAGAAGCTCTCGAACAAAAAAAACAACACCAAAAAGAAGCAGAGAATTTAGAATTAAGAATTAAACTTTTAACTGATGAACTTCCTGACCAGTTTCAAACAACACTAACCAGGCTTCTGTCCAAAAATCTTCCTCAAGGTCCTTTTACCACTATCCATAATCAGTCCTGCTTTTTTTGCAGGTCGAGCGTGTCCAAGGTTGAGGAATCCGAAGTCGATACTAAGTTTGCGATAATTCATTGTCGCCAATGTGGACGACTCTTCCTCCCCTATACCGCTGTTCACACTTAAATGCTTATGCTATAACCCCAAGACCGAGATCAGGGGACTATCGCTGGCGCAAAGCGCGGGAGGAAAGTCCGGACACCATAGAGCATCGTAGCGGGTAATGCCCGTCCGTCGTGAGGCGAGGACAAGTGCAACAGAAAGTATGTATGGCTTCCTTCGGGAAGTGCGTAGTGAAACCAGGTAAACTCTACGAGGTGCAAGCCCAAATAGGTAAGCGTTGATTCTGCTCGAGGAGCTTACGGGTTGGGTGCTTGAGCTAGGGAGTAATCCCCGGCCTAGAAGAATGATAGTTGAATACAGAATCCGGCTTATTCCTGATCTCGGTTTTTTTTATATCCTGCCCCTGAATGTGTAAAATATACGGCCCTGCCTTCCCAGAACCAAAAAAATGGTACTATTCCCATCAAATATGGATAAAGGACTCTTGCTATGAAGCTTGTGAAAATTTCGTGGGCACTTATTACACTTCTCTTTCTTCACTCGGCCATTGCTGGCCATGGAAGAGATGGAGGCTGGCCACAATCGATTCAACTTCTTAGGTTCTCAAAACAACACCTTCTGGAGCTTGTGAAGCAGGCCACTGATCAGGATATCAAAGATGCTATCGATAATATGCATGACCGTGATGAGGCCATCCATCCACAAGATGTCGACAAAGAAGTTCTTAAAAGATTAATCGAAAGTCTAGTGGACCCAGATGTTGAACAAATTGAGAAATCAAAATACGATGGTGTTCGTCTTTTTTATTATGATGACTCAAAAGCTCCTCAATATAAAATTTATGCCACAAAAAACTTTTTTAATCTTCAAAAGTATCAGGTTGGAGCGAACGAAATTAACGCCTCATTAGTGAAAGAGATTCAAACTCTTATTCTTCATGAGGTTTCTCACCTTTGGGGCTTCGGTGAAGAGAATGGAAGCCTTAACTACGCTCGCACATTTGCCACTAAAATGGTGGAAATCCTTCATGGAAACTTCAAAAAGAGCTATGATCTTAAAGAGAAAATGTCATCACTTAGTCATGCTTTCTTTCACGAAACAATGTCTCTTCAAAAGAATAACCAGGAATTTAAGCTTCAAAACAAACTTTATCAGTGCTTAGACATATCTCATAAAGGTGAAGAAAGATCAGAGATACTCTTCAATTCAGCTGATGTGATCTGGTCAGGTTCTGACGGTCATTCTTTAAGAAGTAATAAGAACCTTCTTATCCGTGGAACAATGGATGAGTATCTTATTATCGAAGAATATGGGAAATCTCCCCTTAAGATTGTTTCTCGATACTCAAGCTCTGGATGGCTTCAAAATTCGGTGAAATCTTATATCGTTTGTCATCCTAAGGCCGAAAAGCTAACAAGTATTGTGGAGCGTTTCGTGGCCCCTCATTATACTCGAACAAATCTCATGACAGATTTGGACTACTCATCCAGTATCATGTTTCAATTTGTTATTTCAGATAAACTCCAGTCTATTATTGATAATTTTAAGCAAATGAATTCGATTCAATCTAAGAATCAAGATCAAATCATTTACAATATTGATGTCAAAATCAAAAAACAGATGAAAAAAGATTATGAC
>JBMLQL010000022.1:2583-6370 GCA_049241565.1 Bacteriovoracaceae bacterium | reverse complement strand
CACTTAATGAGATGATTGAGTACATCGAAAAACTCACAGGAAAAAAGGCGAACCCTCGCTTTGGTAAAAAAGTTGCGGCCGATATGGACGTGACTTGGGCCGATATTTCTAAGGCGAAAAGACTACTCAATTGGATCCCTCAAGTAAGTTTTGAAGAGGGTTTTAAAAGATTAGTGAATTGGCATCAAGAGAGAAGTTAGCTAATAATTCTTGAAGGCAATTCAATTTTACTATTTCTCAACTCAAACAAATCTAGTTCATTTTGGGCCTTTAACCAAAACTCTGCAGAAGTTCCCAATGCAGCTCCTAACTTCAAAGCAAGTTCAGATGAGACTGAAGTTTTTCCATTAATAAGTCTATTAATCACCTTAATATCAACTTCAATATGATCGGCTAAGGCTTTTTGAGTGAGACCTAATGGCTTCATATACTCTTGATTAAGAATCTCACCTGGAGAAGTTGGCTTTCGTTTGTTTGTTCTCATTATTACCTCAATTAGTGATAGTCGATAATACTAACTTCGCTGGCCCCTTTCATTGACCACTTAAATATAATTCGCCACTGCCTATTTATTCTCAAACTATAAAAACCAGTGAGATCGCCTTTTAGAGCTTCCAAATGATTAGAAGGAGGAGATCTTAAATCTTGAAGAGTCTGAGCATAATTAAGACAATCAAGCTTTCTTAAAGCTGTTTTGGCACAATTGGCCCATCCCATGCCTTTTTTAATCTCACCATCTGAATAAAATATCTTAGTTAACGAATCTTGAAAGCTTAAGATAGCCATTCTGAGTATACCTTTTTCAGGTATACCTGTAAAAGGTATAAGTGAGATGTGAAAAATATTTTGACTTTGCGCTTCAAACCTTTTGTCCTTTTTAAATGAAAAAAGGTAGCTGGCACCTTTTGAAAAAAGAGGTAAACTAGGGCCATGAAAAAGACAGTTTTAGTTACAGGTGGCGCCGGCTTTATTGGTGCGAATTTTGTCCCTTATTATTTAAATAAGTATCCTGATCATCAGTTAATTAATCTGGATGCTCTCACTTATGCAGGAGATTTAAATAATCTCAAAGATAGTGAGGGGAAAACCAATTATAAATTTATAAAAGGCGATATTTGTGATCGCTCTCTTGTTGAGAAAATATTTACTGATCATGATATCCATGGAGTTTATCATTTCGCTGCTGAATCTCATGTAGATAACTCAATCACTGGCCCTGGGGCTTTTATTCAAACCAATGTGGTGGGAACTTTCACACTTTTAGATGTGGCCCGTCTTGCTTGGAAGGGTGATCAATCAAAACGTTTTCTTCACGTCTCAACTGATGAGGTTTATGGAACTCTCGGTGAGACAGGACTTTTTACTGAAGAAACTCCTTATGCTCCCAATTCTCCTTATTCGGCCTCAAAGGCTAGTTCTGATATGGTTGTTCGTTCCTATTTCCACACTTATGGAATGAATGTCGTCACAACAAACTGCTCAAACAATTATGGACCTAAGCAACACTCAGAAAAATTAATTCCGACTATTATCCGCAAGGCCCTCGCTCTTCAAAATATTCCAATCTACGGTGATGGAAAAAATATCCGTGACTGGTTGTATGTGCTTGATCACTGCAAGGGGATTGATCTTGTTTTTGAAAAAGGCCTCTCTGGTGAGACCTATAATATCGGTGGTCGCAATGAGCGTCTCAATATCGATATTGCTAAAACAATCTGTGCCATTCTTGACGAAAGAAAGCCTCGTGCTGATAAAAAATCATATTCAGAGCTGATCACGTATGTTCAAGATCGCCTCGGTCATGATCGTCGCTATGCTATTGATGCCACAAAACTTGAAACAAAACTTGGCTGGAAGGCCAATGAGAATTTTGATTCAGGGATTATCAAAACGGTTGATTGGTATTTGAATAATAAGTGACTGATTTTACACCGCGATAATTAAGTTGAATCTTTTTAGGAAAAATTGCTAAAATAAAATTGAGAAGATGAGGTGGGAGAAAGCGTTAACTTCCTCCCTAAAACCTACCAGATTATTCGAATCAAAGCAGCTAGCTGCATGATAAGAATAATTAAGGCAAGTACCCTAATCATCTCTTCCATGAAATTCCTTTGTTCAAGGCGCCCTTCAGTGGGCGTCTAATGGAACCTCACGAAAAAGACCTCGGCATTATAATAAAAAGAATTGTTTATTGAGAGATGTTCTTGAAAGTAGGATATTTTAGTTCAAACAAGAAACAGTAAACGCTAAAAAAACTTTCGTCCGAGATGAGATTTCATCGCTCCAGTGGAAGCTGCAGCGAGATCTTTGCCTGTTTGTTTGAGATAAGGATAGATCTGACAAAAGAAGTAATACTCAGGTGAGTGCTTCAAGTGATCTTTCATCTTTTCAAGATTGATGGGTTGTTCGCTAATCAATTGTTCGAGTTTTTGATAAGCTTCTGCTTTGTCTTCAAGAGTGAGTAAATAACAAGCAGCTTGAGTAGGTGTAAGTACGAAAATATCTTTTTCATGGCGTGTCTCATACCTCATGATGTCTGCCGGAGAAGCACCTTGGATTGAACTTCTTGGAAACACCACTCTATAGTCGGTTTCTTTACTTTCTAATATTCGACCACTAGTCCATTGATAACCTTTGCAGGCGAGCTTCTTAGCGACATAATCTCTTTGAGCAGGACCTAGCATATCGATGTCTGAGCGGTCATAAAAACCATAATCGTAGACGGACAAAATTAAGTGCGGTTCATCAAAAAAAACTAAATAATCATCTTTGGCAAAAACATTCTTCATTGCTTAATTCTCAACTAGCTATTGAGCACGCTCAATTTTTAAAACAGGGGTCTGACCTCTAAATTTGATATGGTAGAGAATCGGATTGCAGCACACTTCACAATCAATGACCATTTCCTGGTCATCACCATCCTCCGGGTAGAATTCCATCCAGATAGATTCTCCGCAATAAGGGCATTGGACACTAAAATCTGATTCCATGAGGTATCTTATCATTCCTAGGGATCAGGAGAGTATTCTACATGTTTAAGACAAACACTTGTCTAAGATCCAAAAGGTAGCTGGCACCTTTTGGATAAAAAACCTATACTAAGGCCTATGATTTACGTCACAGGGGCCAATGGACAATTAGGCCAGGAATTAAAAAAAACTAATCTCCAGGGCAAAGCGACCTTTCTTGATCGCTCTCAGCTCGACTTGTCTAACCTTGATCAGTTAGAGAAATTTCTTCAAACTTCATCCATCTCGACCATTATTAATACTGCGGCCTACACACAAGTAGATAAAGCGGAAGCTGAGCAAGAACTTGCTCTTACAATTAATGCTAAAGCCCCGGCACTGATGGCCAAATACGCAGCTGAGCGAAAGTTCAAATTTATTCATTACAGTACTGACTATGTTTTTAATGGCGAGCAAACCAGACCTTACCATGAAGCCGATCCAACGAATCCGGTGAATTTTTATGGAGAGACAAAACTTCAAGGAGAGCAGGGTGTGCTGAGTGCTGATCCTTCTGCACTCATTTTGCGTACGTCATGGGTTTATTCTGCTCATGGAAAAAACTTTTTTAATACGATGATTCGTCTGGCCGGTGAGAGACCAGAACTTAAAGTGGTGGCGGATCAGATTGGAACACCGACGGCGACTCACGATCTGGCCTTGATCACTCTGAAGGCCTTGGATAAAGATCTCTCAGGTATTTTTCACTTCTCCAATGAGGGAGTGACGAGCTGGTATGATTTTGCTTGTGAAATTCTCAGGCTCAAAGGCCTTAAAAT
>JBMLQL010000022.1:0-2483 GCA_049241565.1 Bacteriovoracaceae bacterium | reverse complement strand
AAACATTTTGATAGTTCTGAATAAGATGATTTCCCACCATGACTTCAAATTTTCTTCCTCGAGAGATATCGTCAAAAATTCCCATTAGAGCATTTGCTGTAGGAATGATCTTTGGGGAGCTTCCTTTTTTTTGGATTTTATTTGTACTAAATTTTTCAAGAGTTTTAAGTAGGTAGGCCTGCTCATAGAGTTTAAGGTAATGCTTCACTAAATCTACATTACCTCCTTCTTGAAGTTGACCTAAAAATTTATTTAAACTCAAAATTTCACCGGCATGAAGACATGCTATTTCAAAGGACTGCTTGAAAAGTGCAGGCTTTTTCACTGTAGCATTTTGAAGTATATCTTTATTGATGACTGGTTCAATAATTGAATTTTTTAAGTAATTTAGTTTTCTTTCATCTCCATCGATAAGGAGTAGCTCTGGGTAGCCTCCGTAGTTGAGATAATCGTCTATCGTTGTTTCTTTTTTAAGTTCTTTAGATTCTTGAAAATTCCAATGAGGGACGTGGGTGAGTTCAAAACGTCCGGCAAGTGATTCACTCAAACCTTGGTGAAGCTCCAGGGAACTTGAGCCGAGAAGAATAACATGAAGAAGATTTTTTTCGTTCTTATCCTTATCCCATAGGCCCTTAATAATTTTTGACCAGTCTGGGATTGATTGAACTTCATCAATAACTAAAACAGTGTTTGGATTTTGTTTGAGTTTTACTTTACTCGTGGCCCAAAGAGTTTTTAACCATTCTGTCTTCGAGCTAAAGATGGAATCAGCATTTTCGAATATAAACTGATGAGAAATCATTTCATCTTTAAGCTGAAGAATTCCTGTTGTTTTTCCCACTTGTCGTGGGCCAAGGATCACTTGAATAAATTTAGGTTCTGTTAGAAGTCTTTTTTTAATAGTGGAAACAAAGGCTCTTTTCATTTTTATAGATTAACCTATAAAATTTTGTAGGTCAACCTATGAAAACATCATAGGTTAATGATTTCAAATGGATGTGTCTTCTTTTGAAGACTAAGCGGCGAAGCTTAATTCAATTCCTGAATACTTGGCCTTTGGTATTAAAGAACCCCTTAAAGAGTTAGATTTTTCAAGAGAGATGAGTCCAATCTCTGACAGTACATTCACGTCTGAGTGAACATTTTTAAAGTCTTTTTGAAGCATCTTCGCAAGTTCGTAAATGGAGACAGGATGATTCTTGGCCAGGAAAAATAAAATTTCGATTCGTGATTTTGTGAAAATTCGAGAGAAGGCCTCAACGCTGTTTAGAATAACTTCATTTGAAGGTTGAATTTTATGCTGTTCACCTGACAATGCGAGTGTGAGTTCTTTCTTAAGCGAAGATGTTTCTTGAATTTTGATTTTTATTTTTTTTAGTCTCATAATTGAAATCCATGTTTTTTTAGTTGAACAAAAAAGTCTTCAATAAGAGTTTCTAGATCCACACAAAAAAGAGAATATTTCATATTCTCTGGGTATCTGGAATCATTAACTCGCCAGATTTTAAGTTCAACCACTGCTTCTCTATTTTTATCCTTAGTATGAGTAATATAAAATTTTTGATGATGAATTAAGACCGTTTCGGTCATATATGTATCCTATGCCATATGTTGATAATAATCAATATATGGCTGACATATGCAAAAGGACGGAATTTAAGTACGTCTTAGAGGAGAAAATATCTACTACAAGCATCCGAGTTCTTTTAAAAACAATCACTTATTCTATCTTAAAGTGTCACCCATTTTGCATATAATTCTTTATATTTTAATTTGCCACTTATAGGTGGTAATATAAAGGAAGAGTTATGCCGATGAGTGGTGAGGATATGCTTAGGCTGTTTCTTAAGCATGGTTGGATAAAAGTAAGGCAGAAGGGATCACACGTTATTGTGAAAAAAGAAGGGGAGTTACCTGAAACCATACCAATGCATAGAGAACTTAAAAAAGGTCTTGAGGCCAAACTTTTAAAAAGGATTGGAGAGAAAAAATGAAATATCATTTTAAGATTCATCGAGAAAAAAGCGGATATTGGGCGGAATCTATTGAACTAGAAGGATGTCAAACTCAAGCCGATAATCTTGAGGACTTGCGCCATAATATGAAAGAAGCACTGAATGTTTTTTTAGATGAGCCAGATCACTCTAAGATTATATTTCCTCTCCCCAAAGCTGGCCTGAAAGGACGAAATATTGTTCCTGTGGAAGTTTTTCCAGAGGTGGCTTGTGCCTTTCTTTTGAGAAGAACAAGACTCTTGAGTGGCTACACACAACACGAAATGAAAGTTCTTCTTGAATTTAAAAGCGTCTTTTCCTACCAGAAACTAGAGAGGGCCAGGTTCAGTAACCCGACATTAAAATCTTTATTAAGAATTAAGCGTGCTTTACCTAAATTTCCTCTCTCATTGTTACTAAGCTAAAAGGTAGCTGTGCTCATTCTAGTTTCTAGCGCAACACTTGCTTAAATATCTCATAGGGCGTCCT
>JBMLQL010000021.1:1459-3761 GCA_049241565.1 Bacteriovoracaceae bacterium | reverse complement strand
AAAAGAATTTCTTTCTTATCGAGGGCCTCGTAGAGATATCTAAAACTCGATAGATAATCTTGGTTTTGAGCAATAAGTCCACCAGTTAAGAAATGAATGTCAGATCTTAGTTGAAGCATTTTATCGAGATTAAATCTTGATTGAAGATTTGGAAGAGAGTGGTGATGAAGACGCTGAACCTCAAGGTTCATAAATTTCTTTGCGTTCAACTTGGCCCAAACTTTTAATCTCACTAAAGAGCTAATAGAATCACCATCTAGCATCTCTATATTGAGTGATGGTGGTGACTGAGTAAGAACCTCTGGAGAACTAAAAAACTTGATTTGAGGAGAGTCAGACTTGAGTTGATTAAGTCTCTTTACACTCATAATGGCGTAGTAACTTAGAGGATGAGCGGTGATAATATTTTCATAAAATTTGATGGCCTCTTTTTTTTCATCACGCTCTTGAAAAGCATAAGCAATCCAAAATTTTAGTCTTGAATCAGTCAGACCATAATAATTTTTAATAAGTCCTAAACTTTCTGCTTGTTTGATGGTTTCTTTATAGTCACCAGGATGAAGGAAGGTCCACAGGTATGAAAACTGAGCATCTTCCATGACCTCTTTATTATTCTTTTTAATGATACTAAGAAACATTTTCCGTGAAAGATCAACATGGCCATAACGCCAATAAGTTTTAGCAAGATCTCCAATACGAACAAGGCATCGACCTATAGGAAGATAGTCTTGATTGAGTTCAAAATAGTTTTTAATACCTTCGTAATGTTTTTTAAATAAAGCTTCATCTGATTTTGGATCAAGCTCTTTATAGGCTTTCTCGATCAGCTTTCCAAATTCTCCGTAAAAAACACTTCCTGAAGCAATGGTATTAATTCCCTGAACTTGGACAAGTTGTGTGAGCTGTTCCGTGATCACGAGATCTTTTAAGACTTCTTGCGAAGGAACAATACTGTGTTGAACTGAATAAAGTGTAACTTCTTGGGATAGAGTCTTAAGAACATCGGATTTTTGTGACTGTTGTCTCAAAAAGAAAGCAAAATTTTCGCGAAGTTCAGGATCTAGATAATATTTCATATCATCTTTGATAAAGGCCAGAGACTCAGCTGATAGTTGTGAGCTTTTTTCTAGATCTCTAGAAATGAGTTCAAGTGCTTTGGCCCGACAAAATTTTGCGGTCTGATGGGCGAGCATTTTTTCAAAAGCTGGGAGTGCATCATTTTTAGGTAAAGCACGACAAAAAATAACTAAATCAGGGGCGAGTTGAAATTCATCGATTTTTTTTGTTTGTGTCAGCCAGTCTTGAAAAATATTAAAGTGACTGTATTTTTTAATTCCTCTAAGTGAGTTATCAATAAGCTCTTTATTAGCATAACCTTTTTCAGAGAAAGAAAAATTTGAAAGAATTTGTTCTGCTAAAATAAGTTCGGCTTGAGTCACTTTAAGTTGCGGAGCTTCTGTAAGCGCAACATAAGGCTTACTTGCTTCTGCATGTACAATCACACTTAATGAAGTGAGAATAAAAATAAAACAATGATTAATAAATAACTTCAAACTCAAAAGCCTCCGTGCTTGTGGAGCACTTCCATTATAGCAGGAAAAATAGTGATTAGTTTTCTTTTGTGTAACGAGAACCAATTTCTCTGAGTTTATTGCTGATTTCGTTTAAAATCGGCTTTTTATCGTCGGGAACGACGGGAGATAAATTTTGAATATACTGGGCGACTTCTTCTAGATAAAGAAAATCGTTTTCTTGATTAAGTTGGACTGTTTCTAAAAAGAGAGAAACATCATCGGCCACATCTTGGAAATAGTCCCCACTGCGAAAGCGCAGGGGTGAGATATTTTCACCTTCACGAATACCATTAAGATGAGTTTTGAGTTTGTACATGGGCCCAGCTACTTTATGAGTCATAAAAATAAATATAATGAAAACAATCAGGGTAAGAATCATCTGAATGATCATGAGAAATAAAACTAACTGGTTACGAGAAACTTGTAGTTGCTCGGTCAGGGCCGGTGTGAGCTTGGCAATTTCATTAATAAAATCCATAAAAATGATGGGATAGATAAGACTCGTTAAAAAAACGAGCGAAGCCACCGTAAGACTGAATCTTACTTGAAATTTAGGATCTACTAAAAAGATTGAACGTTTGTAGGCTGCCAAGCAATTCCCTATGCTAAGTTATATAAAAATCATAAAATAATGATACATTTTCCGCTAGATGGGAAAGATTATACGCGAGGAAACTTATGAGTTCTAATATACGCTCTCTTTTGTCAGCTATTACGAATCCGGCCAC
>JBMLQL010000021.1:0-1359 GCA_049241565.1 Bacteriovoracaceae bacterium | reverse complement strand
TTTGGGGTGAAGTTCATGAGCTTTGGTCTTTTTATTAATGAGAATGATCCTGTCATTTGGCGTGGACCTATGCTTGGTGGAGTTTTAAACCAATTTCTCTTTGATGTTCAGTGGGGAGAACTAGATTATTTACTCATCGATCTTCCTCCTGGAACAGGTGATATCCAACTTTCTATGATTCAAAATGCCAATGTTGATGGCGCCATTATTATTTCGACTCCACAAGATGTGGCCCTTTTGGATGCAACGAAAGGTCTTGAGATGTTTAAGAAGCTAAATCTTCCGATAATCGGAATGGTTGAGAACATGAGTTCATTTATTTGCTCAAATTGTGACCACGAACATTTTATTTTTGGTCACGGAGGAGTTGAGGAAGCCGTTAAAAAGCTTGAAGTTAATTTTCTAGGCGGAATCCCTCTAGAAATCGAACTCCGTAAATCTGCCGATGCAGGTATTCCCTATATGAGTAATTCACAAAATGCAGGACGCCCTGTTTTTGAAAGCTATCAATCTGCCGCAGAAAAAGTTCATGGATTTTTTCATGGGCCAACTGGTGGAGCTCCTTCAAAAGGTGGAGTGATCTCAAAGATATTCGGATTTATGAATAAATAAGGAAGTAGGATGTCTGTCATAGAGTCTCTTCAAGTTTTTCAAGTTTTAGATGAGCAAACACTGGTAGGGTTTACGGGAAAAGTGAATGTTCTCTCTAAACTTAATCGTCAGTATCATGGGCATCTTCTTTTAAAAAATGGAGATGTGATTCAGGCTTTCTTTAAAACGGTGACCGGACTTAAGGCCTTTTATAATATTGTTGTGGCCGACTATGAGTTAGAACCCATTATCTTTGTGGTTGAACCTGAAACAGTTGAAGAGAAACAACGGGGGATTCATTATCCCTATTCTGTTTTAAAAAATCGTACTCAAGAGATTATCGATAAATACCTCGCCACAGTGAAACTCCGCCCTCCGCAAAATCTCAAGCTTCTCATTAAAGCCGATTTTTTGAATCAAAAAGGGGATGTTACACCTGAGGAATTTGAGGTGTTATCCACTCTATCTGATTGGAACCTCGTCAAAGACGTCTACCAAAACTGTAATCTTGTGGATTATGAGATTACTTTGGCTTTGGTAGGACTGCGTAAAAAAGGTGCCCTCAAAGTTATCTCGGCTGTTTAAAAGAGGGGTCGACAGCCCAATAAAAAAGTATAGAATAACGAGCAAACATTTACAGGGGTTTCATTCAATGAAAACGCAACAGCACAATCAAGGCGAACTTAAAGAACTTAAAGTCATGATTGAAAAAAAGATGGTTGAAGATCTTGAACTTATGGCAAAAAACTCAGGGATGAAGCCTGAGGA
>JBMLQL010000020.1:0-15054 GCA_049241565.1 Bacteriovoracaceae bacterium | reverse complement strand
AATCATTTACAATATTGATGTCAAAATCAAAAAACAGATGAAAAAAGATTATGACCAACTCACTTCACGCCGCTACAAATACAGTAGAGAAAAAGATAAAGTAATCACTGCAAAATTCAACTCTGTTATTAACTCTGATCTCTCTAGTCAGGGTCAATCATTTTATGCTCAAGCTGGAAATATTCTAAAAAGCCTGGTTAACGAAGTTAATCGCATGCAAAATATTTCACGTCGAATCATGATGATCGAACTTATTGAAGATTTCACTAAAGAATTTAATACGGTCGCCGAGATGACTCAAATCCATGAGCGAGAAATCTTCTTCTCAAAGAGTCAATGCAACAAAGAGAAGAGAATTGGAAAATATTATGCCTGCTTTCTCGAGGAGAATAAAATTCAGGCCTTGAGTCACAAACAACTTTATAATCGAATGGATCAGGCCCTAGATCTTCTATTAAAGAAATCATCAACAAAAATTCAAAAAATTCAGTAACATTAAATTTATTTTTAAATTTGTCGGGGAGGAGAAATCCTCCCTAGTCATTTTCCACTTTAGTAAGCGGAAAAAATGAAGTCACTAACTGATAGACTTCATCTGAATCACGGTTAGGTCTTTGCATAAACTTACATAATTCTTGATGAAACTCTTTGATCTTTGTTTTGGCCTCGGGAAGATCTTTTTTATTGATTGCCATCACCATACTGGCTTGCTCACGATCTTTTTTGGGCGTAATCTCTAAGGCTTCAATGGCCTTTTCTAAAAGTTGACGCTGAAGACGTTGGAGAGCGAAATTAGTCTGATCTCCTCCATAAACAATTGAGTTCTCATTAGAATCAATCCAGGTCTTATTAGGAGTCTCCTTTAGAAGGCCAATCTCAAATAAGCGATTCACCGAACTTTGGGCCTCTTCGCGACTAATCCCTAGGCGCTTTGAAACAAAGGCCACATTCGATTCAAATCCCTTCAAGCGAACGAGTTCACAAATCGCATCAAAATACCACTCAGACAGGGAAATAAAGACATCCATATCTCTTTTATCAAAGCGATGAAGATCTTCATTACCCTGAGTGTTCAGATAATTTCTCTGCTCAACTGAAAGCTTTAAGGCGTCATAGATTTTTTGTTTAATCTCAGGACCTGCTGCACGCTTTCTTCTCATAATGTGAGAAAGGGTCGCTGGCTGAACACTTAAATCTCGAGCATAAGCACGCAAAGAATAACTTTTATTCTTCTCACAGCGACGTTGATATTCGATATTTAATAGCTCAATGAGATCTATTCCTTGTTCCATATTCCTATTTTGTCTATTTAAACTCCGCCCTGTCAAAAGATTAGACGAAAAAAATGTCAGAACTTAATTATTTTTGGCATTCTCTTTGCTTGAGATATTTTGATCAAATTTTTAAATTAAACTCGATTGAGTCCCCCCCTCAATTTTTTGTGTGCAAGGTTACTCCCCTGTTCCTTGCACACTTCATCACTCATCAAAAACAATCACAATTTTAATCAAAAGCTCCACTAAGCTTGGGTGATACCCGTGTTGCATTCCCGTGAGCTGAGTTCCTTTGGCAAGGGCCTTAAATACTTTAAGGTAAGATGAATTTCCCGGAACCAAATGTCCGGAAGCAAAACTTACAATATGATCTGCCAGACCGATGATTTGAGGAGAGAGTTCTAATTGCTGCTCTCTCTTAGCACTAGGGTATCCTCTTCCATTAAAGAGTTCGTGATGATCCATAATGATCTTCATCGTTCTGGGTTCTAATTTAAGATTAGATTTATTTAAAAGAAAAAGACTCAAGGCAGGGTGCTTTTGAAATCCTTTTTCTAAATTGTCCTGAGGGTTTTGATTAATAAACTGATCATAACTGATCTGACTCATTCCAATATCACGATAAAAACAAGCGACTACAAGATGAGATAATTCCTCTTCATCATCAATTCCTAGAAGTCTGGCCAAAGAATAGGCCAGCGCCAGTGTTTTATTCATCATCTTTTGATCATGAAGATATTCATGGGCCAATTGATGGGCCAGAGAGACGACAGAAGACTTCGTAAAAGGAAATTGGCAAAGCTCGGCCTTTGTTCTTTTAATAATATCTGAAAAATCTTCTCGTCTTAAAATAGTCCTCACTCCTTCTAGATAATTAAAAGGCTGAGACAGATAGTCTTTATATTGAGCTTCATGCTGCTGCATTAAAAGATAAAGAGGATGCTTTTTAAAATCGAGACCTGGCACTTGATCACGTTTGAGACCTGTATACTGAAGATAGTTGTCCATCGAACTCAAAGAGACCGCGACTTTGGCCCCAGTTGAAGTCACCTTTGAGAGATAGGAAATTTTCTCCTCTGTTAAAGGCGAGTTTTGAGGTAAGTCTAGAATAAAAGAGCCATTCACTGACTGAAAAAGGAAAAGATCAAAATTGAAGACCGCATTTTTTTTATTTACAGTCTCAAAATCAATAAAAAAGTGTTTGTATTTTTTAGTCTCAGTCATACTAATACCCAAACTCTTTTAAATAAACAGTTCTGGCCATCACAATAAGAAGCTCTACTTCTAGAGCTTCTTGATGATTACGGACTGTTCCTTTATCAAAGATAGCATGGGCCAGCCCCATTCTTTGTTTATTAAAATAAAAGGGAAAAACAAATGTAAGGACAGAGTCTTGAAAAGTTTCATCGGACCATGTGGGCACAATAATACCTTTGAATTGTTCTAATTTAGATTTTTTGTAAACCTCTTGAGAATCCCAATCCTTATTTCCGATAAGAAAAGTTGAGCCAAGTATTGTGACTTGATCATCTCTTTCAAGGATATAAGTTAATTTGGCCTCCAATTTCTTTTGAAACATAAAGCACAAAAACTGCATAAATTTATTTTGATCAAACGGTCTTATCTGAAGAACTTCAAGTAGAAGAGGGATAAAGGTTGAGATCCCACTTGGAGGGTAATAAAAATCCGGGTAACGCAGAAAAAGCTCTTCTGCTGACTCTTCTTGAACAGGAGCCATCTGAGGAGTTGATCCTCTAGGAGAGGAACTCCCCTCCCGATTTTCTTTATCAAAATCAGCATAATCAATGGTCTGCTCACCCCAGTCTTTGGCAGATTCTGAAGAGAGACCACTTTCTTTAGATGCCTTAGATTCAATCTCCATAGTTTCAGCAGCAAATTTTTCTTTTTGATTATCAAGTCTAAGATCTTTGTGTTTTTCTTTTCCACTCTTTTCATCGTCAATATGAAAGGCGAAGTATTTTTTTCCCTCAATTCCTAATCGCAAAGGAGTCGAGATTTTTTTTTCTTCTTCTTGCCCAAGTCGTAAATCTTCTCGAGTTTTTCTTATTAAATCAGCTGCTTCCTCAAGGTCTTTTTTTCTTGCAAGAAGCTTTTCTTTTTCTTGTTCTTTTTCTAAAGGATCTTTTTCTGTATTCTCTAAATTTTCTTCAAAGCTTAAAATTGAGTGAGTCTTCTTCTTATCAACTTCTTCTGTTAAACGATGACTTTTATAAGTTTTTTTTCTATAATCGCCTTCTCCATCAGAAACTTCATCTTCAATAGGCATAATCTCTTCTTGTACGTCCAATCTCAAAGTAGCAGAACTCTTTTTTCCCTCTAATTCTCCTGTTAAACGATGGCTTCTATAAGATTTCTTTTTATAATCACTTTCCTCATCAGAAAGATCATCTGTACTCGCTTCAATGTCTTCCAAGGGTATTTCTTCAAAAATAATACCCTGATATTTTTTATTTTTAATTTTTTGCTGGCGCTGCTCTTCAGTGAATATTGGTCGAGAGAATTTCTTCTCTTTAAGACCATCAATTGATTTTACCGAGAAAGGCTTTTTTTCATTTCGGACAAAGCCCTTGAAATCAAATTGTGTCTTTTGCTCCTGAAGAGGCTCTTTATTTTCCAACCTCATATTATCTTCGAGAGGATTACCCACAACCAAAGGTAGGTGTTTCTTCGCTTCATTTTTTTTATTTTTTTTGGTTTCTTGAACAATATCTTTTTGTTTCTGAATTTCTTGGGCCTCAAAGCCTTTTAAAAAAAGATTGATTTTAAATTGAACTGACTTTAGCGGAGTAGATTCTGTCAAAAGCTCTTGCACCCCTAAAACTCTAAGCTGATTGACCTCCTGAGGGTGATTTTGAATTTTCCCCATGATGATAACTTTACTCATTCCGCTTTTTACTAGTTGAGCTTGGGCATCAATAGTTGAATGGATTTTTCTCACATCACTCGTAAGAGTAATACTCTGACCTATAACACCTACAAGCTGACGATACTCATTAGCATCATCAATTTCATAAATATCGTAGCCACCTTCTTTTTCAAGTGCGTCTTTAAGCTCCTGGATCACAGGATGCAAGGGATACAAAAAGATGATGTGTTTTTCCATATAAGTCTAATTATCTTATCGGGAAAGCGATCAAATGATCTTAAGCTTTTTGAGGCATTTTAGGGTGGTAGTTGAATAATTTTCGGACTCAACTTTCAATGTTTTCCAGACACATTCTTTTGGAAAATTCATCTCTAGAAAGTCCTTTTCATCGATCTCAAGGATATAGTTCTCAATTGAGTACTTTGTAATGCCAGTCTTAACCTTGGGAAATCCCTCATAAGGGATCTTTTTAGGAAGTTTGGGGTACTGCTTTAATGTTTGATCATCACTTGTCAGGATAAAAGTCGGAGTCTCATACTGACCACTGAGCCATTCTCCCTCTTCTTTCAAATAAACAAGTATTTTACTTCCCTTTTTAACTACGATTCGAAGAAGTTTAAGTTCATGGGAGACTGCTAATTTGGGATTTTCGCCCCCAACAGGATAGGCGAGAGGATTTCCTTTCTTATAAGACAGACAGACTTTATTCATCGGACAAATATCACAACTGGCCTTTCTGGCCTGACAAAAAGTTCGACCTAAATCCATTAGGGCTTCATTGAGTCCTCGAGGAGAAACTTTTTCCGCAAAGATTTCTTTTTTTCCAAACAGATGATGAATATGTTTATGAAGATGAGTCCCTTTCGTTTCATTAAGTGCAAAAAGTCTGGCGATCACTCTCTCAAGATTAGCATCGATAGCAAGAGCTCTTTTGTCCATTCCAATGGCCAAGAGAGCATTGGCCGTATAGGGTCCAATCCCTTTGATCGAAGTTAAAATCTCTACTTCTTCCGGAATTTTCCCATTAAATTGTGATTGGATTGTCTCTGCAATTAATTTCAAATTTTTTGCACGTCGATAATATCCGAGGCCTTTCCAGGCCATTAGCATTTCTTCTTCACTCGCCTTGGCCAGACTTTCAATCGTAGGAAATTTTGTAATAAATCTTTCAAAATGATTAAGAACTGTGCTGACAGTTGTCTGTTGAAGCATGATTTCAGAAACAAGAGTGCGATAAAGAGTTCTCTTCTTTCGCCACGGAAGATGAATATAGGTCTGTTCTGACCATTTAATAAGATCTTTAATCATGCAGAGATTGTGAATTTACTTACAGAGTTTGGCAAGATGATCAACTTGATCTAGCATTTGTTTAGCAGACATCGGCTCTCTATCCCCACGAATAATGGCATTTTTTGATTCGAGATAGTCTGCATAGTCTTTATGAAGCTCATAGAGGTCAGTAATGATGATCAACTTTTTTGCGGTTGAGCGCTCGATAAAATCAATCATCTTTTTATAATCATTTAATCCCACATTCATGCAAAGCGAGTCCAAGGCCCCAGCTTGCTTCATCGAGATATCAAACATCATCACATTGACTTTACTATTAAAGCCACACCCTTCCGAATCCAGGCGCTTTAAAAGGCTTTTACGGTAGCATCCACCTTCTTTATCGGTGTAATCCATCTCTCTCATTGAAGAGCTTGTATCCACCCAAATTTCAAATGAAGAGACTTTCTCAGACTCAACTGGTTTAGACTTTCCACAAAAGACATCGAAAAAATTATTCTTATCACAATCAATAAGATTGCGATCAATAGATTTAGCGGGGGCAATAGTAGGACCGATAGCATCTTTAGCGGCTTCTTCGGCATCTACTACCTTCATATCCAACTGATCAGGTTTATAAAGACCGAACTGAGGATCAAAACAATGATCCCCTACAGGCTGACACTGAAGGTTTTGCGCTACTTGAACTGATTTGATTTTATCTTGAAGCAGATTTTCGAGATAACTTGTTTTTGGGGCAGACAAAAACCACACCTCAAGAGTCTGAGGAGCAGCAAAGCTAAATGTTGTCATCACAAGAACGAGTATCCAAAGCATTTAGAAGTTCACCTGTCGTTGACGGAAATAACGAAATACCGTCTCTCCTAAATCAACGATTAAATCGCGATCATTCTGATCCAAATCCAAAAAGTCTGTGAGATAAGCTTTTTGTCGTGGAGAGAGTGATTGCAGTTTATCTCTAATGGTAATATCTGTTTTATTCAATGTGGGGCCTGAAGCTCCGTTATCTCCACCGAATGAAACCGATTGTTTTTTACCACCAACATTAATGGTAGCTGTTGTTCGAGTTTTTGTTTGTCCTTCACTACCAAGGCCTTGCGCAAACTCATCTACTTCGCCACCACTCTTCTGTTCGGTTGCTTTTTGATCTTTATAAAATTGAACGAGTCTTTTAAATGTCTCGGTTGATTCTTCCTCTATACCATCAATCACTTCATGAAGAGGAATATTGAGTGTTGCAATGATGTTTGCAACAAGCTGCTCATCAATAGTCGCCGTTTTGAGGTTGAGAAATCGGCTCATCGTAGAGATACCGACACCACTCATCTCAGCTAAATCTTTTTGAGTCAGGCCGCCACGCAACTGCATGTATTTACGGACTACTGCTAAGAATCTTTCGAGAAAATCAGCACTAAATTGAATCATAGGACCTCCTATTGGTTAGATGTCCTTGAATTCCTTATCGGAATTGCAAAAAATTGCTTTATGCAAAAAATTGCTTGACGCAAACAGTCAACTGGTTTAGCATTGCATTATGAAACACGCTGAACGTAAGGAGAAGGCCATGTTTCCTCTAACTATCGAAAAAGTCGATCAGATCCCAGCCGAAAGCTACCAACTCATTAAGGATGAGAAGCTGGCCGGCATCGTTGTGGCCCACCAAATACTTGCAGGCTCAAGAGTTCAGACGAGCACCTACCATGACGTGACCTTCTCCGAATGCGTGTTCTATGGTGTTGAATTTATTGGAGTTACTTTCGAAAACTGCCATTTTAACAATTGCACGATCGAATTTTCACATATTAAGAATTGCAAGTTTAAGAATTGCACATTCACTGATTGCAAGTGGCTTGCGGCCAGTACCCGTCACTCCGTGTTCGAAGACTGTGAGTTAGACCCCCACCTCTCAGCTCTTACCGAACACGAGAGTAATGGTGTGACTTTGTCGCTTCCACTGGACCAGCAAGATTTTTTAGAAATGGCGATGGCCTGCTAATAATAACAAACTAAGGAGGTGACTATGGAAGTTGCGATAACTCTCATGATTCCTCTTCTAGGGATGGGCATGATGATTCTGGCCTATGGCCAGTGATGATCGGGTTGCCCATGGAGGGGCCTCTTTAACAAGGAGTAGATAATGACAAGATTAAGTATGAGACTTAGAGAAAGATTTGAAGACTTTAAAAAGAAACATCCTAAGATGAGAAATTTTATTATCACTAAGGATAGAGTTGATTCGAGATTTTTTAACAATAAGAATGGCTTCCTGGCCTATGCCTATCTCGGTCATTCTTTAGAAAATGCTGATGTCATCGTAAAAGAGTTACAAGAAATGTATGAGTTTGAATTAATACCAGTTGATAGTGAGGGTGAGGCAGTCTTCATACTACCCGAGGAAGAATTTTATCTCACATCACCAGAAGTGCTCCCGTAAGGGGGCACTTTCTTATTTCCCTTCAGACACCTTCGTATTTGAGGGGATATCAAACTCAAAATGTTTTTGAGCAAATTTGGTATCCTCTTTAAGATCCACAAATTTCAGATTCACTTTGCGACCGTCATTATACGTAAGAACTAAACGTTCAAACTCTTTCAGGGCCTTAATTTTTTTAGCATCAGAATCAGCCACTAAAACAGCTTGTTTGAGATTCATATCTTTTTGAATAGCTTTCGTGAATGTGAGAACAAGCTCATTTTTATTATACTTATGTGAAAAGAGCTTATTATTTTCTAATCCATTTTTAAGAGCATCCAAGAATTTAGTCAGTACAAGTTTATTTGATTCTTGAATAGTGACTTCGCCTTTCTCGCCCTTAACAAAAGGTGGAACGTAGTACCAACTCTTTTTCGGATTAGAGACAAAAGTTGAAGAGTCAGGGGAAATTTTTTCAAAGCGAATATGACTTGGATAACGATAATCGATTTTTCCGAAGGACTTCTTTTCTTTGCCGTTCACGGCAGACACAAATGATTCTTCAAAATTGGCAGAGAAGGAATCCGGTAAAAAAGATGCCGCCAGTGAAAGAGATGGAATTAAAAGAGCAAAAAGAATTGTTTTCATAGATCCTCTAAATAAAGAAGGGGAACGTCATTTCATCTTGAAATTCTCGTATCCCCTGTCCACAAACCACTATCAAGACTCCCATCAATGGGCGCTGATAATAAGCACTCGTATATTAATGTAATTGAACTGACACTGCTTTCGAAACACCCGGCTCTTGCATCGTCACTCCGTAAAGCTTGTCATTGAGCTCCATCGTCTTCTTATTGTGAGTAATAAGAATGAACTGAGACTCAGAACTCATCTCACGAAGAAGCTCGTTAAAGCGTCCAACGTTTGCATCATCTAGAGGAGCATCAACCTCATCTAGAAGACAGAATGGAGATGGCTTCACTAGGAAGATAGAGAAAATAAGTGAAACTGCCGTCATCGCCTTCTCACCACCAGACATAAGAGTGATCGATGTCATCTTCTTCCCAGGAGGTTTAGCGACAATATCAACACCACACTCGATTGAATCAAGATCACCGATAATTTCAAGTCTCGCCTCTCCCCCACCAAAAATGATTGGGAACACTTTTGAGAATCTTTCATTTACTTCAACGAAAGCTTCCTTAAAGCGTTCTTTTGATTTCTCATCAATATGAGTAATGGCCGTCTGAAGATCTACGAGAGACTTCTTAAGCTCTTCTTCTTGAGTTTTAAGGAAGTCATAACGAAGTTTCTGACGATCATAATCTTCAATCGCTTGCCAGTTGATTTCACCTAAGCGACTAAATTCAGTTCTGTTTTCTTTAAGTTTTTCTTTTGTCTCACGAACTTCACCAGGGAATTTTTTATTAAACTCATAGGTCTGAACTTCGATCTCTTTTTGACCTTCTTCAGTTTCCATCCAAAACATTGCCGAAACGTCTTTAAGGCCTTCAACTTTGTCTGAGCTGATTTCAAGATGACTCATAAGAGTCGAGCGAAGATCCACTTTGTATTTTTCAAAAGTGTCTTTCACAAGAATTTCTTCTTCTTGAATAATCTGTTGAACTTTCATTTCTAGCTCAACATTTTCTTTTTCAATTTTGTTAACTCGATTGTTGATTTCTTTGAGCTCAGTTTCTTTTTCCTGCATCGAAATAAGGATCTGAGTAATCTGATCCTTAAGAAGATTGAGGAAGCTTTCTTTATCAGAAAGAACTTCCGCCATATCACGGTTAGACTGTTCCACCGTTTCAATTTCAGTATAAGCATTTTCTTGCTCAAGCTTAATCGACTCAAGAAGTTCTGTATTTGCTTCTTGCTTTTGGATATAGCGCTCAATCTGGCCTTCAACATCTTCAATTTGAGAAGAAAGAGACTTCAATTGAGATTGATATGACTGAGCTTTAACTTTAAGCTCCATCATTTCATCACGCTCATTCTCAAAAGAGATTTTGAGCTCTTGGTAGCGAGATTCAAGATCGGCCAACTCTCCGGCCTGTTCCTGAATTTTTGCCTTGAGATCATCACGACGATTTTGGATTGATTCATCAGATTCAATCAGATTAAGACGAAGATTTGATGTTTCAATTTTTCTCTTTTGAAGAATATCTAAACGAGCTGATTGAGAGCTCTGGTTAGCTTCCTTCGACTCAAGACCTGCTTTCGTTGCGACATAAATAGTATTGATATCGTTAAATTCTTTTGTTTTTTGATCAAGAGCATCTTTGCTTGAGCTTAATTTCTCTTCAAGCTCAGTCACTTGAGACTCAAAAGCATTAAGACGAGTTTGTTTTTCTTCTAATTCAACTCCAAGCTCAAGGATCTGATTATTACGTTGGACAATTCCATCTGCAGCATCAGCTTCAGTACGTGTTCCGAAAACCGCTGCATTCCCTACTTTTTTAAGAACAACTTTAGCGTCTTTTGAGATAATTCCTTTGAATTGGATTTCAGGATTCACTTTCGAAGCAAGGGCCGCATCGAGTGATTCGGCCACAAATAACCCATCCACCATCTGGAATAGTTTAGAGGCATAAGCCTCGTTATTGACGCGAATAATGTCTTTAACTGGTTTAAGCTTAAGTCCGATTGTTTCAAGACGCTCAACTGATTCAGATGAGATCGTCCCTGAAAGTGGCCAGAGCACATCGACGGCACCATCAAAATCAGTGGCCATGCGAGCAAAGGCATCTTTATTTTCTGTCGAAAGAACACCATCAAGCATTTCACCTAAAAGCTGCTCCACTGCTGTGGCATACTCAGGCTCACACTCGATAAGTTTTCCAAGAACTTCAAGAGTTCCATCGTTTACTTTTTCAATGAGTTTCAGGGCCCCAAGACGCTTCCCTTCCGCCGAGTTATTAATCGCGATAAGAGTTTCACGCTTAGACTCCACCTGCATCACTTCTTTAGAAAGTGTGCGGAAGTTCATATCAGCTTCTTTGAGAGCTATTTGAGTCGATTCTACTGTGGCCTTAAGCTCAGGAAGAATCTTCTGAAGTTGTTCTACTTTGGCCGATGACGTTTTTAAACGTTCACGATCCTTCATAAGATCATCAGTAAAGTTTGAAGATGTTTTCTCAATAGACTCAATTTCTGCCGTTAGGTCTTGAAGAAGACGTGAATACTCTTCAAGTTTAGAGCTGTTCTTAAAAGCATCATTATCAATAGTCTGATATTGGTCTTTATTTTCTTGAAGCGACTTTCTGAGGGCGGAAAGCTCTTCTTCCATATCAGACATTTGTCCTTTAAGAAGCTCTACTTTCTCTTCAAGATTAGAAAAGTCCATTTGCTCATAATTATTAGACTCTAGATCAGCAAGCTGCTCTTTAAGTTCTGAAAGACGAGCGGATCTTTTCTCAATATCAACAGCAAGCTCTTCGTTTTCACGTCCAGCACGCTCAATTTGTTTTTCTTTTTCGCCGATTGATTTTACAAGGTGCTTTAGTTTTTCCTCAGAAGCTGCAAGCTCTTTTGAGTGTTCATTAAAGTCATCCTGGGCCACATCGATTTTTTCCATCATGTCAGTCTTTTGGATTTTTTCATCTTCCAAAATAACTTCAATCTGGGCCTTACGAAGAGTCAGCTTCTCATGCTCTTCTGTGCGTGTCGCAAGAATGGCATCAGCATTCACGAAATCTTGAAGGTAATCAAACTCACGGTGAGAATCAACAATCATTTCATAACGACGGATTCTTTCGCGAAGAGTTTTTGCCTTCTCTGCTTTCTCAGCTTGTTTTTCAAGATTTTTTAAATTTTTATAGATTTCATTTTGAAGATCTTCAAGACGAGTAAGATTGCCTTGAGTATGTTCAATTTTTTTCAGTGATTCACGTTTACGTAGCTTGAACTTTGTAATCCCTGCTACTTCTTCAATCATCACTCGACGCTCTTCTGGCTTGGCCTGGACAAGACGGTTGATCTCACCTTGTGCGATAATTGAGTATGATTTCGCTCCCGCTCCTGTATCCATGAAAACTTCATGAATGTCTTTAAGACGAGCTGGCTCACCATTGATACGGTACTCTGTCTCACCATTACGATAAAGTTTACGAGTGATATGAATTTCAGCAGGCTTACTGACCTGACCAGAAATATGGATATGCTTACCATTTGAGTTATCAAGAACCAAAGTCACTTCTGCAAATGTTGCTGGGGCATACTTAGAAGAACCAGCAAAAATAAGATCCTTCATGTTTGTTCCACGAAGGTGCTTAGCTGACTGCTCCCCCATAATCCAGAAAAGAGCATCTACGATATTTGACTTACCACATCCGTTCGGGCCCACAATACCTGTGATACCTTCATCGAAATTAATGACCGTCTTGTCCTTGAACGATTTAAAGCCTTGGATGATAAGGCGATTGAGTCTCATTTTGTGACCTCTCGATAGTGTTGCGTTTGTGTGATCCATCAATCTCTAAATGGCCTTCGGCATCTTGCGTCCGACTAAATAGAAAATTCCTTGATGAATGAAAGCATCATCCCCTAATCGAGTATGGCCTGTCTAGAGTTTTTGGACTTACTTTCCCTTGCAGAGGTGTCAATGACTCGACGCCATCGCTCTCAAAGATGAGGTTTTAAGGGCCTAGCTACCAAACGAGAGGAATAAGTTTTTTTCTTTCATGACAAAATTTGATGTAGGATTCACCCAAATGCTTTTTCAGATGGATCTCTTCAAGATGGATTCGTCTCAAGAGACTGACCAAAAGGAAAACAATAGCGAGTGGTAAGAATGGCCAGGCCTTGATTATGGCAGGAAAAGCAGAATAAATAAGTAAAGCCCCAGTATAACTTGGATGTCTTAAAAACCGGTAAGGCCCTGTTGTAATAACTTTTTGACCTTCTTGATACTGGACATCGGCAGTAAAAAAAGTCCCCAATTTTAGATAAGACCAAACTCTTAAAACCAATCCCACAAGACAAATCCCCATTGAGAGGACGGTGAGGGAATCTAAGATATAAAAAGAGTCTCTTTTGTAGTGAAAGGCATAAGTGAGAGACAGGAATTGTGGAATATACACTGACCAGATAAGGAGTAGAAGAGTTCCTCCATCATTCACATTTTTTTTCTTTTTAAAAGGACTATAGGCCGGTTGAAAAATACTTGCCATCGTTGTCACAAAAATAAGAAACCAGACAACTAAGTACTGAAAGACGCTAAGATCAAAAAATGAGCAAAGATAAATAAAGATAAACGACACAATCAGGCCATGAACACCTTTGAGAATAGTCTCTTTCATGAATAGCTCTTTTGGGTTAAATCTTCCAAGACCACTGACAAATAACTATCTTTTTTCTGGATAGCTTGTTGATAATCCTCATGAAGCATAAGTTTATAGTGAAGCTTTTTTAAATTATAATAAGGAATGCGAGCATAAGTATGATGCTCATTATGAATTGAAATACTGCAAGGAGCGATTAAAATTCTTTCTAATATACCTGGAGTTATTGTCCGTGATCGATCATAAAGATGAGTATTGGGAAGAGCAAAGTGATCCACAATACTTCTAAATCTAAAAACAAATTTTAAATAAGTAATAAAAGGAACAAACCAGAAAAAGAAGAAGGTCTGCCAATGAGAGAAATAAGTGATGAGGCCAATAAAAATTAAAGAAAAAGTAAGTCTGCCCAGCATCCATTTTTTATCGGCTGGAGTTTCAGTGAGGACATTTTTTGAGGCCTTAGCATCTGTGATATAATCGTAAAAATTAATCCCTAACAAATCTTTGATGATCATCCCATAAAATCGAGTCTTTTTCATGGGAAAGGCCCAGTCAGCATTTTGCTTACGCCTAAAATCTGGATCTTTCATCGTATTAAGCCAACTTTGAACGTGATGATCAATATGATGCTTACGATAACCTCGCATCGATGCAAAAAGGGACCATCCCATCATTTCGCCAATTAAATCATTCAAAAACTTATTCTTACAAATCAGACCATGAGCCGAATCATGGAGAAGAACAAAAAGCGAGTGCTGTCTTGAACCGATAATCACCACAAAAAGTGGATAAAGCCAGAAATTATCGATTTTATAAAAAAGAAAGATACTTAAGGCAATAATCAGATACTCAACAACAATACGAGTTAAGGAAATATAACTTTTAAGTTCATAAAGCGGTTTAAGCTCTTCACCTGTAATCCAATTATTCTGAATAGGGTTTTTATGAAAGGCTTCTTTCATCCACGACTCAACTTGCGAACAACAAAACGTTGGATAAGACCGCTAAAGAAACATTTTAAGAGATCATTTTTATTATAGGCAAAAACAGTGATCACCCTGGGGCCAGAGTTTATGTCAACAGCCCCCGAAAAAATAATTCTGGAGGCACAAAGATGATAGTATTTATTAATGCCGCTATTAAAATTACCACTCACAAAATATTTATATCTTTTAAACTCTTTTTGAATTTTAAGAATAGTTCTTAACCAAAAATAAACTGTACCGAACGAGCCACCTAAATCCTGGGACTTCCAAAGACAAGATACTTCAAAGAGCTCACTTTCTTTTAAGTCCGCCAATCGATGAGAGACATCAATTTTATTTATTTCAAGAAGTTTTTTCCAACGAAACTCTACATCTCTACTTAAGACAAACCCACCCTTAAGCTTTCTCTTTTTATCAACAAACCCATAAACATCATTTTTGAGTAAAAACTCTAGGGGGATACTCATCGACTGCTGGCCAGAAGACTTTACACTCAGTCGCTCATTATAAAGCTCCGAGAAATTTTTAATATCTTCAAGAAGAGTTAGTCTGGTAAGTTTCATAAAATTCCTATGCCTGTTTTTCTACATGAACACAAAATCAAAGACCATAGTGCCCTGTAAAATAGTAAGGGATAGGCTTGAACCTAATAAGTTGCAAACTTCCCCAAATAGACACCTGGCAAGAAGCCATTATTGCCCCAGTGGTGTCTTTTAGGTCGACCAAAAAACGAAATTTCAGATATTTATCGACTAATTAGGTTGGCATCTTGATTGCTTTATATGTGTTTAAGCTGGGGATGATGAACATCACAAAAACTCATTATCTTATCCCTGAGACCTAAGGCCAAAACCCCTTTTGATCTCTCCCAACATCGCACACATCCCGCCTTGGTTCCTTTCCCAGCAGGTTTTTAAAA
>JBMLQL010000019.1:25021-26300 GCA_049241565.1 Bacteriovoracaceae bacterium | reverse complement strand
AGACCAGCACCGAAAGACCAATCGAAGTAAAAAATTTTATTGAATGTATTAATCTTCCCATAAAAAGGAGACCAAATAACCATGGCCCCGTAAGACTGCTTTGGTCTGCGAATAAAAGGTTCAGTCTCATTGATAAGACGAATATTTCTGTATTCATCATTGTTTTTATTAGCGTATTCATTCAGAAAGACTTCAACTCCCCACTCCTCATGAATATAATACCCCGCTCTCAATCCAAACCCATTGGTATCTTGAAACTTAGAAGTGAGATTATCAATATAAGCGGCATCAAAATAAAATGATTTTTCTTTTTTATAAAGTTTATTCTGTAATACATAGACCTTTTTATCTGGATCTAGCCATAAAAACTCATAAAGTGATTCCTCTCCGGCAAGGGCCAGAGAGGACATTAAACAATAAAAGACTGAACTAAATGCAACTAGAATAAACTTCATACTAATCATTCCTCTTTATTTAATAACCTTATAGGTTACCCTAATTATTGATCCTGCGGGAGGTACTGCACCATCGTCGAACTTGATTGAATTTGATCCAGCATCATAGCTGTATCCACCATTAACCAATACTCCATCAACAAAGACCTGAAGCGTTCCTGCCACAGGCGAAGAGGCCAAAGCGAAGCTATCTAAAAGATTAATAATACTTTCTCCCATATTCAAAAGAGTCTGATAGAAATCATTATGAATTTCCGCTTTCGTTCCAGAAGTTAAATCAGATGCTTGCTGATATCTTTGAGATCCAGTTTTAATACCATAGCCTGTATTACTATTATCTAGATCCACAATTGAGTAGACTTTCACAAAACCTGAATTTGATTTTAGAGACTGAAGATTCGAAATATAGCTTGTAACCGAGTTAGGAGATGAGTCCTCCTCGTCTGAAACAATGACAATCGCCAGATAAGCATCATCTCTGAAAAATGAGTTCTGATATCTGTTTTTGAAAGCACTAGCTCCTGCAAGACCCTGCTCGTCTCCTGACCCGCTAACACCCACTTTAATTAAGTTCTTAAAGTCATCCATAAATTTAAGGGGATTGTTTTGCGCCATTTGCGATGTTAACAAACTATCTGAGCCAGTAACCATCACTCCTTGGCGATTTGATCGTGGATCAGTTGTTGTGATGGCCATTTTAAAGTCAACATCACGCTGAATAAATTCACTAATAAAGGCATCAAAGTTTCTTCCAAGAGCATCTTGCTCATCCCCCATAGACCCTGAGTTATCCACCACCCAAAGAACATCAAGCTTCTTAGTGG
>JBMLQL010000019.1:0-24921 GCA_049241565.1 Bacteriovoracaceae bacterium | reverse complement strand
TCCCCCATAGACCCTGAGTTATCCACCACCCAAAGAACATCAAGCTTCTTAGTGGCCTCAGCAGACTGAGTGAAGCTTTCTTCTTTGTCTTCATAAACGATACCTCCATCGGTTCCACCAACAGTTGATCCTCCATCAGTTCCACCAACAGTTGATCCTCCATCAGTTCCACCAACCGTAGTTCCGCCATCGGTTCCACCAACAGTAGTTCCGCCGTCAGTTCCACCTACAGTAGTTCCGCCATCGGTTCCACCTACAGTAGTTCCTCCGTCAGTTCCACCTACAGTAGTTCCGCTGTCAGGTTCGCCTGGATCTGGAGTCGTAACTTTATACGGATTCTCCAAAAATTCTTTCTGATAAAAATCTTCTTTCTGGCAAGCCGAAAGTCCGAGACACAAACAAAGTGTTAAAACCACATTATTTGCTCCAAAAAAGTACGTCGTCATGACTTACTCCTATAGAGCGCTATAGATCTTTCAAGTATCATTCAAAAATTTAAAAAGTTTAAGCTCATCTTCTCTCACGAGAAATCAAAATACTTCCCAGAGAAGAATCCCTCATTGTTTAAATTTGAGTTGATGACTTTATGACCTTGCGGCTTTTCCTGATTTTGGTTTCCACATACGTGCACGAGCAACTAACGTCCAGCTACAAAACCTAGGAGGTTGATTAATTAAGTCAATTTTAAGTCTGATAGGGATTATTTTCAATTAAAGAATCAAAAGAAAACTTAATAAAGTAACAAAATAGAGGGCTTATAATATTTGATCTCTTAAAAAGTTAATTACTTTTAAACATAAGCAACCGATTAGTACGATAATGACAAATAATTATCTCAAAGATCAACTTAGACTGCTCATCTTTAATCGAGGTCATACAACCACATGGCCTAATATAGTTTTGGCAATTATATCCATGCTGATTCTTCATAAAATGTTTGAAAACTCAATCTGGAATATTAGCGGTCTTACATTAGTGATTCTTGGAACAATTTACAGGGCTTTTCTCCTAAAGAGGTCGAACCCAAAAATAGAGCGAACTTGGCTTTCTCTACATTATGCCGTTTCAATAATTGGTTTTGGATGGGGCTTGAATTATTTGTTAGTTCACTTTTACTTTGGACTCGAAAGTAATCAATCACTCTATAACTTACTTATTTTAGTTGGATTACTATCGGGAGCTGTTACTACACTGTCGCCCTCACCTCGCCTCTATCAACTTTATATAATATCAGCACTGATTTTGCCTATAATACACTTCTCAGTTGATTATAATGAACCTGGCCACTTGGTCATGGCCCTGTTGATGGTAACATTCTCTCTTTTTCATTTTAAGCAAGCATCACTATCATATCAAATTATTAAAACCTCCATACTTAATGATCAAAATCTTCAAGAACAAATGGATAAACTACAAACTCTTATCAATGCTGTTCCCGGGTTTGTAAGCTTCATTGACGATGAGTTAAGATACAAAAATATCAATGAATTTGGTAAATCCTTCTATAAAGAAAGTGAAATAATTGGAAAATCAGTTGGTCATATTCATCCTCATTCTGAGTATAGTCGATTTGTTCATCAATTCATGGAATCTAAAAAATTAAATCAAACAGCAGAAATGGAAATTGAGATAGGTGAAAAAAAATCTTGGTTCATTATTACAATAAAAAAAATCGAAACCTTCCCCAAAGGTGCCGTTATTGTTTCAGTTCCAATAGACGAACTTGTAGAAATGAGAAAAGATCTAGAGGCTCAACAAGCCAAGGCACACTACTCCGCCAAGCTTGCATCTCTAGGTGAAATGGCGGCCAGCATTGCACATGAAATAAATAACCCTCTAGCCATTATTCAGGGATCAGCAGAACAACTTATGCGAGGATATGAAAAAGAAAGTATTACCAAAGAGCGACAGGAACAGTCTGTAAAAAAGATTATTGGAACGACTGAACGAATTTCAAAAATAGTCCGTAGCCTAAAAACTCTTTCTCGTAATGGGGATAAAGATCCTTTTAAAGATTTTTATTTGAAAGATGTTATAGATGACTGCCTCGAAATCACGAGACAAAACCTTCAAGAGAAAAAAATTAAACTTATTGTCACACCTATCATCCCTGATCTTAAAATCTTTGGACAGCAGGTGCAAATTTCACAAGTTCTAATGAATCTCATCAATAACGCTTATCATGCAATTGAAAATAGCCCAGATGAGAAGTGGATTAGAATCGAACTCAATAAATATGACCACTATATCGAATTACATATTTCAGATTCTGGAGCGGGTATCCCTGAAGTCATCCGCGAAAAAATCATGGAGCCTTTCTTTACGACTAAAGATGTCGGGAAAGGAACTGGCCTGGGACTCAGTATCTCTAAGGCCATCATCGAAAATCACGGTGGGACATTAAAGCTAGATGAAGAAGCCAAAAACACTACTTTTACCATCACGTTGCCTGTCTCTGTAAAAGATAAGATTTCTTAATTGGTAATATTTTAAAGCTTATCTCAGGATATTGTCAGGACTTTTTGAAAGGAGATCAATTATCCAGTCAGGCTTAACAATTTCATTTTTTTGATAACCGGTCACAATATATAATTTCTTAAAACCTAAATCATATATTTTTTTTGAATAAATTTCTCCTCGTTCATTTTCTTTAAGCTCAGAATCAATATAAATAGAGGTATTGAAATCAAACAAGCTACTATGCTCGATAAAATCTTGAATTGAATAGAAACATCGAATAGGAATAGACTTTTCTTGACAAAAATAAGTCCAATTGATTTGAACTAATTTATCATCATCAATTAAAACAATATTTTTTAGATCCTCTTTTTTCTCCTCAAACTCTTCAAATGAAGGAAAACTAATTATAAAACTCGTCCCAATCCCTGGCTGAGAAACAACATCAATTTTTCCGTTCATATCTTCGATATCAACTTTTGCGTTATAAAGGCCCAAGCCGTTTCCATTATCTTTTGTGGAAACACCATAAGAGAAAATTTTTTCTTTTAATTCAGACGGGATCCCCTTACCATTGTCTTTAATATATATATGATGGAAATTACTATCTGATCTTAATACGAGTTCAACCTCTCCCGGAGAATAACCAAAAGATTCTATTGAATTATTGATAATATTAGATAAAACGCCTTTTAAAATCACTCTATTTACTCTGGACAAGAAAAGTCTATTCGCTTTTTCAACGAATAAATCCTTAATAATTATACTGTGATTAAGCTCATACTCGATTCTTTTCTCGCTAATTACATCATTCAGAACATCAACTAAACTTTCAGGTTTATTAATCTGAAACTTCTTGACATCTTTCTTATGTCTACTAAGTAGGCTTTCTGCTATTTCATCAATACGACTGATTGAAAGTAAGGCTCTTATTCTGACTGAATCTGGAAGAAGACTAAACTCAGACTTAATTGTCTTCAGAATTTCTAATGGTGATCTAATATCATGAGCCAACTGATTTGCAATTTTGTAATTATTTTTTTCAGACTCTAAAGAAACTCTCTTCTTTTGATTATCAATGACCTTTTTTATTAATATTCCTATTTCCCCTTCAGCACTAATATCGTCAAAGCTCTCACTAGTATAAAGTTCTTCTCTGTCTGAAATAAGCATTGATAACGGATACAAAATTTTCCTCAACACAAATCTCATTGAAAAATAAGTGATTGAAAAAACAAAAACGCAAACAAGAAAAGAAAAAGCTAGGAATGTTGGAAACTTTGATTCATCAGCAACAGAAATTTCAATCAAAATAAAATAAGGTACGTCGCGATCATAAATCTCAGGTATAATAAGATTTTTTTCATTTTCCTTAAGCTCATCAAATTCTTCTCGTCTTAATTCGAGAACATCGACGGCAGAAATGTCATCAATCTTGCGTATATCATTTAAAGCTAAATTGATGGCCTCTTTCATACCTAAGCTTGCCCAAATGCGAATTTTTTCTTGCTGAGACGACATAATTCTAACGAGATCAACTTTTCTAATATTTAAAGCAGCCTCACCTCTTTGAATCCAAAAGCCATAAATAATCAAGCCTAACAAAATAGAAAATATCAAAATGATAGAAGTTTGAACGACTACCATTCTTTTCAGCAATGGCATACTAGCCCAATTTATCTTTTGATCATAAATTTTATTTGACTGCATTGATATTTTCCAAAATTACTTCTCTTGATACAAAGCCACCTCTTCGATTAAGACATATCTCTCCAAATGGACTACCACTCAAACAAAGGCCATTTTTAATGATATCGTTTACAGAAATTTTTTGTTTTCTTGACTCCTGTAAGACTCCTCCAACTATGATCCCTAAATCATAGCCAACGTAAACCTCAGGGAGTGGAACTGCTTTATAATCTTGCTTGTACTCATGAATTATTCTTTGTTTTATATTACTATCATAATTTTTAAACTTTACTGTATACACAGGAGTTTTCTTCTTCGATAAAAATCTTGTCAAAAGTTCATATTCCATTTTATACCAAGCAGAATTTGCAAAGACAGGAACATCAATTTTATGCTCATCAAAAAAACGAAAAAAATCATAAGATTTTGTAGGAAATAAAGTTGTCACGATATACCTATAATTTCGACATTGCTCTAAAATACTCTGCGGTAACTTCCCGTCAGCTCCTGTGGCAATAAAATTGATATTTAATTCAGGATAACTATTTTTGAGAATTCTCCATGTTTCAAGTTGATTTACAGAAAAGTAATCGAATGGGTTATAGATTACTCCCCCAATCTTTCTCCCATACAAATTTACTATCTTTTTAGCTATATACCTATTCACCTCTAAAATATCCTCAGATGAAGAATAGATATTCTCTCCCATGCCTTTTAGGCTTAAATTTGAACTACTTGCAAAAAAAGTTAAAATTTTTGATTTTTTTAAAATCGGAGCTGCCAACTGACTTTCAAATGATGATGGAAATCCAGTGATAATAAGAGGCTTTAAATTTAATACCTCTCTTGTTACATTTATAGGTGATGTCAAATTTCCTGAATTTGAATAAAGAAGTTTTAAATCTTTATCTATTGAAATTTTGCTATATTTTTTAAGTCCCAATAAAAAGCCTCGAAAAACAAATTCTTGAGTTTCACTAGGTAATATCCCACTTGAAAACCCATATACAATTTGTGCAGACTTTGAGTTTGAAGAAAATAAAAATGCTAAAACTATAAATAGATTTTTAAATTTCATCTTCACACTTCTAATACTAATACTGATGTCTTATCTTCATTTAAAAACGTTCGAATTTTCTTATCAAGTCCTTTCTTTTCTATTTTTTTTAAGTTTATTGTCTGTATATACTTTTTAAATCCGATCTTAAAATTATTCATCAAAACAGGATTTATCTTTTGGCCTCCTGTTGCATGCGCTCTCCCGTTACTAAAAATAATTATTTTTATAGGAATCGAGCAATTAAAGGCTTCGTTGAAGCCGAGTATTCCTGCCGACAGAAAGGAGAAATCCCCAGTAATACATACAACATCATTTATACCAGCTATTTTTGCTCCTACCGCCATACCAGGGCCTCCCCCCATGTATGTGCAAGAATCAATGCAATTAAATGGATCAAATGCAAAAAGGGCAGATGTTCCAGCATCTCCTGATACGAATGTGGGTTTATGTTTTTTAAAAACATTCATGAAGACTTCATACTTTACAAATTCGCTAACTAATCTTTCAGGTAAAACTGACTTTATGTCTTTTATCTTTGGAGCTAGTCCAACTTTTCTAATCTTAGACAAACGATTAATCAGGTGATTTCTTTGGTATTGAGTTAAAATAGGGCAAGCAACCCGATTAGTAAAATGAGACTTTATTGATCTCTTTTTTTGAAGGTTTTTAATAATTTTCAAATTGTATTTATAATTCAGTTTTGTACAATCAACATAGATTGCTACTGGAAGCTTCATAGTCTCAGAAAGCTTAATTCCATCAGCAATATCTTTTGATGGATTCTCTCCCAAAACCACAAACGGTAGTTCACATGATTCGACAACTTTTCTTGTAGGCAAAATATTGTCCGAGCTTTTTCCTTCAGTATCATCAAAAACAAAAATTAGGTTCGCAGAGATTAACTCAGTACTCATAGATGAAGTGATTGCATTCAATGCTTTAAAAAATCCCTGTGATTTAATTAGTAAAGCAGACCTTTTCCCACAAAACGAAACTCCATACCCTACACTAAAAGCTGACTCTTCATTAAGATTAATAAAGGTTTTAGGATGCTTCTTAGTTATTAAATCGTTGACAACCTCTGTTCCACCGAAACCAGGAACATTAAATACTGACTCAAAATTATTTTGCAAAAGTGAATCAGAAATTACCTCTACTAAACTTCTCTCCATTAACTAAAACCTCATGTAAGATAAATGTATATGCCATTATATTAGGGCAAATAGCGAACTTTCCATAATTTTACAGCAATTAGTACCCGACAAATATGGACCCCCATTTTATTTGTTCTTATAAACAAAATTCCTAATCTTATTAATTGTCCTGACGAAAAGCCATTAGTAACTCGGGAGAATTATTATGAAATTCATTAAGTCAGTAAGCCTCATCAGTTTACTCACACTTTCAATTAACGTGATCGCTGCAGAAGAAAAAACTCTTCTTGAGTGTGGCTTTCCGCTCGCTGGTGAAAAGTTTGAATCAAATTTAAAAGAACTTCTTGATGTGTCTACTACTCCTCCTGAAATTCCGGATTATAAGTGTGAAGACAATTTTCAAAGGTATGCTCCTCTTTGCCTAAGTCTTGAAAGACAAAGACAGCTAGATGAATCTGATCCATCAGGCTTATTTTATGAGTATGAAAAAGAACTTGCAAGACTTGCAAAGGCAGATATTAATAAAGACGGAGAAGAACTTTTTATTAAGAAAATTAATAAGTATGTTACAACATGCTCAAAAATAATGATTTGCGATACTGCAGTAATCAAAAAAGAACAAATTGATATGCTAAAAGTTGCAGTTGCTGTTAGGGACTGGGAATTTATTGAACGTGGAGTTACTATATACAAATGGCCACTAAACGATATAGGTCCAATTGATCAAATGACGATTCTAGACTTTATATATAATGATATAGAATACTACAGAAGTAATCGCCCGAATGATAGTAGCGTAGCTAATCTAAAAAAAATGTATCTATTGATCAAAAATGCTGGCGGGAGTCACAGTAAATTCAAGGGAAGCGTTTCAATATAATGAAAATTCTTATTGCTATAATTATAATTATTCTTAATCAAGCCTATGCATCAAGCGAATGTGGGGATTTAAATATTTTAAGCTCTGATAAAGAGTTGACTACCATTTATTGCTCATTAGAATCAAAGTTCCAAAGACCAAATGTAAAATTTTGTGAAAATTGCTATAGAGGTGAAGAGATAATAAACAAGCTTTTCTTGAAAGAAAATGCTAAGAATGAAATGAGCCACTTGCTGATTAAGACAATTACACCTACCCTTATCGATACTTTCAAAATTGGTAACAATAAGGAGTTTGAAGCAAAAAGTTGTTCTTCAGACTCATTGAAAAATTCCTTCAAGAAATTTCCAAAGTGCTATGAAAACAATGAAGAGATACAAAATTTTGTAAAATCCTACCAAAAAAAATTAATTTTTGAGACTTCTCAAATAATAAGTAAATCTCCTTCATATGATAAGGACGGTTTCTTTTTTAGAAACAAAGTTGAGAACTCATGTAATTTATCTGACGCTGATGTGCTCAGACTTAATACTAAGAAACAAGAGCTAATTATGAGCCCTGAGTTGCTGAAAGAGATTGTCCGTCAAATAAATGATACAACAGATATCAAAACGATTGAAGAAAAGATCTTTAGTAACTCAAATCTAACAAAAGATCAAAAAAATATCCTTGACCATCCTCTAATCAAGAACATATTAAAAAATCATTCTAATGAACTTAAAACATTCTTAAACTCAGAAAAAAATTTGAACAACTCTAAAATAATTAAATGGCTATACTCTCAAAAAAATCTAAATTCATTAAACCAGAATCTAAACAAGAATTGTGAAACATCATTTGAAAACATCGCGAAGTTCATGTGCTCAAACGATTATCAGTCTGGAAATGTATCAATCTTAAACTATAAAGATTTCGAAGATAAAATTCCAGAAAAATATAAAAGCTATCATCTCGATTTATATTGTTCTCAAATTAATCAAGATAATATTTCCTTGAATGAAATTATTTCCAATGCTACTAGCCAGGATCAATCAGGGATGAGTCAAATGAAAGATGAAGTTTTTAGTAAGGACCTTTATAGAAATGTTATACAAGACAAATCTGAGGAATTATGTAAAAGCAAAGACCAACCCTGCACCGATAAAAAATCCCCTCAATGCCTACTTGCTCAAGACGTGAAGGAAGCAACAGAAAAAAATGTTTCATCATTTGATAAAGAAACAATAAAAAAACTTAGAGACATTCTAGGAACTGATGTTCAAGCAGATGAAGCTACAAGAAAAACACTAATTGCTTCAGGTATCCTTGCAGAGAAAGATTTTTCACAAACTCTACCTGCACCACAAACTGCAGCCGCCCCCTCACCGATTGATCCATCAAAAGAAAGAGAAGTGATGGGCAAAGTATCAAGCCCAGTAACTCAAGCTGCACAACCATTTGCAGGGGCAAATATTAATTCTAATTATTCAAACTTTAACGGCAGCTCTTCCAATACAAGCACTACTCAAGAAGAGACTAGTGAGTCTTACCGTGAACGTGGCCCTGTTCTCCCCCCAAGCACTGCAGAATACCTCAAACAGATGTCTTCAATGAATCGTGAACTTCTTGATCGTCTTGTTAAAGAACGAGGGGCCAAGGAAAAGTACTCAGATGATGAAATTAAGCAGCAGATTGCTAAGCTTTCTCAAGAGCGCAACCTTCCTTTATCTCCTGATCAGCAGGCCCAGTTCTTTGATCATGAATGGTCGGAAGCTGCACCAAAAGTTATGCCACTGATTCCAGAAGAATTGAAGGCCAAGGATAAGAACAGTGATCGTTATGCAGCCTCTATCACCTCTCCCCTAACTGGTAAGGCCCTACAAGATAAGAAGTATCAAGATCAACGTAATAAAGCGCTAGAGCAATTTGGTAAAGGTGCTACCGACAGCACTCCAGTCACAGATGCCTCTGCCGTTGTGATGAGTGTGAATAATGAACTTCTTTTGAAGAAAGTTCGTCTTGATGTTCCTGATGATAAAATAGAAAAGTTAAACCTCTCTGTTATCCTTGATCAAAAATTAGGGGCAGACAAAGAAGGAAAGAAACTCAAAGGTCTAATCGACAATAAACAGAGTTTTATGCTCGATATTGAAGGTCAAGTTGCTTTCATGGTTGAATACTCTGAAGCGAAAAAAGGATTTGATCTTAAAACCCTTAAGAACAATCTTCCGCCAGAAGTATTTGAGAAGATAAAAGCTCAGCTTTCTCAGTTTTTAAGTAAAAACGAAAGAAAGCATGAGTATAGTGCGCTAAAAGAAGAGCTGAAGAACTAATCTCTACTTTCAAAAAAATGAAGACGAGGTTATTATTTCATTATGGACCTTAGAAAAACACTCCTCCTCGCTCATGACCTGTTTACCAATGAAGGCATCGATCACGCTTTGATTGGAGGTCTTGCTATGGTCAACCTGGGGCTGACAAGAGCGACCATTGACGTAGACCTTTTGATTGATGTTGAGAATAAAGACAAGGCCAAAAATATTCTTCATAAAAATGGTTTTAATATTGTTCATGAGACAAACGACTTTTTACAATTTTCAGGGATCGGTCTTATCGATATTCTCCTGGCACAAAGACCAATCAGTCGTGAGATGCTAAAAAATGCTAACCTTATTCCTGAGCTAAATATAAAATGTCTTGCTCCAGAAGATATTATTGGCCTTAAAATCCAGGCATTCTCAAATGATGTAAGCAGAGAGTTTCAAGATAAGGCAGATATTCAATTTTTAATTGAAAACTACCCTGCTCTTGATTGGGTAAAAATTAAAAGCTACTCAGATCTTTTTAATAAGTGGAATGAAATTGAAAAAATCAAAAATAAAACTCACATTTAAAGAATATTTTGAATTTTTAGATCAGCTGAAAAGTCTCTTTGGGTCAAAGCCAGCGAAAAGAAAGTTTACTGTTTATACTAATATTAAGCTTTAAACCGTAAACTGTTTCACCACTTCAGCTGCATTCTCTGAGGCAAACTTTAGAAATTTTAAGAAATCACTCTCAATTGTCCCATCAGTATGAAGCGTATCTGAAATCGTCTTGGCCACGACAAAAGGCTTTTTGAATTGAAGACAGATATTGGCCACGGCACAGGCCTCCATATCGACAGCAAGAAGTCCGTCATAAAGCTTAGCAATTTCTGTCTTACGCTGCCCTCGTCCCACAAACTCTGAGCCGGAGGCGACGATCCCCTTTAGAATTTGATGATTTCCTATTTCAGTTTTGAAACATCTCTCGATAAGATGTTGGTCGGCACAGATTAGGGGGTCATGAGTGTGCCCTTGCTCTTGAGATAGAATTAACTCTCCTGAGCGCATTCTAAAATCTCCTGCTTCAAGGCTTGAATAATAATCATGCTGGTAAACTGCGGTTGAAATGACGAGATCTCCAATGGATGTTTTTTCTGTAAGACCTCCGGCCACACCTAACAAAAGGACATCGTCTATTTGAAGATGATGAAGAGCAAGGGTGAGTCTTGCGCTGGCATTGATCGGTCCCATTCCGGATAAAAGTGTGTAGAAAACATTATTTTCTTTATTAAATTTCCTGACTGAAAATCCTAACTGCTGACTCATCACTTGAGTTTCAAATTTAGTATTCAAAACAGCTTCCACGGCAGCAAGTTCTTCAGGCAAAGCACAAATAATAAGAGTTGATTTCATAGCTTTCTCCACTAAACTTAATACATATACTATTTGAAGCGAGAATATATGCATAGAAAAGCACTTTCGGCCTTAACAGTCCTCTTTTTTATGATGGGTTTTATTACCTGTCTGAATGATATTCTTGTACCTTATTTGAAAAAGGTGTTTGAGCTAACATATACGCAAGCTGCTCTTGTGCAATTCTTCTTTTTTATGGCCTACGGTCTTGCCTCTATTCCGGCCAGTAAAATGATTGAGAAATGGGGATACCAGAAAGGGATGGTGATTGGTTTTATTACAACCGCTCTTGGGTGTTTACTCTTTTTTCCGGCCGTTTCTTTTCATACTTACGGTCTTTTCCTTTTTGCACTTTTTATTCTGGCCAGTGGTATCGTTGTCCTTCAAGTGGCGGGAAATCCCTATGTCTCAGTTTTGGGCCCCGCGGAAACATCTTCCTCTCGCCTCACTATGACCCAGGCCTTTAACTCACTTGGAACATTCCTCGCTCCGTTTTTTGGTTCAGCTTTTATTCTTTCAAAGATTGAAGATTCTGGTTCTTCCGAAGCAGTCAAATACCCTTATCTCATTATTGCTTTTACTCTCATTGTTATCGCTATCGTTCTCTCAAGACTTACCCTTCCGAAAATTAATTTCAATCCAGATAATTCTGGGACATGGAAAAATGCTCTTTCTAAAAAAGGCCTTTGGCTGGGAATGCTCGGGATCTTCGCTTATGTTGGAGCTGAAGTAACGATTGGTAGTTTTTTTGTGAGCTTCATTCAAGAAACCACTGCCATGATTGAAGTGGATGCGGCCAATCTTGTGGCCTTTTATTGGGGTGGGGCGATGGTCGGTCGATTCCTTGGTATTTTTACTTTAAAGAAATTTGCTCCCGGCAGAGTTCTTTTTATTCACTCATTAATGGCCATTGCGCTTATTCTCATCGCAGTCAGAAGCTCAGGAATGTTTTCTGTTTATGCCTTAATGTTGGTAGGATTTTGCAATTCTATTATGTTCCCAACAATTTTCACTCTGGCCCTTCAAGGTCATGAAGAAATGGCCGAAAAAGCTTCCGGTCTCATGAGTACAGCTATTTTAGGGGGAGCTATTATCCCTATTCTTACAGGACTTATGGCCGATAGCTATACATTGAAATTCTCTCTGCTCATTCCAGCTGTTTGCTATTTTTATATCGCTTATTTTGGATTGATTAGAAAAACTCAAGAATGACAGAAATGTTCAAACTGAGCATCAGGGATAGTGCCTGATAATTTAAGGCCTACCCTGACCTCTTTATTGCGGCTTAACTTCATTCCTTGCTGATGTGACTGAAGATAGACAACTTCGGCAAGAATAGGATGCTTTAGCTCGACTCCGGCCAACTCTGTCAGCCACAAAATACGATTATGTCTGAGAAAACTTCTATTCATTTCGCTGACAATAATTCCAATACCATCTTCGCAGATATCAACGGCCTTTACTTTAAGTTGCTGAGTTCCCGCACCAGTTTGAACAGGTTTCAATGAATAGGTTTTTTCTTTCTCAACAGGAAGAACAAATCGAGGCTTTGCTCTCATTTCGAGCGTTTTTACTTCTTCAGGAATCGCAAAATGAATCTCACCATTGATGAAAGTAAACTGTGACACTTTAAAGACAGTTTGATTAGTTTCAAGTTTTACAAAGATAGGAGCATCAGGATCGACTTCAAAATTATAATTTTCAAAGGCCACCATGACATCGCGAGCGACAAAATCAATTTCAATATGAACAATAGGCACAATTTTTTTATTACCCGCAACAGATTGCCAAAAGAAGTTCCCTTCAATCGTTCCTGATCGTTGTAATAAGCGGAGAATTTCCTTACTCTCAGCACTTGTTCTATAGTTCGGCATTAAAACTGGCATAAAAAAAATGATGCCTTTAAAGCACAAAAAAGGCAAATCATTCTCGTTTATCCGAGCCTCTCACTCGACTTCTAAAGCTCTGCAGAGATTGCTCCGAAAAAAGCCTAATGAAAGTTATTCTCCTCTCATTTTTTATACTCGTACTCTCTTTTTCAGTTCATGCTGAAACTGTGCTTATTTGCTCAACTTTACATTATTCTCAAGTCAAAAAAAAGGTTGATGCAGAAGGAAGTAACGATAAATTCAAACACTGTGCAGTGTCTTGCTTGTTGGCCCTCAGATGCTCTCCTGTTGAGGTCATGCAACTTGGAGTGCTAAAAGAGCTTGGTGATATTTTTGGGCCAGGAAATGCGGAATGGGATGACTTAAAGGCCGATGCCGATGGGGTCAAGCTCGTGACCAGCAAAAAGGCCAAAACAGATAAGCAATGCTTCGAAGGATGTCACAAACTTCATTCACCAACAAAAGACTGTATGCCTTAATTTTTTGAGAGATTTTCCAGGATTGGGCACTCCGCTCGCTGGTCTCCATGACAACAACTACTCATCTCTTTCAACGCTTTCAGCATAACTTGAGTTTCAGCAAGTTTCTTTTCTAACTCCTTAATATGCTCTTGAGTGATTTTTTTGACCTCACTGCTTTTGCGAGATTTGTTTAACCACAGATTCATGAGCTTTTTAAGCTGAACCATCGAAAAGCCAAGAGCTCGTGCTCTTTTAATAAAAATTAAATTATGTAAATCATCCTCGCGGTAAACTCGGTATCCACCTTCTGTTCTTTTTGACTTAGGTAATAAGCCGATCTCTTCATAGTGACGTATCATCTTAGCACTCACACCCGTTTGAGTAGAGGCTTCTCCAATAGTGACTAAACTCATTTTCTTCTCCATCTTTTAATTAAAAGAGCATTCATCATTACACTCACCGAACTCATGGCCATGGCTAGGCCTGCCATCATAGGAGAGAGAAGACCGAAAGCGGCCAATGGAATGCCCACGATATTGTAAATAAAGGCCCAGAATAAATTTTCTTTTACTTTTAACTGAGTTAATTTTCCTATCTCCATAGCGTCTAAAAGAAGAAGAGGATCTCCTCTCATTAAGGTGACTCCTGCTGTTTCCATGGCCACATCAGTACCAGTACTCATGGCCACACCGATATCTGCACTGGCCAGGGCAGGTGCATCGTTAATGCCGTCCCCTACCATCCCCACCACTTTATACTTCTCTTTCAAAGACTGAATCACTTTAGATTTATTTTCAGGATTGATTTCAAAATAGTACTCAGCTAATTTTAACTCAAGGGCCATTTTTTTAACCGAAGCTTCATTGTCCCCTGAGATAATAAGCGCCTTGATTCCCTTCTCATGCAATCTCTTGATCGTCTCACGAGAAGAATCTTTGAGCTGATCAATAAGACCTAATGAGCCTAGATACTTATTCTCTGTTGTATTAAGAAGAACAGATTGTGTTTGTCCATCTTTGAGTGACTCAATCTCATACCCACGTTTAAGCGCCTCTTTTCGGGAGCATAATAAATAAGAGACTCCATCAAGCTCACCACTCACACCCACACCAGAAATCGTTTTAAGCTGAGTCCCTTCTTTAAAATCAAGTTGATGTTTTTTCATCCAATCTAAGATTGCGATAGCAAGGGGGTGAGTAGAGCCTATTTGCAAAGATGCTGCAATTCTCATCAATTCGCTCTCATTCATTTGAGTATGGATGGATTGAACTTCAGGACGACCAACAGTGAGTGTACCGGTTTTATCAAAGGCCACAACATCGACTGAATGAAGTCTCTCTAAGGCTTCTGCATCTTTAATGAGTATACCATTCTTAGCGGCCAGTCCTGTCCCCACCATAAGGGCCGCAGGTGTGGCGAGTCCCAGAGCACAGGGACAAGCGATAACGAGAACTGTCACTGCATGAATGAGAGAAAATTCAATGCTAGCAGAATATAAAAACTGTCCTATAAAAGTAATAATACTGATGAGAATAACAATAGGAACGAAAATAGCACTGGCTTTATCTACAAGTTTTTGAATAGGTGCTTTTTTGGCCGAAGCTTCCTCCACAAGACGAATGATTTTTGAAAGCATGGTCTCACTTCCAACTGCAGTTGTTTTAATTTCAAAAACAGCTTCTAAATTAATTGATCCACCCGTCACTTTGCTTCCACTTTGTTTAAAGACAGGTAAGCTCTCACCTGTGATCATAGCTTCGTCAATATTACCTTCTCCGTTCATGACAAGACCATCTACCGGAAACCTTTCACCAGGCCTGACTTGAACAATATCTCCTAGTTTTACATCTTCCAGCTTAACTTTGACCCACTCACCTTTTTTGACAAGGACTGTTTCTGGTCTCAATTGAGACAAAGCACGAATGGCCGAAGTTGTTTGCCTCTTCGCTTTCTCCTCCAACCACTTTCCAAAAAGAATAAGTGTAATGACCACTGCCGAGCTTTCAAAATAATAATGAGTATGATGAGTACTATGTTGAAGTTGATAAACTGATAAGAAAAAAGCCGCACTAGTGCCTAAGGCCACGAGAAGGTCCATATTTCCAGAAAAATCTCTTATGGCCCCCCAAGCTTTTTTATAAAAGCGAAGGCCAAAACCAAATTGAATAGGAAGAGTGAGCGCGAGCTGAATCCAACCATTCAGAGACCAACTGACTCCAAAAGGTAATAAAAGCATGGGAGCAACAAGAGGCAATGATAATATCGCGGAGAGAATAACAGGCCATGGAAGTTCTTTCTTTTCTTCAAGATTGGTTTTTAGCTCAACCTCATATCCTATTTTCTCTACAGCTTGCTTAATTAAATTTAGATCGTTAACTCCAGAAAAAAAAGCGGTCTCCGTGGCCAGATTAACGCTGACTTTACTGATCTGAGGAATTTTCAGCAGGGCCTTCTCCACTCTGCTCACACAGCTCGCACAAGTCATACCCTTAATTTTTACAGACTTCATTGAATACCTCTCTGGCCCTACTTTAAAGCCTCCCATCATGGGAAGGTAAAGTCAAAACTTCTCCCTTGACCTTACCATGGGGTCAAGGTTTATAGTATGAGCATGAAATTACAAATCCTAGATATGACATGTGGCCATTGCGAAGCCACTATAAAAAAAGAAATCCTTAAAAATGACGCTCTGGCTGAGATTAAGGTTAATCTTAAAACCAAGGAAGTGGAGATCAAGACGAAATTCTCTATCGAGGAGATAGTTCAGCTGCTTGATCAGATTGGGTATGATTCAAAGCCTTTGAGTTAAATAGATACCCTTCTTTCCTGAAATAAGATGAGCAATTATCACTCCAATAAAAGCATAAGGACCAATCTGTAGTCCAAAAATTTCTATACACATAATGGTGCAACTCATAGGTGTTTTTGATGCTGCTCCGAAGACTGCTCCAAAACCGATCGACGGAAGAAGAGAGGCACTCACAGGAAGAAGTGCAGTCAGAGCACTTCCTAAACTCACACCTATAAAAACCAAGGGAATAAATTCGCCTCCCTTAAATCCTGATCCTAGAGTTATAGTCGTAAAAAATGACTTTAAAATAGGTAAACTAAAATGAGTGACAAGAGTGAGAGAATGTTGAATCTGCTCTATCCCAAGACCAGCGTACTGATAAGTTCCTTCCCAAGCATAAAGCAAAACAAGAATCACTCCACCTATAAAAGGTCTCAGAGGAGAAAATTTTATCCATCTTTTCATGAGATTTTCATACAAGTGTGTGGAGAAAATAAAAAATCGAGTCATTACACCAAAAGCAATTCCTGCCACAATGACAGAGAAAACATCATTCCACAAAAATCCACTTAATATAAGTTGCGGATACTGAGAATGAGGGGCATGTAAAACATAGGTCACACCATAGGCCGTCCAGGAAGCAACTAAACACTCCAGCACAGCAATAAATCGAAGGTGGCCACACCAGATCACTTCCATACCGAAAACAAAACCCGCCCAAGGCGTTCCAATGGCCGCTCCAAAACCTGCTCCTGCTCCACTCATCAAAAGAGCTTTTCTTTCAGAGGCCATTAGCTTGAAGTATTTTGAAAGTTGATCAGAAAGTGTGGCCCCCATCTGAACCGCAGTCCCCTCTCTGCCCGCCGATCCACCAAAAAGATGCGTAAGAAGAGTTCCTCCAAAAATAAAAGGGGCCATGATCAATGGAATGGTTTTTTTGGGATCGTGGATTTCATCAATAATGAGATTGTTACCACGTTGAACTTCTTTTCCATAGTGATGATAAATCCATCCTATGAAAAGTCCAGCTAAAGGCAAAAACCAAATAATGCTTTGATGTGAGAGTCTAAGGTCAGTGACAGAATTGATTGCGTAGAGAAAAAGCGTGGATGACAATCCTGCAAGTAGTCCCGAGATTAATGAGAAAATTATTTTTCGAAACAAGACGCACCTCAACTTTAAAAGTTAAAGTAGGCGTCATCAGCACTCACTGAATGGAGGCGGTTAAGGGCAGATCACCATTGCCACAAAGAATCTAATTTAAGTCTTTCAAAGAATCGGCCAGACCGTCAAGATTATTTTTGGCCACATCTTTATCATTGTATTGGATCGGCATAAGGAGTGTTAAGGATAGAAGCATATCACGATCAGCTCCTACAAATTTCTTATTCTGATAAACCGTACGAACACACTCTTCCATCTTCGGATTGAGATTGCGTCCATCAAGAGTCATTTTCTGAAGTTTCCCGGTTTGATCAACGAGGGCCGAAATATTAAGAATTTTATGATCCTTCTCGTCGACCTTCATAGACTCAATTTTTGAATCTGATGAGTAGTGGGCATAACAAGCAAAGATATGATTCTCTTCGCGCTTAAGAACACTTAAATTATAGTCAAACTTCTTACCCTTAATCTGATCAAGATTAAAACACGAACTTGAATCCCCTAGTTCGCAGGCCAGAGTGGTATATTTTAAATAAACATCAGCATCCACATGTTTTAATTTATAAGCATAACGAGCACAGGAAAGGGCCGTCCTGTTTTGGTCACAGTCAGCTTTAATAAACATGGGATCATTTTTAATAATTTGGGCCTGATTATCGAGATCACGAGAAGAGGAAGTCGTCCCACAACTTGTAAGAAATGAAAGTAGAGAAAGGAGAAATAAGTACTTCATCAAAACTCCTGCGAGTGAACTTCATTTTGAGAAGAAACCCCATCATTTCTGATGGGGTTCATATATAATAAAGAGGCAAATTCGCCTCTTGTTAAGCGTTTTACTGAACAAAGGCCATTGAGGCCATAATAAAAAAGAATAAAGCAATAACTAGCTTCACAAAACTCTCCAAACATAAAAAGTGCGTCATCCTAGTCTAGATAGCTGTTAGACGCAATTAAGCTTGTAAAAAATACCTACTTCTAAGTGCAAAATTCAGCTATGATAAAGGGATGAAAATACTATGTTTGCTCAGTATTCTGATTCTGGCATCTTGTGGCATGAAAGAGACCGTTATTTCAAACATGGATGCTATTCTTTATCATAAAACTCAGTCAAAACTTGATCTTGATTCAAAACAAAAAACGATCCTTAAACAAGATATTAAAAGATTTCTGAATGAACAGCGCCTTAAAACGGCTGAGGCGACTAAGATTATTCAAAGTATCGATTTGACCCAGCCTCAAAAAATTTCTCTCCTCTACCCTGGGCTTATCAAAACCTATCGACAAGTGGCCATCGATTATTCCGCTATTCTGGCCAAACAAATGGCAGGTTTTAGTGATAAACAATTCCAGAGCTTCTTGAAGGAAACGGCAAAAGAAAATAAAGAGATTGAAGATAAGATCAGTGAAAAAGAAAGTGAAGATTATCATAAAAGATTTAAATTTTTCTTTGATACAATCAATGAATCTCAAAAGAAGATTCTTAAAAGTCATATGGATTTTTTTAAAGGTCAATCTACACTTCGCCTCACCAATAGACAGGCACTCCATCAACAATTAACGACGATTGCTGAGCAAAAAATTCCTACTCCAGAGAAAGAAAAAAGAATCTTTGAAGCCTTCAAGGTTTATAATCAAAACGGTTTCCACAACCAAGACAAAATAATTGTTATCATTCAGAAACTAGTAGAAGTCCTGGATCCAAAACAGCTTGCTCATTTCAATGAGAAGAAAGTAGAGGCTCTTGAGATAATCACCCTGTTTGCTAAGAGCGAGTACTAAAGTTTTCTTTTTTGTGATATTATATTCTCATGTGTCGTATCTTTGGTTTTAGATCCGTATTACTCTCAAAAGTCCACTCTAGCCTCGTCTCGGCGGAGAATGCTCTCATGGGACAAAGTCGCAGGCATCCTGACGGCTGGGGACTGGCCTATTATATTGCTGAGACTCCCCATATTGTTAAATCCACAAATACTGCTGAGACTGATGAGCTTTTTAAAAAAATCTCTGGAATCGTCAGCTCTCAAACCGTATTGGCCCACATCCGTAAGGCCACTCATGGCAAACTCTCGCTCACCAATACCCATCCTTTTCAGTATGGGAAATGGACTTTTGCCCATAATGGGAATATCAAACAATTTGAGGCGATTAAAGAACAGATGCTCTCCTTCATTTCTCCCAACCTTTCTCCATATTATCTAGGTGAGACTGATAGTGAACTTTTCTTTTATTTTCTTCTTACTTATCTTGAGAAAGAGATGGATCTCCATGGTTTAAGTCCTGATCTTAAACTTTCCATGTCTATTTTAGAAAAGGCCATGCTTCATCTGAATCAAATTATCGGTGATCTAAACATTAAAGATGTGGGCGTTCCCACGGACAATTATCTCACCTTTGTCCTCTCTAACGGCCCTATGATGGTGGCCCTTAACGGAGGGATGGGGCTCTACTATAGCACTCATAAAAAACGCTGCCCTGAAAGAGAGATTTGTGGAAGCTTTGCAAGTTTTTGTGAAGCGGCACCAGATTCTTCAGGCAGAGTGAACCATCTCATTTTTTCAAGTGAACCACTTCAAGGTGAAAACATCTGGATTAAGATGAATCCAGGAGAATTAATAGGTGTTGCTAGAGAAATGGTTATTGAACGAAAGCACTTGAAGCTTAATTTTTTTGATCCTAGTTAAAATCGCTCACCTTACCAAAGATATAAAAATATGAATTCTAAAACCTCATCCATGAAAAGACTTCTGCGAATCAGCCGAGAGGAATGGCCACTTCTCATCAAGGGGATGATATTTCTTGCCATCAGTAGTGCGGCGCTTATGAGCTACCCTCAATATATCAAAGTGATTATTGATGAGGCGATTAAAAGCAAAGATTCTGCGGCCCTTAATTTTGCTGCCCTCACTGCTCTTATTATTTTTGTGATTCAAGGAGTAACCTCAAGTCTTCGCTATTATTATTTTACCTTTGCGGGCGAAAAGACTGTCAAAAGACTCCGGGCCCAACTTTTTAGCAAAATCATTTCCCAAGAAATGCGCTTTTTTGATTTCTCAAAAACCGGTGAACTTCTTGGACGCCTTTCTTCAGACACAGCTGTCTTGCAGAATGCTTTAAGTGTAAATATCTCCATGCTCGTGAGAAATCTTGTTCAGGCCATCGCCGGTCTCGCTCTTCTTTTTTATACTTCTCCCAAACTTACAATATTTATTCTCCTTCTCATTCCTCCCTTGGCCTACCTTGCTGCAAGGTTTGGAAAAAAAGTGAAGGCCATTTCTCGCTCAACTCAAGATGCCCTGGCCCACTCCTCGGCCGTGGCCGAAGAGAGTCTCTCAGGTGTACGTACTGTAAAAGCGTTTGCTCAAGAGGAATGGGAAATCAATCGCTACCAAAGTCGTTTAGAAAATTCTTTTCAACTCTCATTAAAGAAAATTTTTGAAGTGGCCAAATTCACAGGTCTTATTTCAACGCTTGGATTTGCGGCCATCGTTTTTATTGTTTGGTACGGAGGGAATCTTGTCATTAGCGGAGAGATGAGTGTCGGAACGCTGACTTCCTATCTTCTTTACGTGATGACCGTAGCGTTCTCTGTTGGAATGCTAGGCAGTCTCTATACCGATTTTATGTCTGCCTTTGGAGCTGGTCACCGTATCTTCGAATTACTTGATAAGGCCCAGGAGACTTCATTGGATCAAGCATCTTCTCCGAAACTAATAACTCAAGCACAGATTGAATTTAAGGAAGTTGAATTCTCTTATCCGGCCCGAGCTGACGTGACGGTGCTTAAAAAAATTAATCTTAAAATTGAGCCACGTGAAACGATTGCGATTGTGGGTCCGTCTGGTAGCGGAAAATCAACTATCGCTCAGCTTTTGATGCATTTTTATGATTTAAACTCAGGCATGATCAGCATAGATGGTACTGATATCAAAGATTTCAATAACCACTCTTTAAGACAACAAATTGGCCTCGTCTCACAAGAGCCTATTCTTATCTCTGAATCCATCGAAGATAATATTCGTTATGCTAGACCTGAAGCCACTCTTGAAGAAGTCATCGCAGCGGCGAAGCTTGCCTACGCTCACGACTTTATCATGGCCTTTCCTGATCAGTACAAAACTCTGGTTGGCGAAAAGGGAGTTCAACTTTCAGGTGGCCAGAAACAACGTGTGGCCATTGCTCGGGCCATCCTAAAAAATCCGAAGATTCTTATTCTTGATGAGGCCACAAGTGCTCTCGATGCTGAAAGTGAATTTCTTGTTCAGGAAGCACTTGAAAATCTAATGACTGATAAAACAACTATTATCATTGCTCACAGACTCTCCACCGTAAAAAAGCAGATCGGATTCTAGTGCTAAGTAACGGTCAAATTGTCCAAACAGGTAAACACGAAGATCTGATTCTAGATACCACAGGATTTTATAATAAACTTATTGAAAAACAATTTAGTCACTCTTAAGGAGCATCCATGAAACGTCTTATACTCGCAGAAACAAGTATCCACCCAGATGCTTTAACATTCATCACTTGTCATCATCAAGAAACGGTTCAAGAAGTTATTGAAGCTATCAAAATGAATAAAGTTGTGGTGGTTGGAATGAAACAAAATCCGGTTGTCAAAAAAGCTCGCAAAGCTCTAGATGAGAAGAAGATCAGCTATGAATATCTTGAATATGGAAGCTATCTTTCACAATGGAAAAAACGCCTAGCAATCAAGCTCTGGAGTGGATGGCCAACTTATCCTCAGATCTTTATCAATGGACAGCTTATTGGTGGATGTGAGGATTTGGTTAAGTATTTAGCAACGAACAAAATCTAGCTAAATCCCTTGCTAACTAAGATGGTAAATTTATATGATATCTAAATGCTAAATTCTTTTCGTCGTCTTAAAGCGGCCCTCACTAAAGAGCTGAGTCCATCGGATCTGACGACTATTATTCAAGGAATGAATCTTGATAATCTCATTGATGAGAGGATGACGGCCCTCGAGCACTTGATGCATTGGATACGTCTCCCCATAAAGCAGACCGAAAACACAGTGGATCATTCTCATATCCACGCGAAGAATGTACGTTTTAAATTTCTTCTCCAATTTATTGAACGAAATCCTGTTGAGGCCAAATATTTTATTGAAACTCTTCGAGACCTCCTAGGTCGCGGGGTAGCAGTACGCCTGTACTATTTAACAGGTGTTTCTGAAAATACAGGTTTTTTTAGTGAGTTTTCAGATCGCCTTATCTTGCGTCTTCTCCCTCATGTTGTAGGAGAGAGAGACCTCGCCGAAATTTTTAGATTAGTCTTCACAGAGATCGAGGACGCAGAATGGTTTGAAGCTTCTTATAAAATTATTCTCCCGCCAATCATTGATCTCATTAAAAAATATGAGATCAGTACCGAAGGGATTATCAATGACCAGGACGAAGCTCTTATTATTCTAGGCTCTCAAATCGCTAGCCTTGGTGTCTCAAAGGGAATTCGTACTCGTCTTGGTGATGAGAAGTTAACAGATTCGAGTTTTATCAGATTAAACAAAGTTATCAATAATCCTCAATCTCCAGATAATAATATTCTCCAAGAGGTCTCTCTCTGTCAGATTAACTTACAGAAAGTAAAAAAGAGTCTTGAAGCGTCCGGTGTTTCTGTTGATCTTATTTATAATATTGAACGGATTAAATCGCTTCTCCAGCGAGTGGAGATGCTGGTATATCTCAAACAAACAAATGATCCAGAAACAAAAAATATTATTATTTCACGATTCATTGGTCGTCTTATTCGTGATGAAATCCAACGCCTCAGTCTTAAAGAGTTTTTAAGTGAACATTTAAAGATGCTCACAAAAAAAATTGTCGAGCGTGCTGGAGAAAAAGGCGATCATTATATTGCCTCCACTCCAATGGAGAAGAAGCATCTTTTTTATGCCGCTTGTGGGGCCGGCGTTCTTACTGCCTTCACTGCCGTTCTTAAGGTTCTTATTGGAGCCGCTCAGATGTCTTTGCTCTTTGAAGGGATTTTTTATTTTATGAATTATGCCTTTGGGTTCTTGATGATGCAACGTTGGCATCTTGCCCTCTCAAGCAAGCAACCTGCCTTCACAGCTTCAGCTCTCTCTAAAAAGTTTGAAGACTTTATTCAAACAAAACAACTTGGTGATGTCACGGCTGAAGTGAGAAAAATTACTCACTCACAATTTATCGCCACCATTGGAAATCTTATTTATGTTATTCCTGTGGCCATTGCCTTAGATTGGATTTGTTTCTATTCTCTTGGTCATCATATTGTTTCTGAGAAATACGCCCACACGCTTCTTGATAAGCACAATCCAATCACCAGTGGAACCATTCTCTACGCCGCTTTTACTGGAGTTCTTCTTTGGCTTTCAAGTGTTGTGGCCGGAGCCGTTGAGAACTGGGTTGTTTTTAGAAATATTCCACAAATGCTACGTGAAAGTACTTTTCTTAATAATTATCTTGGAAAAGAAAAAGCTCGTAAGTGGGCCAGCTCTTTTGCTCCGATGATTGGGGCAGCTTCTGGAAATATCGCCATCGCTTTTTTCCTCGCCTTCCCTATTATTATTGGAAAATTCACAGGTCTGCCTTTAGATATCCGTCACGTGACTCTTGCGGCAGGTACAATCACCCTCGCCATCAATGCACTCCCATGGGATATGAGTCTTCTGCCACTAGTAGGAGTGATGGTTTTAAGTGTTGCACTCATGGGCTTTCTCAACTTTGGAGTAAGCTTTTTCTGCGCGATAAAACTTGCGGCCAATGCTCGTGAGGTGGATGCTAAGTATCTTCGAATCATTTTTAAGTTCGCTTTTAAAAAATCCAAAGAGAAGACCACTACTGAGTAGTTTCTTTTAGAAAAAACATTATTTTTGTTCACAGCACTATGTAACATACTGATTTTACTTTTATCTCTTCCCTCTGCTGTTAAGAAGTATTTAATTTATTGCCGATAAATATATAAGTTAGCCCCTATAATAGGTAGCTTATTTTATGAATCGTCTTTTTCTTCTTATCCTTCTCACTCTTATTTCTTGTGAAGAGAGATTCACTATTGTTTCTACCGGGGGAACGACTGCTCAAGATGATACTCAGGAAATTGTAGCTTCACTGCAAGGGACATTTAACGAGTGTATACCTTCTCCTTCATTTCCCGGATATTACAATCGTGTTGAAGTAGTGATTAATAACAATGATTACAGTTATTTTTTTGAATTACACTCAAATGCTATCTGTACTTCGTCATTTTACCGCTACACTCATACTTATGAAATAGACAAGGCCAGCTATCAAATTCAAGGCAATACCGAGGATATTAACCTCGATTTAAGGATGAAAGAGTTTAGAATTCGCTATATTCACCCTTTTTATATTGGGCAAAATCATTGTGGAATGAATGATTGGGTTTCTGGTGTTGATAAAATTCTCACCGGAGTTTCGTGTCTCTCTATTCTTTCTCAATATGACACTTTCCATTCCAGCTTTAAGGCCGTGGACGAGTTGGAGTATATAAAAATAAAAATTAAAACTTCGTCTCTCACGATTCCATTTGGATTCATCGAGTCTGGAGACTCAGCTGATGAGCGAAAAGAAAGTGTTCCAGTAGAAATTGATAAGATTTAGTTCAAACTGCCCCACTATATTGGTGTTAATGCCTTCTTAAGCAGGTGCTGGTT
>JBMLQL010000018.1:0-151896 GCA_049241565.1 Bacteriovoracaceae bacterium | reverse complement strand
CTCCTCCGTTTCCTCCTCTCTCACCTGTGTCTCCCGCCATCGCCGTCATAGAAGTCATCATCATTAATCCAATCATCCAGTTTTTCATTTTCATAAATCTTCCTTTGTTATTTTTCTAAATTTGTTAATGGAAATAAATACATACATACACGGTAAACTTCACTAGCATCCTCATCACACATCAGATCCTCTAAATCATCTTGCGCTTGTCTGATAATCTCTTTAGCGCGTGCTAGAGTCTTAGGATTGGCCGGGAATGTATAGTTCGTAAAATCACGCTGATCTACTCGAACCTCTTGAATCTTCTTTCTGGCCATGTCCATATCATTCATATGCATGCGCTGAAGAGATAGATCTTTTACGTCATCTGTTGTTCTTACTGGGTTCGGAGTTCTGGTGATCAATCCTTTTTCTCCAATATGAATCAAACTGAGTGATTGAAGTCTGAAAAGTGCTTTTCTCACTTCTACATCTGTTACACCCAACCGATTCGCCATCCAGCTAACATCTGACTTAAAGCTCTTCAATCTGATCAGCGATAAGATGGCAAAGTGAATCCAATCGGAAATTAACTCAAACTGATCCGAATTTAGACGAAGAACTTCAAGGTCTTTTTCGCGCGCACTTTCACCTTTCGTTTTTCGCTTAAGTACCAGAGGAAAATCTTTTAAGAGATCTGTCCTCTCAGATGGATCAAGCTGGAGTCTTTCCGCAATTTTCTCAGCGATTTTCCGCGATACTCGTCGCTGGCCCTTGAGAATCTCGTTCGTTGCTGCTGGCTGCATGTCTAGCTTGCTGGCCAGTGCTCTGATGGAGAAACTTGGGTTTTTAGATTTCATTTCTAAAAACTTACGCTGAAGTAATTGTTGAACTCTGATTTGCTCATTCATGGGTGTAACCTAACATATTTTGTGCGCCGGACTAGATGCTATGGTACAATACCGTACCAGCAAGATGGTACACGGTGTAAAACTTACAAAGTGAAAGGTCCTACTAAAATAATTTTAAGGGGTTAACCAAGCTTGAATGTGAATGATAACTATGCCTAAAATAGAAATGAGATAAAAAGGTGGGAAGGGCTGCTACCCTTCCCTAAACCTACCCGAATATTCTTATCATCACAGCAAGCTGTAAGATAAAAATAATTAAGGCAAGTACCCTCATTATCTCTTCCATGAAAATCCTCTTCGAAAAAAGACCCCCATCCATTGGGGGTCTTAATGGAAAGAATCCGCACAGAAGAAATCCTTCAATACTTCAGTTTTAAATTATTTGTGACAAAAATGAGGGAGAGAATCGATCATTCTTCAGATTTGAAAAACGGCTATTTTAATTTCTTCACAACAGTCAGATAGAATGGTCCCCATCCCTCTCTATCAGGAAGGATCTGCCAACCATGTTCTGTCTTCTCACCAATGGGAAATGTTTTTGAGATCACTTCAAAACGACCACCACGCTTCTTATAAAGCTTGTCGATAATATCATCGTTTTCAAGACGAGAAAGAGCACAGGTTGAATACACAACTGTTCCACCTACTTTGACGATATCAAGGGCCGAGGCAAGCATCGCAAATTGAGAAACAGCTAAGGCCTTCGTTCTTCCAAGGGCCCACAACGCCAATTCTTTAGGGTCATCGAGAACATGTCTCTCACTAGAGCAAGGGGCATCGAGCAGAACTTTATCATAAAGATTTTTTTCATAAAGGCACCACTTTGAAGCATCAAAAGAAGTCACCTTATGATTAGTCTGAAGTGTTTTAGGAATATAGTCTTCAAAGATGCGATGAATACGAGCACGTCGAGAAGCTGAACGATCATTGGAAATAAGTAGACCTTGATTTTGCATCTTGAGAGCACAAAGAAAGCTCTTTCCACCAGGAGCTGCGCAGAGATCTACCACACGCTCACCAGGCCTTGGATCCAGGGCCTCCACCGCCATAATTGAAGCTGCATCCATTAAATAGTAGTTCATGTAACCTAATGTAGTTTTTTCTGGATGAGGAAACGAGTCTTGAATTTGATGTTTAAAACTCAGTCCGTTAAGCATAGGACCTTCTGTCGGAAATTCAAAACCAGAATGAGGATTTAAGATAGCGACATGTTTTTTTGGAGCGGACAGAGACTCTTTGAGACAGGCCCAGCGCTCTTTATACATCTCTCCATAAAATAAATCGAAGGCCTCTAATCCACGTGTTCCCATAATTTTATTCTACCTTAACTCTTTGATGGCCTGTTATGAGAAAGATCAAGATTCTGTGAGCTTTTTCTTTCCCAACAAAAAGACTCGGTTTTTTCTTCATCAAAAACTCACAATTTTCCCTCTATCGTGAATCTTAAAGATTCTTTAAGATCTGGTCGAACTAGTCTCAGGCTTATTAAGGAGAAAGGAAATTTAAATGAGGGAATCGATACTGGTGATGATATTAATTTTAGGATTCTCCGTACTTTCTTTTTTCCTCACAAAGACTGAAAAAGATCGCCAGATTGCTTCGGGTATAAAGCAGAGTTCGATACTAAAGAAAATTCCGTTGGGATACCAGAAATAGAAAAACACTAGCTTTTTTGAGGTTGTGCTGGAATAAAAGAGAGTGTTTTATTCTGTCCAATAAAATGCGAGACTACTTCTAGACTTTCTTTTTTTAAATAATAAAATTCAATTCCAATATAAGTTCTCGACCGATTTTCTGTTTCATGTCCTCTTACCCAGCGACAAATTCCGACACCACTCACCGTAATGTCACTAAACTTGAATTCAAATTCTATGCGATCATTTACTTCTATATGGTCTCTGACTCCGTCAAAATGCAAACTCACCCCTCCACGACCGATGAGAAGATCGCCCTTACCAATAACTTCAGAAAATTTTTCACTAAATGAAAGACTGAGCTTTTCTTTTGAATCCGTCATTTCACTAGACCATCTCTCCGAGGGAGTTTGAAGAAGTCTAAAACTTGTTTCAATAAGATCATCTAATTTAAAAGGCTTATTAATCAGTGCCTCGGCTCCACGATTAAAAGCATCTTCAAGAGTAATATCAGCAAACCCTGTGATCAAAACTATCGGTGGGACAACAATGTTTTTTATTTTAATAGCATTAAGAAGATCAATCCCTGTGGCCCCTGGCATACGAATATCAGAAATGACGAGATCAATTGAATTTGATTCTAAAATTTTAATCGCAGCATTCACATTTTCGGCCTGAAAAACTTTTGCACCCAAAAAATCAAATTCTGAGGCCATAATTTCTCTAAGGTCAAACTCATCATCTACAACGAGAATCATTTTTCCATTCATATCCATAATAACTACTCTTTTCTTTTATCCAATATCTTAACTTCGGTTCGCTTTATATTGTAGTCCAGCTTAAAGATCAGCGTTATTCTTTATAATAAATTAAGATCATTATCTTATCGAGATAAACTTTATAACACCAGAGTATAAGACTCCATTTTATTAATCTTGAAGGAAGCTTAAGAATCAGTTCTAATACTGACTATGAATGCAATCTCAAGAATCACTTTAGCTGTTTTCCTGACTATAAACACTTCTGCTTACGCACAGACCGCGAAAAATATCTCCCCTGTGCTGCAGGCGTTTATTCAAGAAATTTTACAGAATAGGGCTGCCTCAAAATATAAAGACTTTAGTGTTAAAGATTGTCCAAAACATAAAATTGACTGGACCTCTATTATATTTCGTCGTGAGAAACCAAATCTCACTTATACCTTTGCTAAAGGATGCGATATTGAAGGGACTGTTTCCCCTCAAGTCCTTCAGGCTTTCCCGATTCAATTTAAAATGAGACATCTTGATAAATTTGAACAAATCAAAGGTGAAGCAAAGCTCGCCCCAACACTTTCTACGAAACCACTCTTGCGACTCGATTTAACGTCCACAGAAATTTCATCAAACACAGAAAAAATCCGCTTCAATGCTTATTATGAAACAGAGATTGATCCTCTTTCCAAAAAAGTTATCGGTAAACATTTAGGTGGAAAAATTTTTATTGAAGAAGTTAATGGAAAGGCTGTGCAGGAAGAGTTTCCTCTTCCTGCAGCTCAATTGAAATAATATCTCGCTCCAACGGCCAGGTGTACTTCAACACCCTTGGCATCGATGAAGTCTAAAATAGGCGCAATCTCAGCAAAAAAATCAGCTTGAGGAGTCGCAAAATGATGGGCCACACCAATTGGCAGTCTCAACCCAAGTTCGATACTATCAGCAAACTCCATACGTGCCCCAAGGCCGTAGTATAAATCCAGCGGAGTCTCATCCTGAAAATAAAGATAATCCTTACTATGCCAAAGATAATCTGAGTGAAGAGAAAAATTTGTATTCTTTCCGATCGACATGCCCACCCCAGCATCAATGGCCTGGGTATCACTTGTCCATTTCTTTGCGCTAAGCCCTGTGGGATTACCAAACATAAAGCCTATCCCTGTCTGCCCTGAGCTTTGGGCCCAAACAGAGGTCCATATAAGAGCTGAAACAATAATAATCAATAACTTGGCCATAAATTCTCCTTACATGTTATTTTAAGAATTTAAGCGGAACCCGTAAAGTTTTCATACAAGATTTGATTAAAATCAATTCAACACCTCAATCTGATATATTAATTTAATGAGAAATGTCCTCCTTTATATCTTAATTCTTCTGAATTGCTCACTCGTTTTTGCTAGTCCGGAGTCTATCAACCCAGATAAAGTGGTAGTGAATCTTTTCAAAGTCTTTTCAGGGGCGAAAATCAAAGCTAATAAGGTTGAAGTAAGAGGGCCAAGCTTTAGGAATCAAGATGCGCCTAAAGATGGAGCCAAACGGTTCAATATTCCTCTTGAAGTTTTTCAACGTGCCCAAACTCTAGGGCAAAGCGTCTTTAGCACACTATCAGGTGAAGGAGATGATTTTCATGGAACCTCATTTTCAATAGGTGAAAATCTGATACTCACTAATCAGCACGTCCTTTCGCCATCACGAAAGAATTCAACAAAGTGTCGGAATTTTTCGATCAGAACAAACGAGAAAAAATCTGAAAAATTTATTTGTGAAGAAGTTCTTTATTGTGAAACGAAGAGAGACTTTTGTCTCATTAAAATTAAGTCAAATTCCAAAAGGAAAAGATTGAAGGGTAAACGAGTTTTAATAGTCAGTCAGTTGTCTCGAATACCTCGACTTAAACTAGATATCAGTTTTAGACTGGGTGAAACAGGATTTGAATCCAATGAAAATTTTTCAACCCTGGGAAATACATCAGGTTTTGGAATTCATTACAGCCAAGGCAAACATGCACAACTTATCCATAAAGATATTGCATTTTTCAGTCCGCTCTCTCAAGGAAATTCAGGAGGACCACTTCTGAATGAAGCAGGGCATGTTATCGGAATCGTCAAACAACAATCATCAACTTTTTATGGAACTGGGTACGATGTCTTTAATGTGGCCATTCCCATAAGAGAAGTTGTTGAGACTCTACGAGAAAAGTTGCAAAATAGACCTGAGGTCTTGGCAAAACTCAATAAAGCAATACTGGTCAAGCCTTAAAAGAGCATAATGGGTCTTCGCATTTTTCTCATCATTCCATCTTTTGTGATCATCATGTTCTGCGTTTCTTTAGTTTTTGAAGAAGAGGTAGACACTCGCTCTTTTTTTATCGAAGGCTATCAAGACCTCGCTTATCACGAATCAAGATCTCATTCCCTTGAAGACTTTAATCAAAAGATTGCTCCTCTCAAATTAGAAGATATCATTAGCGAGGCCAATGCCCGCAATAAACTGGCCGGACATAAAACAAGAGTAATGGAGATTGGAACAGGAAATGGCCGTGCCTTAATGGCGCTAAAGAAAAAATTTCCTGACGTTGAATTTTACGGCATCAATAAAGAAAAAACTCATACCTTTTACCGACGGGAGAGCTATATCCACTCCGCCCTTCGCTTTGGTATTTTTAATAAGCTAGAGGTAGAAACACTTGAGCTTCCCTATATCGTTTTTACTGATCTTGATTACGCCAATCAAATTCCTTATGGTGATCAGAAATTTGACCTTATTTTCTCCCAATCAACTCTTCCCTATATTAAATATAAGTTTGAGCTCTTTAATGAAATTTTACGTGTTCTAAGGCCTGGAGGAATGAGTGTTCATACTCATTTTAAAGGAGTCCGAGTTCATTTAAATAATATCACTCTCGATGCTACTGATACCATTGATGAACTCAGAAAACGCGGCATGGATATCAGACGACTTGAAACAAAATCCTCTATTCTTTTTAGACGAGGAACAAATCTACGCCACTTTCCTCTTAAGTCTCGCACCCCAGTCCAGGACGCAAAACAAAAGAGTCTACAATCTGATTTTTTAGATGCTGAGAATGACTATGATATTGAGCTCTAGCTTTCTTAAATTCCACCATCTGGCTTAATCTTAACAACGACGGCATCATAAGATCCTCCCCCAAAGGCTTCACCAAGTGAGCTTCCTGTCCCTCCGATAACAAACGAGTTTCCAGCAGCATCAACAACATGGTGACTTCTGTTTCCAGCATAGTCCGCAGCCGCAGACGAGCCTCCAGGAAAAACTGTTGAGGCCCCCAGATGTGTAATCCATATCGGATTGGCATCAACATCCATCTTCATAGAAAAAAGGTCGCTAGAGCCACCACTAGCTTCGCCAAAGACTCCAGTTGAGGAGCCTACACAATGGAGAGCCGTTTGCTTCTTATTAAATCCCATATAACAGTATTCACTTCCAGACGTTTCCATCCCTAAGGGTTTTGTCACAGAACCAAATTGTTTTAACCAAACTAGATTTCCAGTCTTATTGTATTTGGCAAAAAGAAGATCATCACTTCCTCCATTTGCCTCACCAATACTTCCAGCGGTTGCTCCTGCCAAATAAATATTATCGCTACCATCTAGAGTGATTGTATGCCACAAATCGGCCAGAGAAGTATTTCCTCCTGGCCCTTTAGTGGTATTACCAAATTGTCTCACCCACTCAAAAGTTCCATTACTTGTAATAGACATAAGAAATGCATCATTCCCTCCGCCTCCTGCTTCACCAAGGGCCCCGCTTGTGCTTCCAGCGCAATAAAGGCGTGTTCCATCTTTTGAAAGAGCAATATCATTACAATTCTCTCTCCCTGCTGGTGCAAGGCCTGTTAAAGCGGTTGCAGTCACTGAGCCGTATTGCTTCAACCAAACAAGAGAACCATCTACATCTTTGAATTTGGCGAAAATCATATCCCAGCCTGAATTGGCCTCAACCATGTCCGCACTTGTTTCTCCCGCCACATAAACAAATCCATTAGACGAATCTACGGCCACTGCAAACCCATTCTCATGTCCTGCAGACTTTGAGCTAGCAATAGTGACACTTCCCAATTGTTTGAGCCAAACAAGACTTCCATCAGAAGCATTCATCTTTCCAACAAAAAGGTCGTTATTTGCATTCACATTTGCTTCACCCAAACTACTGCGCGTGTAGCCAGTAAAATAAATATGCCCTTTAAAATCTGAAGTTAATCCTTGAATCACATCTAACCCAGCCGCACTACTCCCAGGAATAGCTTGATTGGCGCCAATTTGTTTCATCCACTCAATTTGTCCTTGAGGATTTATCTTTGTAATAAAAGCATCATAGTTTCCAGCCGCAGACCCCACCATCGCCCCATTGGTATACCCCCCGCAATAGCTGTTTCCTTCTTGATCAACCACTGATCCGTAACAAAGCTCGTATCCGGTGGCAGATCCATTTCTTGCCGCTGCAGAAACAGTACCGTATTGTCTTATCCATGAGTTTTTAGGGATATTCAGGGCCTCTTCGTTGTCATTGTATTGATTAAGTAAATCTTCAAGTTTCAAAGATTTCTCACACCCAACACAAACGAAAACAAGTGATAAAGCTAAAAGAGTTGTATTTTTGATCATAAAAAGTTCCTTTTTATGATTATCGGTAATATCTCCTTAAAAATATAAATTTAAACCAAACATATTAATAAACTTTGTTTTTTTAAATAAATCCAGGCGAGATAACTTATTGAAAAAAAAGGGCCAGTCCTATGACTGGCCCCCAACCAATGAGCTGTGAAGACTATTTTTAGCTACCACAACTTACACAATCTTCCGGATTTTCAAGAGAACAAACCATCGCTTCTTGAGCTGTCACTTCTGCCTTAGGGGCATTAGTTTCTTTGATGGTGAACTTAATCGCATCCACTGCTGGGCGCGTACGAAGATAGTACATTCCTGTTTTAAGACCTAGCTTCCAAGCCGCAAAGTGAAGCGAAGAAAGTTTTCCAAAGTTTGTATCTTCCATGTGGATATTTAAACTTTGAGATTGATCGATAAAGGCACCACGATCTGCGGCCATTTCGATAATCGATTTTTGCTTCACTTCCCAAACAGTTTTGTAGAGATCTTTAAGATCTTGAGGGATCTCAGGGATATATTGAACAGAACCATTGTGAGCAATGATTCTATCCTTCATTTCTTCATTCCACATATTAAGAGCAATAAGATCTTTTACAAGGAACTTGTTTACAACAGCGAACTCTCCAGAAAGAACTCGACGTGTATACATATTCGATGTGATCGGCTCAATACACTCGTTATTCCCAAGGATTTGAGACGTAGAAGCTGTAGGCATTGGCGCCATAAGAAGAGAGTTTCTCACACCATGGGCCTTAATTTTCCCACGAAGAGTTGTCCAATCCCAACGATCTGTTGTTCTTGCTTCCCACATATCGTGCTGTAAAATTCCTTGAGAGATCGGAGATCCTTCATAAGACTCATAAGCACCATCAATTTTAGCAAGATCATTTGAAGCACTTAAGGCCGCAAAATAAATCGTCTCGAAGATCTCTTTATTGATCTGACGGGCCTCAGCTGACTCAAATGGAACTTTCATTTTAAAGAAAGTATCAGCAAGACCTTGAACACCTAGACCGATTGGACGGTTTTTAGTGTTTGAATAACGAGCTTCTTCTACTGGGTAGTAGTTAAGATCAATAATTCTGTTCAGGTTTCTTGTGGCCTGATAAGTCACATCATAAAGTTTCTTATGATCATATTGTCCATCCTTAGTCACAAACTTAGGAAGAGCAATTGAAGCAAGGTTACAAACAGCAATCTCTTTGTCAGATGTATATTGCATAATCTCTGTACAAAGATTTGATGACTTGATTGTTCCAAGATTTTTTTGGTTTGATTTAGCGTTCGCTGCATCTTTATAAAGCATGAACGGCATTCCTGTCTCAATTTGAGACTGAAGAATTTTAAACCAAAGATCACGAGCTTTTACGACACGAAGAGCACGACCTTCTTTTTCATATTTTTCATAAAGAGCATCAAATTCTTTTCCATAAGTATCAGCAAGTCCTGGAGACTTGTTTGGACACATAAGTGACCAATCCGCATCAGCTTCTACTCGTCTCATGAACAGATCATTTGTCCAAAGAGCATAAAATAGATCACGAGCACGAAGCTCTTCTTTACCGTGGTTTTTCTTAAGATCGATAAAGTCTTCGATATCAGCATGCCAAGGCTCTAGATAGATGGCGAAGGCACCTTTACGTTTTCCTCCCCCTTGATCTACGTAGCGAGCAGTATCATTGAATACACGAAGCATCGGCACGATACCGTTAGATGTTCCATTTGTTCCTTTGATGAATGATCCCTTCGCACGAATATTATGGATTGAAAGACCAATTCCACCAGCTGATTGAGAAATAAGAGCACTTTGTTTAAGTGTCTCGTAAATTCCTTCAATCGAGTCATCTTTCATGGCCAAAAGGAAACATGAAGACATTTGTGGCTTGTTTGTTCCAGCATTGAAAAGTGTTGGGGAAGCATGAGTGAAGAATCCCTCAGAAATAAGGTGATAAGTCTTCATGGCCTCTTCAATATTACCAATTTGAACACCAAGGGCCACACGCATGAAAAGGTGCTGAGGACGCTCAACGATCTTATTGTTCACTTTAAGAAGGTATGATTTCTCAAGAGTTTTAAATCCAAAATAGTCAAATTCAAAATCACGAGAGTAAGCAATCTCGGCTTCAATCCTATTTTTATGTTCCGCTGCGAATTCATAAAATTCCTTAGAAACAAGCGGAGTCACTTCTCCGGTAAATTCATTTTTAAATTTATAAAGCTTATCAATTGTCTCCATGAATGAATCTGAAGTTGAGCGATGAAGGTTTGCCACAGCAATTCTTCCTGCTAAACGAGCATAGTCTGGGTGAAGAGAAGTCATATAAGCAGAAACTTCTGCTGATAGATTATCTAGCTCTTCAGTTGTGATTCCATCAAAAAGACCGTTGATTGTTCTTTTTGCCACTTGGATTGAATCCACGTAGTTTGAATCTAGCCCATAAGTAAGTTGAGAAATACGGTGAGTGATTTTATCAAACTGTACCGGCTCTCTTTTTCCTGATCGTGTCGTAACTAACATATATTTTCTCCCCTATCCCTTTGAGATTAAAAATCTACTTCTGTATTAAAATCAAACATATTTCCGTCTGTCTTGCTTGCTGTTGAAACCCCGGCTTTTTGATACTCAGACACTTTCTTCTCGAAGAAGTTTGTCTTCCCTTGCATAGAGATGAGCTCCATCCAGTCAAATGGGTTTTTCGCATTGTAAATCTCAGAGTATCCAAGAGATCTCATCAATCTGTCGGCCACAAATTTAATATACTCTTTCATCATGTCAGCATTCATTCCAATTAAAGAAACTGAAAGTGCTTCTGTAATGAATTCAGATTCAAAGGCCACAGCTTCCATAATAAGTTCACGGATACGTGCCTCAGAAGGCTTATCTTGAACATAGTCTCTGTAAAGAAGACAAGCAAAGTCTGTATGAAGTCCTTCATCACGAGAAATAAGCTCGTTTGAGAAAGTCAGACCTGGCATGAGACCGCGTTTTTTTAACCAGAAGATTGAACAGAAAGATCCAGAGAAGAAAATTCCTTCAATGGCCGCAAACGCTACTAAGCGCTCAGCAAAGTTTTGGTTTCCATTAATCCACTTCATGGCCCAGTCAGCTTTTTTCTTGATACAAGGAATTGTATCAATGGCCTTAAGAAGGTGGTTCTTCTGAGTTTCATCTTTGATATAAGTATCGATGAGGAGCCCATAAGTCTCAGCGTGGATATTTTCCATGGCAATCTGAAACCCATAGAATGAGCGAGCTTCTGGAAGCTGAACTTCGTTATAAAAACGCATAGCGAGGTTTTCATTCACGATCCCATCAGAAGCTGAGAAGAACGCTAAGATATGTGAAATATAATGCTTTTCTTGAGCATTAAGTTTGTTCCAGTCATCTAGATCTTGATAAAGGTCGATTTCTTCAGCGACCCAAAAACTTGCGACAGCTTTTTTATACATGTCCCAAATATCGTTGTGCTTGATTGGGAAAAGAACGAAGCGGTCATTGCTTTCTTTTAGTAGTGGCTCCATGCTCATATACATTCTCCTCGATTCGAATGGTGTAAGTTGTGTTGGTTAAATTTAGGCTAAGGTCACATCATCTATTTGAAAAGCAAAAAATCTATATATTGTGTATCGACAGTTTTTTGACGCTAAAATTCAACTATATTTAGTGAGTTTCCGATAAATCTTATCGACCTTCTTGGACAAAATTTTTAAAAAATCTTACATCTGTTTTTCGCTCATTTACATTCTGAAAATAACGCAAAATTCCATTCTTCATTTTAACGAAAAATTGACTGTGATCGGCCCTCGTCTCGAGCGATAATGAGAGCATTCAAACTGTGCTCAGGAGGCCAAAATGGAAATTAATATTGGAATTAACAAGAAGGACAGGGAAAAAATTGCCCAGGGCCTTAACCACTTACTCGCAGATTCATACACACTTTATCTGATGACCCATAATTTTCACTGGAACGTCACGGGGCCAATGTTCAATACTCTTCATTTGATGTTTGAAGGTCAGTATAACGAGCTTGCCTTGGCAGTCGATCTGATTGCTGAACGTATTCGTGCCCTTGGGATGCCTGCCCCGGGAACATATGCTGAATTTGTCAAACTCACTTCAATTAAAGAAGTGAAAGGCAGTCCTGAGGCCACAAAGATGATTAAACATCTTGTTGAAGGTCATGAAGCCGTTACGCGTACTGCCCGCTCGCTCTTTAAAGTAGTGGAAGCTGCTGCAGATGAGCCCACAGCGGATCTTCTTACTCAGCGTATGCAACTTCATGAAAAAACCGCTTGGATGCTGCGCTCACTTCTTGAAAAATAAATTTCGTTTTCAAAAAAGGACTAGCAATAGTCCTTTTTTTATTTAAATAATCAAATTTTATCTATGCTCTGGGCCTTTAGGACCGGTCGAATCTAAAGATAATGATTAAGTTCACTTTAATCTCTACTTTCAAACATTAGAAACCGATAGGAACTCCACTCGGAAATAAGCCGAAAAGTTGATTTGTCTTGAGGAGGAATACTGTGATTTTTTATACCATTCGTGGCCCCGCTAGCTGCCTTGAAATCCGTGATGATCAACTCATTCTTAAATCACAGGGTCCTTTTTCAGTTTTTAAGAAGAAGTCCTCTGAAGCCGTGATTCCTTTGCCTCAGATTCGTCAGTTTATGGTGAGTCGACATTTAGGAGTTATGGGAAAAATTGTTTTCTCAGATGGTGAGCAAACTTATAGCTTCACTTTCTCCTCATCTTTTAAAATGGTTCAGATGATCGAAAAATACATGCAAAAACGTATTTTGAAGAATATTCAGGCCAGTGCACCGGTTATTTCTCTCCAAGAAAGACGAGAGCATAAAAAAGAAATGGAAAACAAGACCAAAATAGCTTCACCTTCTCTGGCCGCTTAAGTACTATGCACTCATGAAACTATCCCTTCATGAGTGCACCCTTGCTTATCTTGAGTCTTGGCTCAGCTCTCATGATTTTTCTCCCAAACAAGCTCCCCTCCTCTCTCAAATGATTTTTAGAGATCAAGTATTAAGTGAACATCCTAATCTTTCTTCAAAGCTGCTCATAAAGCTTCAAGAAGAATTTGACCTCACTCTTCCAGTGATCTCAACTGTTCATGAATCGAGTGATGGAACTTATAAATTCATGATCCGTTTTCAAGATCAATTGGAAGTTGAATCAGTCCTGATTCCTTTCCATCACCGCTATACCATTTGCCTCTCCACCCAAGTGGGCTGTGCCATGAATTGCCAGTTCTGCTACACAGGTCTTCAAGGGCTCAAGCGCCACTTGAGTGCTGCTGAAATTGTTGGGGAGTATCTCGTTGTCTCCAAATGGTGGAAGGCCAAGAATACTGAGGGCCTCATGCCTAATATTGTTTTCATGGGCCAGGGTGAGCCTCTTCACAATGCTGACGAAGTCAAGAAGGCCATTGAGGTTTTTATCAATCCTCACGGAATCAATCTTGGCCCACGCCAAATGACTCTCTCAACCGCAGGCTATTTACCAGGAATCAAAAAACTCATTGATTTTGCTCCCATCAATATCGCCCTCTCCTTGCATTCCCCGTTTGAGGAGCAGCGGACTGAGCTTATTCCGATTAATAAGCATTTCCCTCTTAGTGATATCCTCCCGGCCCTCATGAAGCTTCCAAAAAAGAAGCGCCAGTTTCTCACATTGGAATATTTGTTAATTAAAGACTTTAATATGTCGGATTTACACGTTGAAAGGCTCTCTGAGCTCTTTTCCGGAGAAGGGGTTATTTTCAATCTCATCCCCTTTAATCCCTTTCCAGAGGCCCGTTTTGAGCGTCCTGACCCTGTAGAGATTGACCTGTTTAAAGAAAAACTGGTTTCAAAAAATCTTAGGGTTATGGTAAGAACCACCAAAGGTGACGATATCCTGGCCGCTTGCGGTCAGCTCCATTTAGAAAAATTGAGACGAACTAAAAATGTTAACAGATGAATACCTCGCCCGCTTTGGTGGCATTGGCCGCCTTTATGGACGAGATCAATTAATCAAATTCTCAAAAGCACACGTCCTCATCGTGGGCCTTGGTGGCGTAGGCTCGTGGCTGGCCGAATCCCTGGCCAGAACTGGCGTGGGGGCCCTCACTTTAGTGGATCTTGATGATCTTTGTGTCACCAATATCAATCGCCAAGTTCATGCTCTTAATTCCACAGTGGGACAATTCAAAGTGGAAGTTATGGAGAAGCGTCTTCTTGATATCAATCCTGAACTTAAGATCAATTTGAAATCTTGTTATTTTTCTGAAAAAAGTCTCAATGATATTTTTGATACAAATTATGATTATGTCGTTGATGCTTGTGATGACTTCACTAACAAATCTTTAATGATTGATCACTGCTACCATCATCATATTCCCCTCATCACTATCGGTGCCGCTGGTGGGAAGACTGATCCCACACAAATTCGAGTGAGTGATCTCACTGAAACTCAAAATGATAAGATGCTGGCCCGGATTAAGAAAAAACTCCGCAAAGAAAAAGCTTTTCCTCAAGAAGGGAAATTTAATATCTGGTGTGTTTTCTCTCATGAGCGTGCACGCTATCCAGGTGAGGATGGGTGCCCTACTTTTCAGGCCCCTGGGCATGCGAAATATTTAAATTGTGACGAAGGTTTTGGTAGTTCTAGTTTTGTCACTGGGACATTTGCTTTTGTCGCCAGCTCACATATTATCGATCAGCTTTCAAAAAGATAAGGAAAGTGTGTTCTGATTTCTTCCTCAGAGAGAGCTTCTAACTTTTCTTGATTCATAAAACTAATGCTCTCTCCATCCTTGATTTCTTTCAAAGACATCTCCACTTCAATTGATCTCAAGATATGAATCACAGGCATGGGAGACTTGTTCACAAGATTAGCGCGATGACTAAGTTCTAAATCTTCAAAATGAAACTGCGGATGAAAAACGACTAATTGAAAATGTTCATCAAGACCGACTTCTTCTAAAATCGATTCGGCCCAGCCTACAAAATCATTAAAATCATAAAAATTAATAGGCCACTTATTAAAGGCCAGAAGAGTTGTGGAAATCTCCTTAGGATCAGCGTTTTGAATAATAGCGAGTTCATCCAAGAAGAACTCACTGGCCTCTTCTTCCGACACAAGATTTGTCTCGGCCAGACGAAGTCGATTTGATTCAAACACTGGACGCGCAAAAGGACATAAATTTAACCCAATCACTGTCTCTTCGACCCATTTCTTAAGCATGACTATCCTCTCTTACCGCTTTGTAATCCCAAAACTTTTTTATCCCTCGTCCTAAAAAGAGCGAGCCTGCTGCTCCTAACATTCCTCCATAAAAGAGTGCTCTTGCTGGGCCAATTCCTGTGGCCAGAGTTCCCATAAAGGTATTTCCGAGAAGAGGACCAGATGAGTAAGAGATCATCTCCACACTGGCCAGTCTTCCGCGAAATTCTTTAGGAATAGTTTCATTCCACATCATTGATCTGAAGATACCTGAAAGCATATCCACAAACCCAGCAAACATAAGACAAAAAATTCCAAGATAGAAATTTGAACTATAACCAAAGCCCGCAATTCCTAGACACCACCCAACTGAGGCCAGTGTAATGCCTAGACCGTGACGTTTAATTTTATGGGTCCAGCTACTGGTGATACTCGCTAAAAATGCTCCTATGGCCGGAGCTGAATAAAACCAACCTAATTTTTCTGGGCCACCCATAATTTCAGAAAAGGCCGGAAACAAAGGATGAGGGTAGGCCAGAGTCATGGCCATCATATCCACCACATAGGTTCCGATTAGATGAGGACGAGTAATAGCGTAAGTAAATCCTTCTTTAATAGAGCTCACACTGGCCTTGGTACGCTCTTTAATGAGAGGGACATCTTTTATCTTCATCACCATTAAAATACTAAAAAGGAAAGTGATGAAATCCACGATATAAGTTGCGGCCATACCAAAACTTGCAATAAGAACTCCTCCCAAGGCAGGGCCACCAATATGTCCGATAGTATTTTTAATCGACTGAAGTGTGCTGACTTTCGGAATATCTTTATGATCGATAAGCTGTTGAGTCAGGGCCTCAATGGCCGGTGAAGCGAGACCCTTTAAAATGGCCATGAGTCCTGCAAGGGCATAGAGAATATAATAATTATTTGACTCTTGAAGAGTGAAAAGAATGAGTGCTAGATTTCCAGCGCACATTCCAAGCTCGGCATTAATCACGAGTCTTCGACGATCAAAGCTATCTGCTAGAGCTCCACCCCAAAAACCAGAGATCACAAGAGGAACAAGCTGAACAATTCCCAAGAGCCCCACATGAAAAGTAGACTTTGTGATGGCGTACATTTGATAAGGAATGGCCACTGCCGTGATCATAGTTCCAAAAACAGAAACGAACTGTCCTGTGTAAAGGAAGCGGTAGTTGGGGTATTTTTTAAATGGAGTCAGATCTAGCTTTAGGTGCTTTAGCATAGATCATGATTTTGCCTAGAAAATAAGCTCTCGTCTAGCGAGATGATTCTGGGACAATTCTTTTAATGTCTTGTTGTATTTGCTTAAACTGCTCACCGTCTAAATCCACCTTGTGGACCTCAGTGATATTATTTGATGAAGGAATTGAAGCTGGTGATCTTGAGGCCACATCTTGAGCGGTTTGATTAATTTGTTTCCACTGGTCAGGAGAGATGTTCTTCATTTTGATTTTGGCTTTTTCCGCTTCAGCGGCAGAAATCACATTTTCCTTCACCATTTGATTCAGCATACTCTCAACCTCAGCGTGGGAAACCTCCGCCAATGAAACAGAGCTCACAACCAATAATGAAAAGATAAATAATAATTTCATGAAACCTCCGACTTATCTCAAAGAGATTATCGGAGTAAAACGGAAAACCTTGAAAGAAAGATGCTAAAAGCCTGAAATGACAATATTTTAGTGCAATTCAAGGAGTTTGAAGGATTTACTCTGAATCTGAAAGGTATCCCCTATTTTTTTTCCAAGAAGCTCTTGCCCAAGGCCTGAGAAAGCAGAAACAACTAAAAGTGGTCCCAAACTTGAAGTGATAAAATTCCCACCACCAATCGGTGAAACAAAATACCATTGCGCGCGCCCATTCATTTCGAGTCTGGCCACTGAACCTAAATGAACTTCTTGAACTCGATCTTTAATTGGCCAATCAATGGCCTCAATCAGTTCAAGCTCTTGCTGATACTCCTCTTCAGTAAGAGTTCCTTTTTGTTTCTCAGCAAGTTTTTTAAGTTCAGCGATCAGAAAATCTTTCATTAAGCGCCACAACACTTTTTATATTTTTTTCCAGAGCCACATGAACATGGATCATTTCGGCCAATTTTAGGTTCGATTCTTTTCACTGGACCGGCACCTTTGATTTGGCCTTCTTTAAATTTCCATCCATCATTGGCCTTCAAAAAAAGTGATGTCTCGTGGTGGGCAAGCTCATGTCCACTGGCCTTATCTTTGTAGTGAGCAATAAATTCAACTACACCATCTTTATCTTGGGCCTGACCTCGAGTTGTTTTGACAATCTCAAGTCCCATCCACTCAGAGCTCTCTGCCCATTTTAAGGCCTCAGCTTTATCAAACTCTTCACCTTTCTCATGAGTCTGAGTTTGATCAATATAATCGATATTCTTCACAACATAAGCTGTATAACGTGAACGCATCATGGACTCAGCTGTATCGGCAGGTTTTTTGCCTGTGACAAAGGGCTCACAACATTCAGCGTATTTTTTTTGAACAGAGTCTTTCACTCGACAGGGACAAAGCATGAGATTTTCCTCGGAAATAATATTAGTCAGACCATTTTGCCAAATTCTCTCTAAGATTCAATCCCTAACTTTACTAATAAGACCATTCTGATAAGATTTGTGACATGATTAAGCTTCCTATCGATGATATTTTGCCTGATTTCGCCGCATCATTAGAGAAGTTCACCTCTTTTATTCTTAAAGCAAGCCCTGGATCGGGAAAAACCACTCGCCTTCCTCCCCTTTTGGCCCAAAACCTGAGCGGACAAATCATCGTTCTTGAGCCCCGTCGCCTAGCCGCTAAAATGAGTGCCACTCGCATTGCCGAAGAGCAAGGTCTTACTTTGGGCGAAGAAATTGGTTATGTTTTTCGTTATGAATCTGCTTATGGGCCAAAAACAAAAATTCTTTTTATGACAGAAGGAACATTCCTAAGAAAATTAGAACATGATCCTGAACTTAAAAATATTTCTGCTATTGTGATTGATGAATTTCACGAAAGGCATCTTGAAACAGATGTTATTTTATCACTAGTGAGGTCTCTTCAACAAAAAAGAGCTGACCTTAAAATTATTGTGATGTCGGCCACGATTCAAACTGAGGCCCTAGCGACTTACTTAGGGGCTCCTCGAGTCTTTGATCTTGAGCTTCCTCTCTATCCCCTAGAAATAAAATATCTGGATAATGTTCCCAGTATATTGAATCAATCTCTGGAGAAAAAAGTTTATCAAGGGATAAAGCAATATTGGGACCATACAGGGGACATTCTTATCTTTCTAAGTGGTATGGGTGAGATCAAACGGGTCTATGAAAGTCTAGGTGAGTTCCAAAAATATGCTCTCATTCTGCACGGAGACCTTAATCCTGACGAACAAAAAATGGCCGTTTCACCTGGCCCTCAACGCAAAATCATTCTTTCCACTAATATCGCCGAAAGTTCAGTAACAATTCCAGGTGTACGCATCGTGATTGATGGAGGTATGCACCGTGAAGCGTCTTATTCTCCATGGAGTGGTCTTAAGCATCTCGTTGATAAAAAAATTTCTCAAAGCTCTTGTATCCAACGAGCTGGAAGAGCTGCCAGAGAAGATAAGGGCCATTGCTTGCGCCTTTATGCCAAAATGGACTATGAGTCCAGACCCTATGAAACAAAACCGGAGATTGAGCGCAGCGATCTTTCAGAAATTCTCCTTTATATGAGCTCTCTTCCTTTGGAAGTGAGTTGGTTTCATTCTCCACCTAAGGAGTTCCTTACTTCGGCTTATGACTCTCTCCATGCCATCGGTGCCTTAGAAAACTTTAAGCTCGCGCCCGTTGGAAAAAAAATGCTTCGCTATCATCTCCCTCCTCGACTTTCGAGGACATTAGTGGCTGCTGAAAAAGCAAAACCTGAAATCAAAAAAAATCTTCTTAACCATTTAGTACAATGGGTTGAGCCTTTTGATTCTAAACGTCTCTTTAAAAGATTAGCTTTCTTTCTCGACTCATCTGGAGAAGAGGACAAAGACATCGCTTACTACTATTTAATGGGCATGTGGGAGCAAATTGTTCAATTCAAAAATGATCTTGAAAAAGGAATTAATCTTAAAGGTGAGCAATTAAAAAAACGTCATGACTTTCAAGATGAGTTTATCCTTGCCCTCGAAATTAATCACCGTCAAGAAATTGAGGCTTTCCTCCCTGTTCTACCGGAATGGTTTTACGATATTACTCCTTTCCCGCTTAAGGAAGGGAACCATATTGTTTTTGACGATAAAAGAAATAGAATTATCGTCACAGAAGCTGTTTATCTTGGAATCCTAAAAATATCAGAAGAGGCCATTAGCAATCATTTCGATAGTCTTATTCCAGAAGTAAAAGAAAAAGTTCTCACTATTTCTGAGAAAAGAGTTGATAGATATGTTCAATCTCTAAAAGATAATTCTGCCTGGCAGCGTCTACTCTATATCCAGCAAGATCTAGAGCTTATGCCCGTCAACTTAAGAGACATCCTTTCGACTTACTATCAAGAAAAATGGAATTTAGATGAATCCTCATTTACTCAGTTTTATCTCGAAGAATATGCTCGTACCCTTGAACAAGAATCTGGGCTTTATCTACGAGAGAAATATCCCCTGGAAGTTAAGCTCAGTAATCAAAAAAACCTGACTGTTCATTATACTATTGGCGAAGCTCCCTTCTTAATGAGTTATATCCAAGATTTTTATGGGCTAAAAGAGACACCTAGCTTAAATAATGGGCAGAAACTTACTCTTAAACTCAATGGGCCTCATGGAAGACCGATTCAAGTCACTAATGATCTTGCACGTTTTTGGGTCAAAACCTATCAAGAGTTATTAAAAGAATTTAACCGCGAATATCCAAGACACTTCTGGCCCGCTAACCCAGCAGAAGCAAAGCCCTTTCTTCTTCTTCGCCAGATGAAAGCACAAATTGAGAAATAACAATTTTTTAATGTAGATTAATTTTTAAGACATTAAAAATTAATTAGTCGATTTTAACTTGAGTCTACCTTAAACTTGGACTTATGAAACAGAAGTTATACACTTCATATTCATTAACGAAGACATGGACATTAATTGTTCTCATCTTGATGTTTTTGAGTGTTTCTCTTCTTAATCAAACTCCTTTCATTAAAGATCTCACTCATCAGCCTTCAGCAGAAGCTCTCCTAGAAGGTAATGCTTTTACTCTTATAAAAAAAACTTATAAGATCGTTAGTCCTGAGCAGCTCTATTTTATTCTCTCGACCATCATCGAAGCGAAAGAAACGACTCTTAAACAAGTCATCAAAAATCATTCCGATCATTTTTATTCAATTGAACGTATTCATTGTAAATACTCCAATATCCCTCCTCCATTTTTCGTTTAATACTTTTCTTTAAATTTTTTATTTCCTTCATTACATTATTTATTCGGAGTTTTTATGACGATGAGTCTTAAATATCTTGCTGCCGACCTTAAAGCTGGTTTTTTTGTTTTCCTTCTTGCTCTTCCTTTGTGCCTGGGAATCTCTATCGCTTCAGGCTTTCCTCCTGTGGCCGGTATTTATACTGCGGTTATAGGTGGAGTGATTGGTTCTCTTTTAGGAAGTGCAAGACTGACTATTAAAGGTCCTGCGGCTGGTCTTATTGTTATTGTTCTAGGCGCTGTGACTGAACTTGGTATGGGTGATCCCTACACTGGTTATCAAAAGGCATTGGCCGTAGGATGTGTGGCCGCGGCTCTTCAAATTATTTTCGGAGCAGTCAGAGGAGGTCTTATTGGTGAGCTTATCCCAAGCAGTGTTATTCATGGAATGCTCTCTGCTATTGGTGTGATCATAATTGCCAAACAAGTTCATACTGTTCTTGGAGTGATCCCGGTCACATCAGCGCCCTTAGCACTTCTGCTAGAGCTTCCCTCTAACTTGCTCAAACTTAATCCTGAGGTTTTTTTAATAGGAGCGCTGACAATTGCTTCTTTAATTTTTTGGCCTAAGATAAATAATAAATTTGCGAGAAAAATTCCTGCTCCTATTATCGCTTTGTCGCTGTCAATGGCCTTAGGGTTCTATTTTGATTTTGAACATCTTCATACCTATAATTTTTTAAATCAAAATTATACTGTCGATCCAAAACTTTTGATTAATCTTCCTGCAAGCTTTTTAGGGGCCATCACTTATCCAGACTTCAGCTCGATCATGAGCTTTACCTCATTAAAGTATATTTTAATGTTCAGTCTTGTAGGAAGTATCGAATCCCTACTGACCGTTAATGCAGTAGACTCAATTGACCCCGAAAGAAAGACATCTAATCTTGATCGCGACTTACTGGCCACAGGTGTGGCGAATTTTCTAGCTTCGGCCATTGGTGGACTCCCCATGATCTCAGAGATTGTCAGATCGAAGGCCAATGTAGATGCTGGAGCGAAATCGGCCACCGCCAATTTTTCTCACGGTCTTTTTCTTCTTATTTCTGTGATGATGTTTCCACAGATTCTCCATATGATTCCGACGGCCACTCTTGCTGCCATGCTTGTCTTCACAGGTTTCCGTCTGGCTTCACCCCATGAGTTTTCTCATAACTATAAAATCGGTTTGGATCAATTTGTTCCCTTCATGACCACATTTGTTCTGACTTTGGCGGTTGATCTTCTGGTCGGGGTCATTGCAGGACTTATTCTTCAGCTCATCCTTAATATCTCAAGAGGAATAAGCCTGAAGCATCTTTTCCATGTTGAGGGAGAAAACTATATTGTCAATGAAGAGGAGCTTCATATACATGTCAAGGGGCCTATTCTCTTTACAAATGCTTTCAAGTTCAAAAAAATACTTGAAAAAATTAGACCAGACACTAAAAAAGTTGTCTTTCACTTTTCATCTGCCCAGGTAGTAGAATCTCCCGTTTTTACACTTATTGATACTTATGGAAAAAATAATGGCAAGATTATTGAGATCCGAGGACTCGATTCTCATCAATGTGTATCTAAACATGAACATTGCACGAGAATTAAAAAGGCTCAGTAATTTATGGATTATTTTATGAACCATCAAAAGTCATTGTTCTCTACAATAGAGAAAAATGTCCGAGAAAGACTGCCCATACAGAATCCTCTTCAGACTTTTGTTCATAATAATATTTTAATGATGTTTGAAACAAAAAAGTTTCATCACGCTTTGAGGGAAGCCTCTTTTTATTATCAAGGTCGGCCATACCGAGAAGAAGATTTTTTTATTGAAAATTTTAAAACAGGCCGAATTACCGAGAAAGATATTGATCAGGTATATGATGCATACTTTCGTATTTATGGAGATATCAAATTACCTCAAGGGCTAGAAAAAGAATTTCATTTTTATAAGAAAGTCCTTTTCGCTGATCATTTACGTATTCATCCAAGAAAAATTCTGACTATTACTGACCAAGATCTTTGGTCAGTGGCGTACTCCCTTTTTCCGAATGAAAATGAAGAGTTTGAATTTAATTATACAAGATCCCTAAGACTCAAAAGCTTTTGGCGCGAAAATTATGATGAGTCCCTTGAGCAATACGGTCATCCCTTCATTATCAGAATGCTATCTAGTTTTCTTGATCAGGGAATGAGCTTTTGGCCAAATCCTTTTGTCAAAAAAGGACTCTGGTCATTTTTTCTCTTTAACTTAGAGCAAACGGCTCATCTTGATGCTGACTGGATTAAAGCATTAAGTAAAAAGGTGACAAAGTACCTCGAAGACGGACTTTCTTACTCACAAATAATTGATAAGGAAGTTGAAAATCGAGGGATTCCGGAATCGGCCCAAGAAAATTATATTCTTGAAATTCTTTTTGATCTTAAAGGTTGGTCAGGTATGATCAATAAGCTTGAGACGGAACCAACTCAGGCCCCACTTAAGGCCCCTAAGACTTCACTAGAAGAATACACCGCTATTTTGCTTCTTATCGAGGGAACTCTTAATGAATATCTCTCACAAAAATACTCGCTCGATCTTTATACAATCTATAATCAGCCTGACAAAATAACGATTTCAAAAATGGAGTGCTCGCTTCTGATTTATGAAATGAGTAAGCTCACCACCGATGCTCAAAACTGGGTTGCTCAACTTGACCTTCAATCAGCTCGAGAAGCCCTTGAACAATTGATGCTTTTTAACCGCCATCATCGGCTTCCTCTTTGGCAAGAGGCTTATGAACAACACTTTTATCAAGACTCTCTTAATGCCCTTCATGCTCATCAAAAAAATGAACGGGCCATTCCTAAGGCCCCTAAATATCAACTTTGCTTCTGTATTGATGACAGAGAAGAGTCTATTCGAAGACATGTTGAAGAAGTCTCACCACAGATCGCGACTTATGGAGTTGTTGGTTTTTTTAACGTAGATATGAAATTTTCTGGTATTAATCAACGACGACTTATCGCTCAATGTCCCCCAGTCATTAATCCGAGAAAAATCATAAGAGAAGTTTGCCATACCCACTCAATTGAAAATGATAGTTTTCAAAAAACTCATGATGACTGGGGACGATCTCTCTTGTCGATCTACTACAACTCGAGAACACTTTTTAGAGGTTTTTTTGTCTCCCTTATTTTAGGTCTTGCGAGCTTCATCCCACTTACGATGAAAGTTCTTATGCCTAAAACAGCTTCAAGTTTAAGAAAGAAGGCCTTAAATTTTATTAGACCGACTCCAAAGACAAAACTTTTACTCGATAAAGTTTCGCCCACAGAAGGATATTCAAAAGAAGAGATGGCGGAAATAGTAAAGAGTATTTTTGATATCTGTGGATTTAAGAATAAATTCTCATCATTTGTGGTGATGGTGGCCCATGGAGCCTCAAGTAGCAATAATCCTTTTAAACAAGCTTATGGTTGCGGGGCCTGCGGTGGAAATCAAGGTTTTCCTAATGGGCGTGCCTTTTCTATTATGGCCAATGATCCTGAGGTGAGAAAGATCCTTAAACTCAATGGCATCTCTATTCCAGATCAAACCTATATCCAAGCGGCTTTCCATGATACAACAACTGATGAAATTACTTTTTTGGATGAGGAATTAACTCCTCCTGAGTTTAAAAGTGATCTTGATTATCTTAAAAAGGTCTTCCTCGAAGCAGGTGAGAGAACGGCTTGGGAGAGAAGTCAAAGGTTTAACTCACCCTCGGCCAAAGAAAATCAAAAAAGTGCTTTCATGCATGTTAAAGAGCGTGCTGAAGATCTGGCCCAGCCAAGACCTGAATATGGCCATAACCGAGTTGCTCTTGCTATCATCGGAAAAAGGGATCTCACAAAAAATCTATTTCTTAATCACCGCTCATTTCTTTGCACTTATGATTGGGAAACAGATGATGATGGAGAAATTCTAAAACAAGTTATGTTGGGATGTGTTCCGGTTTGTGTAAATATCAATATGGATTATTATTTTTCTCATGTTGATAATGACAATTATGGATCAGGGTCAAAACTTCCTCTCAATGTCACTTCTCTTCTTGGAGTCATGACAGGGGCCCAGAGTGATTTGAGAATCGGGTTGGCCAGACAAATGGTTGAACTTCACGAGCCGATGAGAATACTTATCATGATTGAAGCTCCAAAAGATCGGATCATGACTATTATTGAGAATAACCCTCGTCTAAAGAAGATGGTTTATCATTTATGGATGAAGTTGGTCATCAAAGATCCTCAGACCAATCAAACTCTCCTCTTTGATGGAGAGAGTTTTCATCTTTACCAAGAAGATGACTTTAAACTCCCCGCTTACGAAAACTCACAAGAGCTTATTCGTAAAACCTCGGCCCTCGTTGATTTTGCCCAACTTAAGGGAGGGCAATAATGAGTGTTAATACTTTACTCTATCTTAATCTGATTATTCCTTTTCTTTTTATTCTGACTTTAGGGTTAAGCTTTTTCCTAGGTCGTCCCCTCAGTGAAAAAAATCTGCAAAGAGTATGGACAATCACCAGTGTTCTCATTGCTGTGCTTGGCCTTATGCAATTTACTTATTTTTTTATTAATACTATTCCTGCTCAATCAGTCCATCTTCCGGCATGGTTCTCTTTCGAACAATACCATTTTGAGACAGTTTTCCTCATCGATTACTTATCTGTTACTTATGGAGCCCTTTCTGCGGTTATTTTGAGTGTTATTATTAAATTCTCTTTTAATTACCTCTATAAAGAAGCTGGATACTTCAGATTCTTCTTTCTTATTGGACTTCTTTATTTTGGTTTGATTCTTGTTTGTTACGCCGGAACACTTGATATCCTCTTTATTGGATGGGAGCTGGTAGGAACAACCTCAGTTCTTCTGATCGCTTTTTTCCATCAAAATATCAGCAGTGTAAGAAATTCTATCAAAGCACTTATTGGGTACAGACTATGTGATATGGGCATTTTGGCAGCTTCGGCCTGGGCCCATCACCATATCGGATCAACTGAGTTTGTCACAATGTCTCAACATGTTTATGAATTAAGTCATGAAGGTCATTTCTATATTTATATTGTAATCGGACTCTTCATTATTTGGGCCTCACTTGCGAAATCGGCCCAACTTCCTTTCTCGGCTTGGCTTCCAAAGGCCATGGAGGGACCGACTCCATCAAGTGCTGTTTTTTATGGTGCGCTTTCTATTCATTTAGGTCCCTATCTCCTTTTAAGGGCTGCTCCGTTTCTTGAACAGCACTGGAGTCTTACACTTGTTATTGGAGTCATTGGAGGCATAACAGCTGTCTACGCCACTCTCGTGGGCAGAACAAGAAGTGATGCTAAAACCATGCTCGCTTATGCCACGATGACTCAACTCGGACTCATCTTTGTTGAAATCTCGCTTGGTTTTTATAAACTTGCTCTCGTCCATATGGTGGCCAATGCCTCTTTAAGATCTTGGCAGTTCTTACGTGCCTCATCTCTCATCCAAGACTTTCAAGACAATCCTCTTGTTTATCAAGATACAGTAATCAAAAGACAATTCTCTATTGAGCAACTCTTTCCTCTTAAGTGGAGAATGAAGCTCTATATCCATGCCCTTAATGAATTTCATCTTGATTATATTACTGGATTCTTTTTGAAATATTTCTTCTTCTATCCAATCGAGCAGTTCAAAAAGTTTGATCGTTGGTTAATGAGAATGAATAATAGTATTGTTAGTTTTCTTTTAAGGAAATAAATTATGGAAGCTAATCACAATATTCCTTTTATTTTAGACTTTGACCTCACACCCTTTTCTATTTTTGTGGCCATTATCTATTGCCTCTCTTTTGCTCTAAGCTTATTTCCAACGAAAGAACACGAGAATCTTCGTCCTCAATTTCTGACCTTGTTTTTCTTAGGTCTCGGAATTATATTCTCTAACTCCATTTTTACTTTTTTTGTTTTTTGGAGTCTTCATCGCCTTATTCCTTTTATCTATTTTCTAAAGAATTTTGGACAGGACTCGGGAAGAAAGGCAGGAAGCTATATTTTGGCCCACCTACTTGGATTTATTCTTTTCTCTTATCTTGTCTTTCAAAGCTATGAGATGAACCTACTCACAACTTCACTTAGAAATTATCCGACGGACTTCTTCACACTCCCTCATCTTATGATTTTGATCTTTATCTCCTTTATGTCACAAGGTATTTTTCCATTTCACCAATGGGGAACCGATCTGATCAGCTCTTTTTCTTGGCAAGAGGTTTCAACCTTTCTTATCTCGAGATCAGGGATTATTCTTTTTTATAAAATGATTATTCCGGGTCTCAGTTCAGATCCACTAAGTTTTCAACTTGTGATAATGATTATTACTATTGTCTCTTCCATTTATTGGATCTGTATGGCAATGATTGAGAAGAATATCCATAAGGCCATTGGGATGTTTTATCTTTCCCAGGCCTCTCTTATTATTACTGGTCTTCAAGCTGGGCCGGTGGGAGTGAAGGGGGCCCTAATTCAAATGGTCGTGATTTCTTTTGCGAGTACCGCCATGTGGTCCATCACTCATTATCTTGACCGAGAGTTTAAGTTGAACTCTCAAACTTCCTTTCATGGTCTGGCCAAATACACACCAAGACTGGCCTTTGTTTTTATTATGATGGCTTTTTCGGTCATTGCTCTTCCACTGGGATTAGGTTTTGCTTCTGAAGATCTTTTAGTACACGCTCTTTTGGAGCAGGCCCATTGGTTGGGTCTTTTTCATATTCTAGCCGCTTGTTTAAATGGGATCTTTATTTATCAGCTTTTCGGAAAGATTTTTCTTGGAACTCCAAAGATTGATATTCCTCAGGCAAATTTTGACCTGCCCTACAGAAGACTTATTCCCTACTATCTCATCATCGTCTTCTTTCTAGCGACAGGTCTTTTTCCACAGTGGATTATAGGGATACTCCCTTAGTATTTATAATTAATCTCTACACTCATCATCTCTCCTTTCTCATCAGAGAGATTCGAGAGACCTTTATAATAGATAAGACGTTTTGTCTCTGGATGATACCTTAGAATAAGCGAGGGAGCGAACATTCTTAGAATCCAGTTATCTATCTCCACCTCAAATTCGTCAAGACCATCTTTGGTTTTTCCTTTATAACTAAGAACAAATTTATAAGAATCTAATCGGCCAGGAATAAGAAATTTGAGAAGAAATTTTTGAACCTTCATTTTTTCATAATTACCAATAAGATAATAATGAAGTCCCTGTGAAGCAACGATTAAACCCTTGTCGTTCTTATTCTGTATGAGTTCAGTTTCCTCTTTTTCATCGCCATCTTGATTGAACAATTCAATCTTTCCATTTTTCAGACGAGTTCCATGTTTATTTTTTTTGCGAAGATCATCCATCAAATGATCTGGCACATTTAATGACTGCTGATAATTATTTTTGAGAATTCCTACCGTTTTACCACTAGGATCTTGATAAGTCGTCTCAGACTCGAGAATAGTTCCTTTTTCATCAAGCTTCAGCTGATGCTTTTCTGTGTAAACAACCCTTCCCTTAACAGTGGCCACCCCTTCATAAGAAGTCGTATTGGCCGTTGCTAAAAAACTAAACAAGAACATCAAAGGGAAAATCATAACAACCTCACTTATAGTATTTTTTCTTTCCATTCATCTTCTTTGAAGCCAACAACACCATCGTTATCGAGCAGGACAAAGGGTCTTTTTATTAATTTCCCATGCTCCGAAAGCAGATCAATCAGTTCAGACTCTTTCATCTCACCAATCTTTGTCGACAGCTTCATTTCTTTATAGAGGACACCTGAAGTATTAAATAATTTATTAATACCAAGCCCACGATCTTTTAGGTAAGAGAGCATCTTTTTGATTTCTGTCTTTGATGGAGGAGTTTCAATAATGGCCACGGGTTCAAAAGATATTTTATTCTTTTCAAGAAATTTTTTGGCCTTCACGCATGTTCCGCATTTAGCGTACTCATAAACTTTAAGCTTTTTCATTTTTTCTCCTACAAACGCTCTATAGTTCTTTTATCACCGATATATTCAAAGCGAGGCTTAATTCCCTCTTTTGTCTCAACCATTTCTAAGAACATTTTAAGTGGCCTAATCCAATGACTACCGATTTCATTATCATAGAGAGCCTCGTAGACAACAAAGGGCTCCTGGGTCTCTGAATGAGTGGCAATATAGTGCACTCGATAAAGCTTACCCTTATAATGACGATAGATCCCGAATTTCATAGCTGTCATTTCATGTCCTTTGCTTTAAAATATACGTGAAAAGGATAATTATGGCGAAAAAAACTCTTGTCTGCCTTCATGGCGCTCTCGGAACGGTTGAAGATTTCACTCATGTGGCCAATCAGCTCAATGAGAATTTTGATCTTAAACTATTAAATTTCTCGGGACACGGTAAAGGAACTTTTTGGCCAGAGCAGTTTCGGATTGAAACTTTTGCCCAAGATCTAGAAGATTTTTTTAACCAGCAAAAGCTCACTGATGTGGCCATCCTAGGATACTCTATGGGAGGCTATGTGGCCCTTTATCATAAAAGCCATTTTGAAAATTCGCCCATCACAAGTATTCTCACTTACGGCACAAAATTTAATTGGACCGAGGAAGACGTTCTTAAAGAAATTCCAAAACTAGACCCGATGATGATTCAAAATAAGGTCCCTCATTTTGCTGAGGAACTAGAGCATCGCCATGGAGAGAGATGGAAACAAGTTCTGCGATCAACCGCCCATATGATGCAAAATCTCCAAAAGCTTGATGGGCTCTCCCACGAGGATCTGGCCGACATTACTTGTCCAGTAATCATCACAAGAGGGTCTGAGGATCGAATGGTCACCCTAAGTGAGTCAGAAAAAGCAGCTAACCACCTAACAAATGGTCGCTACCAAGAGTTCTCAGGGGCGCGCCACGAGTTTGGAAGCATTCCTACAGAAAATCTTATCCAAGAGTTAAAAAATATTATTTATCCTCAATAGTTCCGTGCAATTGACGAAAAGTATTGTGATGATGCTTTTAAACATTATTTTTAACTTTTTATTTGTTTCAGTTGCTTGGGCGCAGTCGTGCCCAACAAAAAATTTATTAACAGAACCAAACTCACCCTTTAACAAGATTCCTGTCTATAACCAAGATGGCTCTGGGACTTGTTATGCTTTCACAGCTTCGCAGTTGGCAAATTACTACCTAATCAATAATAAGAAATCAAAAGGGCCAGTCGTTCATCCTTTGTGGGTTGCTCTTAGTTATGTAAAAGTTCATAAGGGCACAACCATACGAGGAGGCTTTGTTGATGAAGCTCTTGACTCGATATCAGATGTTCCTGTCTGCAATTATCAATCTGTAGCAAATAGTTTATCTGAAATTGCAAAAGAATATGGCATGAATGACCATGAAGTGATTGGCTTTATTGAGAATTTTTCTATCAATTTCAGAAATGAAATAAAGAAAAAAGCGGCAGAAGAATCGAAATCCAAAAGAGATAAAGAAAATTTTATTCGAAGATACGATAACCCCATGCCTATTGATAACACATATGTACATGTAAATCGTCCTCTTCTAAATGAAAGAGAATTAATTCTTAGAAATTTATTTTATAACGCCCTTAATGATACAATTAGCTATATGAAAGAATTTACCTCTTGCACTGAAAGTAATATGAGGCAGCTGACAGATGCTCTCGCACCTCTACTAAAAATGACAGAGAGTATTACTTTTAGAGCTCTTCTCAATTCAGATTGTAAACAAACGACACCCATAAAACTTCCAAAGACAAAAATCTTTAAAGCTGATTTTGATAATAAGTTCAAAAAATCTTTTCGGGAACATTTTGCTAACTCTAACCAACCTCTTGGTATTCACTACTGCTCAACCGTTCTATCAAATCCAAATAACGATTATATCGATGGTGGAGGACAATCAGATAAAACAAGAAAAACAAAGAAAGGCTGTGGACAGCATGCTTCGATTCTTGTGGCCTCACGCCCTTCGAAAAATTCATGCGAATACCTTCTCCGGAATACTTGGGGAGCTGGTTATGGGTCTTGGACAAAAAACTGGAAATGCGCCTGTAAAAATAAAAAGACTGGAGCATATTTCAATGACTGTAAAAAAGATTCTCATCCAGTTAAACAGTACGAAGTTGTCGGGTGCTGGATTCCTGAAGATAAAATGATAAAAAACACATATGGTGCTCAATGGTTAGAATAGTATTACTTACCTTTTTTATATGCTTTCAATCATCCGCTCAGGAGTGTCTCTCACAAACTGTCTATACAAAGACTGATGGAAGTAAAGTCACTCTTTGTTATGATGCCAAACATGAGGATTTTATTTCTCTGTCTTGTCTTAAAAATTGTGGCGCAAAAAAATTTCTAGGCCAATCTATTGAGCTGACAACAAATGAGTTGAAAGGTGGAAAAGATCCTCACTCAGTGGCCTGTACTAAACTCTCAGGAAAGCTCTATCTTTATAGAGATGAAAAACAAAATGAATACGCGTTTTGTGAAGCTGACGATGGGAGTGCCATTAGTGCAGATCTTGTTGACTATAAGATGAAATAAAAATGGGCCCGAAGGCCCATTTTTTTATAATTAAAGAAGACCTTCTTCTTTTAATGTTTTAACAACTGCTGGTCTTGATCCTACTCTTTCAAGATATTTTTCAAGATTTGGCCAGTTTTTGAAGTTCATTCCCACATGTCCTGCCCATGAAAGACAAGTAAACATATAAGCATCGGCCACAGAATAATTCTTCCCTAGAAGGTAATCATTATTTTCTAGCTTCTTAGCAATATAATTAAATTTCTCAGTTAGTTTTGTTTTTGTTGTATTCTTCACTTCAGTGGCAGCTGCTGATGTGTAAACTCTGTCTGCAACCCATAGTGGGGCAAACCCTTTATGAACTTCTGTTGAAATAAAATTAAGCCACTCATGGGCACGGTAACGCTCATTTGTTCCAAATTTTGGAAGAAGATTCATTTCAGGTTTTTGATCAGCAAGATAGTTTAAAATGGCCACGCATTCAGTCAGAACTTCACCATTTTCCATTTTTAGAGCAGGTACAGCACCTTTCTCGTTAATCAGTTTATAATCTCCTGAAACACAAGTCTTGGCCGCAAGATCAACGCTCTCCGTTTGGAAAACCATGTTCAGTTCATTTAGAATAATGTGTGGGGCAAGTGAGCAAGCACCTTTAGAGTAAAAAAGTTTCATTTGTTCCTCCTTATTGATTGGAAACATGCCTAGTGTTCCCTAAAATAGAAGAAATTTGAACTTAAAAAAGGGTTAAGATGTTTAATTTAAGTGAATCCTCTAGTTTACATATTAAGCAGGTCAGAGAATTAGCCGAGTTGCTTGGTTTTGAAACGAAGAATCAATATGTCATTATTGACCAAGAAGAGATCGAGATAGGCCGCGCCATAGAAGTTTCGAATCATCTCGGTCATTTTATCATGCGGCAATTTCTAGGTCATTTTAGAAGATTTGAGGTTCTTTTCTTTGATGCTCACTCTAATAAAATTCTCAAGGCCGTCCATCCTTTCCGCTTTTTTTTTCATGAGCTTGAAGTCTACGATCACAATGACAAGGTCATCGGCGTGATTAAACAACGTTTCAGCTTTTTTTATAAAAAATTTGATATTGTTGGACAGCATGGAAGAAAGCTCTTTTCAGTTAAGAGTCCTTGGTTCAAATTCTGGACTTTTAATATTGAAAGGATGAATCGCAAAGAAGCCTCAGTCATCAAAAAATGGGCCGGTCTTACTGATGAGCTTTTTTTTGATAAGGATAATTTTAAAATTAATTATTTTAATCCAGAACTGGACCCTAGAGAGAAAAATCTCATTCTTGCTTCGGCCATCTTTATCGATCTCATTTATTTTGAACGCAAGGCCAATTAGTCTTCTTCAAAATCAGTCGGTAACTCTTTAGAGGTTTGGGCCCCTAAAACTCGAAGTTTATCAACTCGAGAGAGAAGATTTCCTTTTCCTTCTCTGAGCCTATTTTTAACCGTTGAAAAACTTTGCTCAACCTTTGAAAACTGAGACTCAATAGTCAAAATCTCGTCATAAAGTCCTACGAATTTATCATAAAGTTGTCCTGCTGATTTTGCGAGTTGATCATAGTTTTGATGGACTCTCTCTCGTCTCCAAATAGACTCCACGGTTTTCAAAGTGGCCAGAAGGGTTGTTGGAGAAACAATGACAATTTTTTTATCCCAGGCATACTGAAAAAGAGACTGGTCTTTCTGCAAGGCCAGGGCGAAGGCTCCTTCAATGGGAACAAAGAGAATCACAAAATCGGGTGAGAGAAGTTTATCCAAATGATGATATTTTTTTGAGGCCAAATTATCCACGTGAGAGGTAAGACTCTTCATAAAATCCTTAAGAGATTTCTCATCTGATGTCGTTGTGTAATTTTGATAACTCGCCAGACTCATCTTCGCATCAACAATAAGATGCTTGTCTTCTGGAAGCATGATGATGACATCCGGCATCTGACGATGACCTTCCTCGTCAGAAAGTTTGAGGTCACTTCCTTGACTAATATACTCACTCCCCTGTCTTAAACCTGATCGTTCGAGAATTTTTTCTAAAACAAATTCTCCCCAGTTCCCTTGCGCCTTCACATCTCCCTTGAGTGCTTGAGTCAAACTATCTGCATCCTCAGACAGTTTTTTATTTAAATCGATCATGATACTGAGTTGGGCCTGAAGGTCAGAGCGCTCTTTTTGATCCTTGAAATAAATCTCTTCAACCTTTTTTTGAAATTCTGTCACTCGCTCTTTTAATGGGTTAACAACAATTTGAAGCTCTTGCTCAGACTGCTTTTTCAGAAGTTGAGTTTTCTCGTCAAAAATCTTCTGGGCCAGGATCTTAAACTGCTGCTCCATCTGCTCAATATTTTTTTGTCGCTCTTTCTCATTCTTCTCACCTTGCTCTAAAAGTAGCCCTAGTCGATTATTTTCATGACTCAAAAGCGTGCGTGATTTCTGCGTCAAAATATAAGTCACCAATGTCGCAATCAGTGCACCTGCTAAGAATGAAATAATGATCACAAATGGATCCATAGGCAACTCCTGCCAATCACGAAGTTTCAAGGCTTTTTAATCATATCATAATAAAATAGCTCTATGACGGGATTGTCTCAATTTTTACGACATCAGTACATGCAGTTTTTTAAATGGATTGTTTCTTCGGAACACCGTGGTCATTCTGTCATGGAATTTAAAGTGCACATGCTTTTAGTGGTGGTCTTTGTCACGGGCATTCTTATGTGGGCCTACGCTTTTCTTGCTTATGCTGAAATTAATCACTCCTCAATTCGCTACACTGGATTTCTTTACGCCTTTGTTCACTTGATTTCTCCCATCGTTTACAAATACACCAAATCAATGACTGCAGCCACATATACTATGCTTATTCCGGGTGGTCTTTTCCAAGTTCATTTTGCTCTACTTACTGGCGGCTTTTACACCACAACTATTGTTTGGGTTGGAATTTTGCCTATGATTGCTGGTATTCTTACTGATCGCTTTCATACTATCCTTTGGGGAATTTTTGCTACGCTTGCAATAATCCTGACTTTCTCCCTTAGCATGATGAATATGACGAGAAGTTATTTTACAGATTCAGGACTGACTATTGCTCAGTTCCAAGTAACTTTTGGGATGATTCTTCTCAACTCCGCATTTACTATTTTTCTTCTTATTCTCGCGACAAAATATGAAGAGCTCCAAAAGAAAAGAAAAATTGCATTTCAGAATCTTTTAAGAATCATGGTTCATGATATTGCAAACCCCTTAACAGTCATTATGAATATGACTAAGGCACTCCCTCTTGTTAAGGGAGATCCTACTCAAGAGAATTATTTTCAAAATCAGATCATTACTCAATCAGTAAAAATGTCTCATATTATCGAATCAGTCCGCTGGATGGAAGGCCTTGAGTCTGGTAAGAAAGTTCCTAAGGTTCAAGAGGTTCGACTTGTTCAAACAGTTGAATCCGCTCTAAAAACACTTGATCCTCTCTTAAATAATAAAAAAATGAGTGTTCAACTTGAAATTGCAAATGACTTGATAGTGATGGGTCATCCAACGGTTATAGAAAATCAAGTTCTAGGCAATATCATTTCTAATTGTATTAAGTTCTCTCCCACAGGTTCTATGCTGAGAATTAAAGGTGAAAAAATAAATCCAGAAACTGTTTGCGTCCATATTACTGACCAAGGAATTGGCATGCCACAGACAATTCTTGAAAATATTTTCGATCCATTTTTCCCAACAAATCGCAAGGGGACAAATGGTGAGGAGGGCACTGGTTTTGGCATGCCAATTGCTTTGAAGAGTATGGAATTTTTTAAAGGAACTATTCAGATCGAGACTAAAGATATCGAAAACTATCCAATCGACCATGGAACAGTTTTTAAACTTTTTTTTCAGGCCAAGGAAATATTATGAATGCAACAATGAAGTGGTTGAATGAGATGAATTTTGAAACCGACAATCGTGGTATCAAAACTCAAATGGATGGGACTCTAGATCATGGAGGGAAAGACCTCGCTCCGACTCCAAAAGAACTTGTGATGAATGCGATGATGGGCTGTACCGCCATGGATGTGGTCTCTACTCTCCAAAAGATGAGGCAAACGGTAGAGTCCTACAGAATGTCTATCGAAGTTGAAAAAAATACTGATTATCCAGTTTATTTTAAGAAGGCCAACCTCATTTTTAATCTCCATGGCCCAATCGAAGTCGAAAAATTAACTAAGGCCGTAGATGCCTCACTCACTAAATATTGTGGCGTTAATTATATGATCTCTAAAGTTTGTGAGATCACTTATGATCTGTATCTCAACGGTGAGAAAATAAAATCAGGAAAGACTGACTTTATTGATCCCATAAAATGATAGAAAGATCTCTCCTGAGATCAAGGAGAGATCTTTTAAATTACTTCCCAGAGATTCCAGTATCTGTATAAATCGGACCCACAACCGTCGGACAATCATGAGAATCAGCAAAAGCTGAGTTCATGACAAAAGCAGTAAAAATAACTGCGACTAATACTAAAAGACTCTTTTTCATATGGCCTCCTTTGAGACTGTTCATACACACATTATATTGAATTAAAGCATTCTTAAAATTCAGAAATAATGATTGGATCGTTAAGCTATACTTAACGGATAAGGAGAAGTTTATAAGCTCAGGTTAAGAGGAATTTAGACGTCGCGATAATTGCTAAAAATAGAAAACTCATCACTATGGTAAGCATCAAAAATATGCGAAAGCCAGACGTGGGATTTTTGAATATAATGCCTACACGCAATCCCTCTCGCTACCACCATGATATCCTTAGTATCCCCGATAGCTTCAAGGGACTTTAAGGTATAACGGATCTGATCCGGGCGACCATAATCATAGATAAAATAGATTGAAGCCTCCGGTATATTAAAACTCTCCAAAGATAAATCCTGCTGGATTAAAAGAGATTTATCACAGCCAAGCTTCGTAAAAATCCTATTTCCTTCCTGCACTCTCACTGGAAGGTACTCATAGCCAGTAAAAAAGACCTCAGGATACATATACTTCAGAGCGATCCCAATTCTCCCATAGGCAGCCCCTAAATCAATAATATGCTCACCAGGAAGTGGAGATATTTTTTTAAGCATCTCGGCAATTTCAGCATAAGGCGTTTGAAGGATATTAGGATCTAACCCCACCCAAGTTTGATGTCCTTGATGAAGATGTTTTCCCCATGACTCAAGATTACCGTCAGGGAGAGCATTAATTCCCTCTACTAAAAGCTCATGCTCGATTTGTTTAGGACGAATACCAATAATCTCATCAATGATTTCACTATGGGCATGATGATCACTCGCATGATCTAGAGCAAAGAAATGATCCGTTTTTAAAAGTTCATCTCTTTGTGAAAGAGAAAAATCCTGAATGTTTAATTCAAGATAGTCTTTGAGCTGCTTAAACATAATCAACGTCTACTATACTTCTTTGATAAAAAGTTCACGCTCAAAGCGCACACGGGGTCCATAAACCCCATCCTTGGCCCTCTTCCCCGCCGAAATAACCATCGTCACTTCAGCATCACGAGGAAGTTGTAACACTCTTCTGATTTTTACTTCATCAAATCCTTCCATAGGACAAGTATCATACCCATGAGCACGCATAGCGAGCATAAAGTTTTCACAGGCCAGGGCCGTTGTCTTGTGGGCCCACACTCTCATATCTGCTTTAGACACAGGTCCTCTAGGTGTCGGAGTAGATAGGCCTCTAAAAAATATCGCTACTTTTTTTATAAGCCCTTTAATCCCAAGAGGGCCTTGTCCATAAACTAGTGGAACGAGACTTTCATAATAAACTCTCGCCGAGTATGGTACTTGAGTCGTTGAATTTCTAAAAAGATCCAGCATCTTGAGTCTCATCTGAGGCCATGTTTTTAATCTTGAGACGGCCACAATAAGCTCAGGGGCAGTGCGGGCCGCTGGCTGAGATAAGCAGGCCTTCACGATTTCTTGTTTTTTATCTAGAGAGCGCACCCAGTAAAATTCCCAGTTTTGAAGATTCGATGAGGTGGGTGCAAGAAGAGCAAGATCTAGGCACTTATTCACAACATGAGACGGAATAGATTCTCGAGTATAAACTCTAACAGAACGCCTTGATTCAATCACTTTGATAAATTCTGCGGTATCTATGGTAGGAGTACTTTCTTGATAATCAATTTTTGGCACTTCACTAAAAATATCTGTTGAAGAAGGCATGTCTATCACTCCAATTGATTAAAACACAAATTCAATGAAACTAACTAGTTTCTTATATCATTTTATTATGAGGATGTGACTATTTGAAAATTAGGCAAAGTAGGTATTTATTACCAGACTAAAACGCATTCAATGGTCATGATGACCATGAGGGGTCAGTTCTGATCCCTCACATTTTGAATCTTTCCCTTCAAATTCAACTGATGCATGTAAAATTTTATGATGAGAAAGAACATGACGAATCTTTTTCTTAAGTAAATCTAAATCACGAACTAGTAATTGCGAATCCACCACCACATGAAGGGAAAGCGAATGTGAAGTAGAATCAAGTGACCATGCTTGCACACTATGAATATCTATAATTTCTGGAAAATGCATAATCTCTTTTTTAAGGGAGGCAAGCTCCAGATCATCAGGCCACTTCTGGAGAACAACGCGACCAATCCTTATGATATTGCCGTACACATTCTTTAAAATAAGAAGAGCAATTAAAACTGAAAGGATAGGATCAAGGATATACCAGTCTTTAAATAAAAGAATCACGCCCACGATAAGAACAGCAACCCAACCTAAAACATCTTCAAGTAAGTGAAGCATGACTGCTCGCTGATTAAGCCCGCTCTCCCCTTTAGAAAGTTTCCAAGCCGCAAACCCGTTCACAAGAACGCCAAGAACTGCCATTCCCAGAACACCTTGAACATGAACTGGCTCAGGACTTAAAATTCTGTCAATGGCCTTTTGAATAACAAAGATTGATCCAACCAGAAGAATTGCTGAAGTAATAAAGGCCGATAAAATGGAAAAACGACGATAGCCATAAGTAAATTCTTGATCTGCTTTTTTATTGCTATATTTTTCGAGTATATACGCCATAAGAAGGGCCATGCTGTCACCAAGATCATGAACAGCATCTGAAATAATCGCCACACTATTTGTATAATAGCCTCCGATAAACTCAATAATACAAAAGCCCACATTCAAAAAGAATGCTAAAAGAATATTACTCCCCGTTCCATGATGATGAGCATGAGAGTGGCCATGACTATGTGAATGCGAATGTCCGTGATGATGTGATCCCATGAATTAATTTTAGAATATAAAACAACAGATTTGAAAGAGCTGATCTTCTTTTGTAGACTAATTCTTAATTTCAGAAGGATTTTTTTTATGTTTTCAAGACGAATTGGTGTGGCCCTTGGCGGTGGTGGAGCTCGCGGCGTGGCCCATATTGGAATTTTGGAGCATTTTGAGAAAATTAACCTCCAAATTCACTGCCTTTCGGGGACAAGCGCAGGCTCAATTATTGCGGCCCTTTACGCTTTTGGGGTGGATCTTGAAACTATTAAGGCCGAATTGAGACTGATTGATCCTGCCCCATTCGGCTCATTTAAACTGGGAAAACTTGGTCTTTTTGAAAACTCTGAGATGATTGCAATGCTCAAACGCCTTCTTCCTGAAGACGCCAAACTCGAAGAATCCCCTATTCCACTCACTATTAAAACTACGGATCTTCTTACAGGCAAAGGTGTGCTTCTCACCCACGGGAGTGTGATTGAAGCCGTACTGGCCAGCACCTGTGTTCCTGGGTTTTATCTTCCTCAAGAAAGAGATGGTTTTCTTTTAGTAGATGGTGGCCTTACTGAAAATGTTCCTCTTTCAGGACTAAAATTTCACAAGGCCAATCTTCTAATTGGAGTAAACCTCAACGGAAATAAAAACTATGCTCGCCCCGATGGGATTCTAGATGTGGTCTCAAATGCAATGGATATCGCCATTGATGCTCAAACAAGATCACAACTTAAAGAAGCTGATCTCTCTATTTCGATTGATCTTACCCAATATTCAAGAACCAATAGTAAGGACTTTGATCAATTACTCCTCGAAGGCCGAAAAGCAGCCGAGGCCAAAGTTCCTAATCTCATGAGTTTATATTTTTGGAATAAGTTCAAAAAGATCTGGAAACTTCTGCGAGAGATGAGCCCTATCAAGGTTCCTGATAAAGTGATGAAGGTCTTACACTAATGAAGACCTTTCTTCTCTAGATAATAATCAAAATCGCCGTTATAGAAAGTCACTCCCCCTTTGTCCACTTCCGCCACACGAGTCGTGAGCTGTCTTAAAAAGTGTCTATCATGGGAAACGATCATCACAGTTCCCTCAAAACCTTTTAAGGCTTCAAGAAGAACTTCACGAGAACGGATATCAAGATGGTTGGTGGGCTCATCTAAGATCAAAAAATTAATTGGGTTCGTGAGCATACAAGCAAGAATCAAACGAGATTTTTCTCCTCCAGATAGGACAGAAACTTTTTTCTCGACATCATCACCACGGAATAAGAATGCGGCCAGCAGGTTTCTTAAAAAACCATCTGACTTATTGGCCACTCGACTTCTCACCTCTTCATAGACTGTATTCTGGGGTTTTAAAACATCAAGAGAGTACTGACTGAAGTATCCCATCTCCACACTAGCGCCAATTGTGGCGGTCCCGCCTGAAGCCTCAGTTAGTCCTGCAATAATTTTAAGAAGAGTTGATTTTCCGGCCCCATTGACACCAACAACGGCCACACGTTCTAAGCGATTCACCACACCAGAAACATTTTGGAAAACAAGTTTCTCACCAGAAACAGGATGAGGATAAATCTTTTTTAAATCAGTAATCTTCACCACATCATTTCCGGAACGTGGTGGTGTAGGAAATTCAAAATTAATCGCCTGATCCTCAGGCATCACTTCGATACGATCAATCTTATCTAGTTTTTTTACTCGTGACTGAACTTGGGCCGCATGGGAAGCACGGGCCGCAAATTTAGCAATAAACTCTTCTTCTTTTTTAAGCATCGCCTCTTGGCGTTCAGCACTGGCCACTAATTGGTCACGACGAATCTCACGCTCTTTTTCATAATAATCATAATTTCCTGAGTAAACCGTAATGACCTTATGGTTGACTTCAACGATTTTCTTCACAATTCCATTCATAAAATCACGGTCGTGACTTGTCATGAAAACTGAGCCCTTAAAATTTTTAAGCCAATCTTCAAGCCAAACAATCGATTCAAGATCAAGATAGTTGGTAGGCTCATCCATTAAAATAAAATCAGGATTTTGAACCAGAACTTTTGAAAGAGCGATACGCATTTTCCATCCACCAGAGAAATTCTCTACTAGACGGTGATGGTCTTCAGGCATAATCCCGAGACCAGTTAAAATTTCAGCGGCCTTAAATTCAATCTCATAACCACCAATTTTTTCAAATTCAATTTGGTAGTCCCCCATTTTTTCAAGAACCTCTTCTGAATAGTCTCCAGACTCAAGAAGCTTTTCAATTTTACTGATCTCATCTTTTAAAAATCCTAAACGAGGATTTCCATTAATAACTTCTTCAAGAACTGAGCGTCCTTTCATTTCTCCCACACTCTGAGAAAAATAGGCCATCCTCATGCTATTTGAGTAAGCGATTTGCCCACTTTCAGGTCTCTCCTCTCCTGTAATGAGTCTGAAAAGAGAAGTTTTCCCGGCACCGTTAGGCCCCACGAGACCAACCTTTTCCCCTTCACCAATAAAGAAGTTTCCACCAGTATAAAGGACTTGCCCACCATAAGATTTTGAGAGGTTACTGACTGTGATCATAAAAATTCACCTTAGCATCGATTTTGAAGATGACCGATTATAAAGATTTTGATGTGATTAGTGGACCAAATAATCACAAAATGACAAATGACTCACAAGGTAAAAAATGAAAGGTACTTTTTTTAATAACTCACTAGAATGGAAAATTGAGACTGTAGGCGAAGCTTGGTCACAAGGTGACCCTCTGAAGGGAACTCTTACGGTCACAAACCATGGAAATTCAGCAGTGAGTTTACAAACAGCGGGTGTGGCCCTGGCCTATGCTGAGATCAAAAAAGTCCATTCTCGTGATGAGTCTGCTCTCAAATTTGAGAGCACAACCCTCTTTGCGGAAAAAGAAGTCTCTCCTAAACAAACTGTGACTCTTGAATTCGATTTTAAGCTTTCTGAGAACTCCCCCATTACCGATAAAAAAAGTAGTTATTTCCTTTGTTACGGAAAGGATCAAAAAGAATCTCATCTTCAACTTCACGTTAAGCCCCAGGCGATGTTTTTAAAAATTACCGAGCTTCTGGATAATTTTCATCGCTTTAAAACGAAAGAAGTAAAGACTACTAAAAATGGAATTGAATTTAAAATCGATTCTCCAGATTCTCGTGAGTTTGCTAATGTGGAAAAACTACTTTTGACCACTCGATTTGATGGAGAAAATCTAGTCATGGATTTTGAGTTTGAAGTAAAAAAACTTGATCACTCCTCAATCACCACCAAACTAGGGAAAGAGAAAGTAAAAAATTCACAAACACTCACTCCTAAGCAGTATTCATTTGGTCGCGGCATGATCAATCAAGATGGAATCCTTAAAACATTTCAAACAGTCTTAGATCAAGTCAAACTCAAGCCTTACTAAAAAAGACCTTGGGTATTGGCCTGATAGAAGCAGGCTTCTTTAAGTCGCTTAGAAACCTTGGGAAGCTTATCCAGCTCACGTTTGGTTTTCCACTCGTGATGAGGAAGCTTTAAAAATTGCAGACCCATTTTAGTCAGGTCTTGGTCAGTATAGCGCCAATCCATCGAGTTAAACTTATTCATATTCACTGGCCCAGAGTAACCAAGTAAACTCATCTCAGCTTTTGTATTAAAATAAAAATCAAAATAACTAGCGGCCAGAGACTGAACCGTTGGAAACAAAGCACTTCGAAATCCAAGCATCGTAGTATTGGTTTTTGAGATGGCCCCCCAGTTTTTTCCTTCACGGTAGAGCGCGATCACATGATGGTCATCATTATAGGCCTTGAAATGAAGAAGATGAGGTCGTTGCCCATAATATTCCAGAACCGCAGCGGCCAGAAGTGCTCCTTCAAAACAATGGGCCGTTTTCTTGGCGAGAACGAAGCGTGGAGATTTAATAATATAATCTGGATTATAAGAAGTTTTCTGAAGGTAATCTTGAATTTTATGAACATCATTAAGCTTTTGAAAGACTTTCACTTCATTTTCAGACCAGTTCAGCTTCATTTAGGACCTCATGTTCGACAAGTTTGTTTTCACTTCTTATCTTATTCAGATATAGTAAATAAAAAAAGAGGAAATCATGAAGGCGATTATTCTTGGAGCAACTGGTTTAGTCGGAAGCAAACTTCTCTCAAAACTTGTTTATGATTCTCGTTTTGCTGAAGTCATCTCTTTTAGCAGACGCCCTCTTGATCTCACCCATCCTAAGCTCAAACAAATTATCTCCCCATTAAAAGATTTTGATCATGGCCAAGAACTGTTTCATGAAGTTGATGCTCTCTTTTGTTGTATTGGAACAACTATAAAAAAAGCTGGCTCTCAAAAAGCTTTTAAGGCCGTAGACTATGACCTTCCTCTCCTGGCCGCCCAAGTCTTTAAACAGCACCAAGGAAAACATTTTCTCATTATTACCGCAGTAGGGAGTGACCCTGGATCTCCTTTTTTTTATAACAAAACCAAAGGCCAGCTTGAGCAGGCCCTAAAAGATCTTAATCTGAAAAGACTGAGCTTGATTAAGCCCTCACTCCTATTAGGTGAAAGAGCGGACTCCCGATTTTTCGAAGGCCTAGGTCAAATCATTTTTCCGATCCTTAACCCTCTTATTCCTGGTAAATATAAGGCCGTAAGTGCTGAAGATGTAGCCGAAACTCTTCTTCAGACATCACTCTGCCAGAATTGTAAGAATGATATTTTGGTGGAAACTTTTTAAAATCCTGCTATAATCCAAACCAACATGTAAGAGACCAATCCTTTTTTCTAATTATTCCCTATTATTTATTTTTCTCCTTTCAAGGTGAACTCAATGAGATGGATAATCCTCGTCCTCAGGATGATGATTGTCAGTCTGACTCTTCATGTGCCTTCTGGAAAAAAACGAGAGATCAGCTGGTCATCAACTGAAATACAATACGAACTAAACAGACAAAAAAGAAAAAGAAGAGAACAACGACTTAAACGTAGAAAGATTTTGCCTCCTCGCCACATAAGTAAACGAGGAGACTATAAAGGATCAAAAAGCAGAGATAAAAGATTTAGCAATCAAAGAATGCTGAGACGAATGTATCGTAATAGTTAGTGAGTGACTTGAATAAACTCGATCTTATATCCATTAGGATCTTCAACAAAAGCAATAACGGTTGTTCCATGTTTCATCGGTCCAGGCTCGCGGGTGACTTTTCCCCCTTGGGCCTTGACCTTTTCACAAACCGCATAGATATCTTCAGTCCCAAGAGCAATATGCCCAAACGCGGTTCCCATTTCATATGAACTTTTTCCATAATTATATGTTAGCTCAATGCAGGGATCAGATTTTGTTTTCCCATAACTTAAAAAGGCCAGGGTAAACTGACCTTCAGGATAATCCTCTTTGGTTAAAAGATTCATTCCTAAAACTTCTGTATAAAATTTAATAGATTGATCTAAATTATTCACTCGGATCATTGTATGTAAGTATTTCATCTGTAACCCCTTCTTGGGACTATTATAATCCCAAGAAGCTTAATCGTCACACCTAAAGATCAAATCGCTCTTCGGCTTCTGGTTGGAAAGTGATATCGAGGACGCGAATCCCACGATGCTTTCCATTTCTTGTAGTAAAAGAATAGTCCTCGCCCTTACGAAGGCCAATGAGGGCCGTCCCAAGTGGTGAAAGGATAGAAACTTGATCCACTCCTAGATCAGCACGAAGTGTATAGACCAGTCTCACTTTATGCTCAGTCAGAAGTTCTAAATCCAGGTAAACGAGCTCCGAATTCATCGTTACTACGTCCGCAGGCATTTCACTGGCCTCCACTAATTGAGCGCGATCTAGCTCAATTTCAAGCTGATCAGACTCAATAGGTTTCATCCGTTCAATAAAAGAATTAATACGCTGATAGTCCACTTTACTCATCAAAATGATTGAGTTGTTCATAAAAACCTCCATAGGTTTATTAAAATGAAAATATTAAAAAAAAGGAATGAGGGAGCGTTAAGACAGAAAGATGAGTCTTACTTGATGATAGATAGCGGTTGATGAAAAAAGATATTTTTCCATAAACCGCTATTATAATGATTTTTTACTTCTATTGCAATCTAGTCGAGACCCAAGAACTGATCGTAAGTACATTCTTCGTCACGAGTTCCTCTTTCTTCAATTGAAATCACACGGTTGGCCACTGTTTGAATAAACTCATGATCGTGCGAAGTGAAAAGAAGAGTCCCTTTAAAATCAATCATCCCTTCATTCAGGGCCGTAATTGTTTCAAGATCGAGGTGATTGGTCGGATTATCAAAAACAAGAACATTGGAACCTGAGAGCATAATTTTTGAAAGCATACAGCGAACTTTCTCTCCCCCTGAGAGAACATTACATTTTTTAAGAGCTTCTTCTCCAGAGAAAAGCATACGTCCTAAAAATCCACGTAAAAACGACTCTGATTGATCTTTTGAGTACTGACGAAGCCAGTTGATAAGATCTAAAGTTGAATCCTTAAAATAGCTAGAGTTATCATTAGGAAGATAACCACGAGTGGTTGTAATCCCCCACTCAAATTTTCCTGAATCCGGCTCCATCTCACCCATAAGAACTTTAAAGAGAGCGGTTGTGGCCACTTCCGAGTTTGCAAGGAAGACAACTTTTTGTCCCTTTTTAATCGTAAATGAAACCTTATTGATAATCTTTTTTCCTTCAAGGCTTACCACAAGATCTTCTACTCGAAGAAGATTATCTCCAGCTTCGCGGTCGGCCTTAAATCCAACGTACGGATACTTTCTTGTGGAAGGTTGAATATCTTCAAGGGTCAGCTTATCAAGAAGCTTTTTACGTGACGTGGCCTGAGAAGATTTTGAAGCATTGGCCGAGAAGCGCTGAATGAACTCTTTAAGCTCTTTCATTTTATCTTCTGTCTTTTTATTTTGATCGTTCATCATACGCTGAGCAAGCTGACTCGATTTGTACCAAAAGTCGTAGTTACCGGCGTAGAGTTTAATTTTAGTGAAATCGATATCACAAATATGCGTACACACTTTGTTTAAAAAGTGACGGTCATGGGAAACGACCAGTACAGTTGTATCTTCTTGATCCATGATAAATTTCTCTAACCACTGGATCGCTTTTAAATCAAGATCGTTGGTAGGCTCATCGAGAAGGAGAATTTCTGGTTTTCCAAACAAGGCCTGAGCAAGAAGAACCTTTACTTTCTCTCCACCAGTAAGCTCTTTCATTTTTTTCTGATGAAGATCTTCTTTGATACCAAGACCCGCTAAAAGAGCCGCGGCATTGGCCTCAGCTTCCCAACCATTCATTTCTGAGAATAGTCCTTCTAACTCAGCCGCTCGCTCTCCATCGGCATCAGTGAAGTTTTCTTTGGCATAAAGCATTTCTTTTTCTTTCATGATATCAACGAGCACACTATGCCCGAGGATAACAGTCGTTAAGACTTGCTCTTCCTCATAAGCAAAATGGTTCTGCCTAAGAACAGCAAGACGCTCACCTGGAGTCATTTCAATTCGGCCGGCAGTGGGAGAAATTTCGCCACTAAGAATCTTCATGAATGTGGATTTCCCAGCTCCATTGGCCCCGATCACACCATAGCAATTACCTTTGCTAAACTTGAGATTTACATCATCAAAAAGTGTTCTTCCGCCAAATTGGAGGCGAATATCGTGGGCAGCGATCATACAGAAATCCTTGGTCTTAATAAATTTGGCCGACCATACCATAAAAAACAGTATTATTCCTGCAAAAACTCATGTCAAAATAGAGTGTATAACTTACCGAAATCAAAAATATTCTCAAAGGATTTCTCCCTATGCTTTCCACTCTGGCCAATATCACCACAGGACTCGTCGCTCTCATCCATATCTGGATCATGATCCTCGAAATGTTTCTTTGGACTAAACCTTACGGCAGAAAGGCCTTCGGGATGAAGCTTGAGCAGGCCCAGGCCACAGCCGTTTTAGCGGCCAACCAAGGGCTTTATAATGGTGTTCTTGCCGCTGGATTAATCTGGGGACTCTATCAAGGGAGCCTCGAGATTAAGGCCTTCTTTTTAATCTCAGTGGCGGTTGTGGGAATTTATGGAGCAATGACTGCGAGTAAAAAAATCATTTTTATTCAGACTATTCCTGCTTTATTGGCACTCACATTAAACTTTTTATTCTAATCTCTTGGTAAAAACTTTAGGGGCAGAGTTTAAAACTTTGCCCCATCCTGCAGTTTATCTTTTATTTACGATTACCGCCAAAGCGGAGAATAAAAAGAAAAAGGTTGATAAAATCTAGATACAATTTCAGAGCGCCAATAATCGCCCCTTTTTGAAACCCTTCTGCATCACGACTTGAAGGGGCCATATTTTTAATTTTTTGTGTGTCATAGGCCGTCAATCCAGCAAAAACGAGAATACCAACAAGACCATAAATTTGTGAGGCCATAGTTCCCATTACTGATGGAAAGAAAATTGAAATAATAGCAAAACCAAACAGACCAAACAGACCCATAGTACAAAATGATCCCACTGGGCCTAAGTCTCTTTTCGTCACAAAGCCAAAAGCACTGAGTCCAGCAAAAGCGATGGTTGTTGTAAAAAAAGCACTCTGGATACTTTCACTCGTGTAGACCATAGAAAAGATAGAAAGTGTCACACCATTAAGTGCAGCATAAAGAAGAAACATCGCTGTGGCCATAAGCGAGTTCATACGATTAATACCAGCAGAAAGCCAAATCACCAGACCAAACTCTGCGAATATAAGTCCATAAAAAAGAATCTTATTACTCATAATGGCGTAAAGCATTTCTGTATTAGTGGCCACTGTCATCGCCGTCATAGCAGTCACAAGAATTCCAATAGTCATCCACATATAGACTTTTGACATATAGCTGCTCGTCTCAAGACTCGCCGTGGGACGTCCATAAATGGCTTCAATTTCTTTTTGGGTATAATTACTCATAGTCATCCTCGAGGTTAAATAGATCTTCTTAAATTTTAGACCCCTCTCTCCCCTGGTGGCCAGCCAAAAACCTAAGAGGAAGTGCCTTAAATCCTGAGAAAGAGAGAGAATAATGATCTCTTATCGCTTCTTTCTCTGAATCAAGCTCAAATAAAGGCAATGAACTCAAGATCTCTTGGAATAAACATTGCATTTCCATGCGTCCAAGCTTGGCCCCAATACAATAATGAGGGCCATGGCCATAAGCAAAATGTTGAGCTTTACGGTGAATATCAATCTCAAAAGGACTTTCATTTGCGGGAAGATCACGATTAATCGCATGAGTTGAAATAAAAATAACATCTCCCACTTCGATGGGCTGATCACCAATCATTGTCTTCTCTCTGGCCACACGGAAAATGAAAGTAACAGCAGGATCAAAACGCTTCATCTCCTCAATGGCCTGAGGAATAAGTGAGGGATTATCTTTAAGATCTTTTTGCAGATCAATTCGTTCAGCAAGTAAAAACATAATATTATTTATTTGATCAGTGGTCGTGGCCATTCCCGCCACTAGCATCATAATCAGCTGAGAGATTAAGTCCTCATCACTCAACCCAATCACTTTTTGCATTCTCACCAAGATCGAAACATAATCTTCTCCGACACTTTGTCTTCTCTGCTCAATCAATTGAGAAAAATAATTCTTTAGATTTAACGCCGCTTGATTCACTTCTATGCCATCCTCATTGCGGTACTCAGAAGCTCCTCCAAAAAAACCAGTCATGGTCATTGACCAATTTAAAAATTGAGGACGATCATTTTCTGGGATAGAAAAAAGATCAGCAAGAACTGTTGAAGGTAATTTTTTGGCAACATCCTCTGAAAAATCAAAACACTGTCTCTCTTTTAAACCCGAGAGCAAGGCCTTAATCGTCAGATTCATTTTCTCCGTAAACTTATCAAGAATATGATCCTCAAAACCAAGGCTGGCCAGCTTTCTTTTTTTTAAGTGATCAGCATCATCGCTCATCACCATCATTTTTTTTACCACACTAAAAAAATCACCAATCAATCTCAGATCAAGATTGGGCATCCTTGAAATAAAAAAAGATCCACGGTCTGCTGAATAAGCTGAACTTGTAAGAATTTCTTTGGCATGGGCAGCTTTGGTCACAACATGAAAATTCCCTTTTTCCCAAAAATAGGTCTCTCCGTGGCTTAATAAATAATTTGTAAAGAGATTAGGAAACTCTGAACTAGAGCTATTTTTCTTAATATCAAAAAAGCTTGTTCCTGATTTTGTTAATTTCATAAAATTTGTATCCGTTTAAAAGAGCGTTTAAGATTTTGGTTTAAAGGGTTTCGGCCATGGAGATAAGTGAAATTATCACAAATTAAAAGATCTCCTCTCTCCCATTGATGGGCCAGCATATACTGCGGAGAATAGAGTTTTTTTCTCAGAAACTGATAAAAATCTTCTCCATCCTCAATTCCCTCAATAATAAGCTCTACTGGATTAAGCTTCGTTTCTACTCTCTCGGCCACCCTAAGAATAAATTTTCCAGAAACTGGATGCTTCTGAACAAGAGGGACCCTAATCTCTCCTCCATAATGGGCCTTCTTTTCCGTTCGGTATATCATGGTAACTTTCTTTGCCTTTTCTTGATCCTCAAGGGAGAGGCTCTCCCAAATTTTTTCAGTGTCAGTGAAAAGAGTTTCTCCCCCTTCACCTTCTGATTCAAGACAAAGAAAAAGAAGCTTTCGGGGTTCTCGGTAAAATGCCCCATCCCAATGGAAGGGCACCTTCTCGGATGAGAAAAGATAGTTTTGCGCCTCTGTTTGATAACTCATATTCATAAGCGGTCCGAAATCCCAGTGAAGAAGTTTATCTTCAAGTTTGCCCGATTGAAGGCTTAAGCTCGCTGCATACTCAATAAGATCCGCATCCGTCGTGTAGTTATACTTCGAAATAAACATATTTCTCCTTAAAGGTTCGGCGAGTAGGATTTAATTTTTGCGCTTCACTAAAATGCATGAGCTGATAAGACTCTCCTGATTTTACAGTAACATTGTGCCAGGGAGTGGCCCACTTATTTGAGCTTTGAACCATCTTGATCCCAAACTTGTTGTGATAGAGAGGATAAGGATGAATAGAGAGTCTGAGATCCCCTTTAAAATGGGCCGACAATAACTCTCCCCAAGCATCAGATCTTCTCACGAGCTCATAAGTTAATTTTTTAGTTTCTTTTTGGAGCTGACTGCGTGTTTTCTCTGGATGAAGCACGGCCTGATCTTCCATCATAAAACGGTGAATCCCATTAAAGAGATTTCTCCAATTAGAATCATTTTTTACATAGAAACGAATCTCCGCTTCCGTTTTGGCGTAATTTTTCATCAATGTTTGGCGAAGTTCATCATTAGATAGATTTGGATATAAATCATCAAGGGCAAAGGTTGAGAGATGAGTCAGTTTAAACTCATCAATAATACTCTTTATCCCTTCAGAATATTTCGTGATATTCTCATCACTCACACTCACCACCTCACTAAAGACTCTTCCATCAGAGCAAATGACCACTTCTGCGCCAACTGGATAAAGAGCGGTGATCTTTTCACAAATAGAATTAAGCTCACTCAAGGCCAGGACCTCGCCCAGGTCTGGAAGAGGGCCAATGGTTTTATCTGGGCTTGGACTTTTGGCCGGAAAGGCCGGTAATAAAAAAACAAGACGAGAGCCTGCGAGTATTTTATCGTGGATATTCTCATAGAGAGGAACAAGGGAGAAATTCTCCACTTGCCCCTGGTTATTGGAATAAGCACTTAATATTTCAAAAATTTGTTTAGCGATCATACAATTCCTCCTCATTGGATTTGACTATTTGTACCTCCAAGACATAGATTTGTAATTCCAATGAACTCTATACTTACTATAGGTAAAAACAAATATGAGTATCACCTTTAAAGACCTCGAAAACTTCCTGGCCGTCTCTGAGTCAAAAACTCTTTCTGAGGCCTCTGAAAAACTTGAAATGGCCCAGCCCTCCCTCTCTCTTGGGATCAAAAAACTTGAGACCGAACTGGCCCAGTCTCTTTTTATTAGGAGTCGTGAGGGTATTAAGCTCACTCCCCAGGGCAAGGTACTTCTCCCCCTGGCCCAAGAGGCCGTAGGACTTCTTCATAAGATCAAAGGACAAAGTGCGAATTTAAGATTTAAGATCGGCTGTCATGCCTCAGTGGGAATGTTTATCTTAGGAAATTTTCTCAAACTGATGAATCAAGAGGCCCCTAAGATCGATTTTGAAATTATTAATGCTTCATCTAATGAGATCAATAAAATGGTGGCCCAGGGTGAAATTGATTTTGCTGTGGTGATGAATCCCCTGACAATTCAGGGCCTTATTACTAGATTTATCGGTGAAGATGATGTTTTTGTCTGGGAATCAAAGGAGAGATATCAAGACCGTCTGATTTATAATCCTGAGATGATTCAGGCCAGATCTATCTTGTCCCGTTGGAAGTCTGCCCCCCAAGAGAGAATCGAAGTTCAAAACTTAGAACTCATGGCCAGCTTGGTTCATTCAGGAGCAGGTCTAGCGATTCTTCCCTCTCAGGTGGTCAAATCTCAACGTCTCCAACTTAAAAGAGTTCAAGGAACTCCTTCTTTTAAAGATAAGCTTGCCCTTGTTTGTTATCCTGAAATGATTCGCTCAAAAGAAGGAAAACTTATTTTTCAAGCACTGAAAGAATCGTTTAAAGCTTAGACTCAAGATCGGCCCACTCATCCATGAGGGCCTCGAGCTTTTTCTCATCCTTCTCCAACTGAGCTTGGTATTTCTCCATCTCGGCCTTTGACTCTTTTGTCATCGAAGCATAGTCAATTTTTTCTAAAGCAGACTTGAGTGTTGCAATATTAAGCTCTACTTTTTCAATATCACCAGAAATCTGGTTGTAACGATTACGCTCTTTATTGGTCATTCCTTCTTTGGCCGCAACCGGTGCTGAAGCTGGCTTTGCCTGAGAGGGATTTTTCTTTTTCATCTCTTCTTCAAGATGAATGGCCTCAAGGAATATTTCTGCTTGAGAGAATCCGGCCTCAAAATGATGAAGCTCTTCATCATGAATCACCCAGCACTTATCAGTGACATTATCGATAAAGGCCCTATCATGGCCTACAACAATCAAGGCCCCTGGATAATGACGAAGCTCTTCCTCTAGAATCCCAATGGTCTCTAAATCCAAGTCGTTGGTAGGCTCATCAAAGATCCAAAGATCGCGAGCATGTTTCATAAACTGGGCCAGCTGAAGACGATTCTTCTCTCCCCCTGAGAATGTGTGAATAGGACGCTTAATCTCATCTGAGCTAAAAAGAAATCCTTCCAAATAACTCGCCACATGTCTCTTTTCACCTGTATTAGAAATAACAAAATCAATTCCTTCGCCAATCATATTCCACGGCGTTTGATTGTCGTTAAGAGACTCACGTTTCTGAGAGAAATAGCCCATATCAATTTGATCAAGGCGCTTCATATTTCCTTCAGTTGGTTCAAGCTCACCGAGGATAAGTTTTAAGAGTGAGCTTTTCCCTACTCCATTTCTACCTAGAAGAGCGATCTTATCTCCCTTGGCCACTGAGAAATTAATATTCTTAAAGAGAGTTCTCTCTCCAAACTTAAGTGTGGCCTCTTCAGCAGAAACAAGAATCTTAGATTTTCTTCCTGACGACTGTAAATTTAAACTCACAGATTTATGGGCCTTGGACTTAAGTTCTGCAATAGTGGCATTAAGATTACCGTAATCTTCAATTCTTTTTTTACTTTTCGTTCGACGAGCTTTAGCTCCTCTCATAATCCAAGCTGACTCTCGACGATGAGTATTGGTTAAGCGGTCTAATTCTTTTTCACGACGTTTTTGTTCATCTTGAAGATAAGTTAAATAGGCTTCATAGGTTCCGGAGAAACTTTGAAGCTTCCCCTGCTGAATATGAACGATGCGATCAACCACATTATTTAAAAGCTCTCTATCATGGGAGATGATCATAAAAGTCTTACGAGAACTTTGAAGCTCATCCTCGAAATCTTGAATAGTCTCTAAATCAAGATGGTTAGTAGGCTCATCCCAAAGAATAAGTTCTTGTGGAGCAGAAAGACCTAAGCTTAAGGCCACCTTTCTTTGCTCCCCTCCAGACAATGAACTCATCTGGCGATCTGTATTCTCAACTCCAAAGAGTTTCAAATAACTTGTATACTGACCTTCAATACGGTCCACTCCAAGCTTGGTTTGCTCCTCAAAAAGATGTCCCTGCTTATCCACTAGTTTTTCGAAATCACCTTCACCACTGGTTAGCTTTTCTGAAATCTCATCCAATTGGAATTTGATTTTTTTGAAAACCGGATGAAACTCATAGAAATACTCGGCCACATTCCATCTTTCTAAATTTGGAAGCTCCTGGGGAACATAAAAAAACGTGAAGTCTTTGTTCTTATCATAAATAAATGGTGGAACAGTTGTGTCAGGTTTCGCCTCACCTGAAATAATCTTAAATAAAGAAGATTTCCCGTGTCCGTTTAGACCGAGAACACCAATTTTATCCCCTTGATTCAGGGTAAAAGTCACATCTTTGAAAATGACTTTATGGGGGTAGGAGAGGCTCAAGTTTTGAAGTGTAATTAAGGTTGTCATAAGACCCAGAATAACCTTTTATTTCTCTTTTAGTCTTTAAGAAACTTCATATAATTTAGCTATCACCTTTACTTACTCATGAGGAGTTTTGCTTGAAAAGAATGATTCTTTTGGCCTTTATTTTATCCACAAATGTTTTTGCCCAGCTCGATGAAACTTCAAGTTTTGAACAGTATGCCGAGGCATGTCAACAAGGTAACGAAACGGCTTGTTCGGATGGTTGGTACAATAAAGTGACTCGTGAAATTGGTCTTAACGAAGGTGGTGAACCCACACTCAACCCTAAGTTTCTCACTAAGCTTGAAGAGGTTTGTAACTCGGCTTCAACAATGATGTGTGATGCTGGTCTTAATATGCTTTCTGTCCCTCTTGATAACGCCAATAAAGAGAATGCTCCCGGTATGGAGAGGGCCAATGAAGTTTATAATAAGTACACCGCCTCAAACTGTGCTGCCATCGTCAAGGCCGGCGGCCAGTCTTATTTTTGTAGCGGTATTCTTCCCAAGACAGATAACAAAGATCTGTTTATCGGCTTCGTGATGGATTGTACGACCTCAAAAGACAATGCTGTTTGTGAGAAAGGTCTTAAGGGCGCTGACCAATTAACAGTCACTGGCGAATACCTTGATAATATCTGTAAAGACGAGGTGATTCTTAATCTGCCAGTGTGCGCGGAGAGACTTCAGTGGAAAAAAGACGCTGAAGAGAAAAACGCAAAAACGGAAAGCTTTATGATGAACATCATCTTAGGAGCAGGAGCTGTGGCGCTCTTTTTTGTTGTGGCCTTTGTTTACTCCACTCGTTGTCCAAAATGTAAAAAATTTTTCGCTCTCAAAACGGTTGGGAGAGAGAACCTTGGGACTCATTTTGAAGGGACTGAAACAAAGAATATGAAAACAGGTGAAATTAGAGACCGTGATCTCAATACCGTGGCCACGATTCATCAAAATGTGAAATTTAATGTTTTTAAGAAGAAAACAAACGTCACTCAACAATGTAGTAGTTGTGGATATACTTTTAGCTATGTTTCTTCTCAAACAGAAAAAGTGAAAGCTTAACCAAACAACTTATCCTGAAGTTCAAAGAGCTTCATCTTAGACAAATAGTTTTTGATGAAGTTCTTGTTCTCAGGTTTATACCAGAAGAAAAATGTTCTCTGCTTCGTTTTATCGTCTAGGCTGATCGCTGTCTCCACTTTCTTCAATGTATAGGGATGATAACCAGAGTAATAGATCTCTGTGGCCACAGTCATTGGCGTTGGAGTGAAATCCTGGATCTGCTCAAGTTTATAACCTAGCTCTTTTGTTTTGGCCGCAAGCTGGGCCATATCTTCGGGCTTACATCCCGGGTGAGAAGAAATAAAATAAGGAATGATTTCTTGCTTGAGTCCTTTTTTACGAGAGACTTCCTCAAAACGCTCTTTGAATTTTTTAAAGTATTCAAAACTTGGCTTACGCATAAGCTTTAAGACATGATCTTCAGTGTGCTCAGGGGCCACTTTTAAGCGTCCAGAGACATGATGAGTGATGAGCTGCTCAACATAGGCCTCATCTTCTTTTTTATGAGTTGATCTTGGGTCAAACATCAAGTCATAGCGAAGACCAGAACTCACAAAAGCTTTTTTAACTTTTGGATGCTTTGAGACTTCTTGGTAAAGCTCGGTCATCTTTTGTGGATTAGTATCAAGATTTTTACAAATCTGAGGAAAGATACATGAAGGAGCGGCACATTTATCACAGACGTCCTGATCAATTCCCTTCATCTGATACATATTGGCCGAAGGCCCACCGAGGTCAGAAAGATAACCCTTAAAGTCTGGCATCTTTGTGATCTGATCGAGCTCTTTATAGATTGATTTTTTAGAACGAGAAGCAATCATCTTTCCTTGATGGGCCGAGATTGTACAAAAGCTACATCCACCAAAACAACCACGGTGCGTATTCACTGAAAACTTGATCATCTCAAAAGCAGCAATAGGACCACGGTCTTTATACTTAGGATGAGGAAGACGTGTGTAAGGCAGATCAAATGAAGCATCCACTTCTTTTTCGGTCATGGTTTGATAAGGAGGATTAATAACAATCTTTTTGCCTTCAACTTTTTGAACCAAACGGCGAGCATATTGTTTATTAGACTCGACCTCAACATGCATAAAGTTTTTTGTATAAACAAGTTTGTCTGCCAGACAGTCTTCATGAGAATTCAGCTCAAAAGTTTCCCATTTTTTGTTCTTAGGAAGCTCTTCATTCTCATCAATCAGAATCGCTGTCTGAGGAATGGTTTTGAGATTTTTAAAAGGTGTTCCACGTTTTAAATACTCTACCACATCACGGATAGGCTGCTCCCCCATTCCGTAAACAAGAAGATCGGCCCCTGACATTGTGAGAATATTAGGAAGAAGCTTATCTTCCCAAAAATCATAATGAGTCACTCTTCTCAGCGAGGCCTCAATTCCTCCAATAAGAACTGGGGAATCAGGATAGAGATCTTTGAGAATTCTTGTATAAACAGTTGTGGCGTAGTCAGGACGAAAATCAGGAGAGCCACCTGGAGTGTAAGCATCGTTTGAACGAAGACGTTTTCCAGCGGTGTACTTATTCACCATGGAATCCATATTTCCTGAAGTTACTCCAAAAAATAAACGAGGCTTGCCAAATTTTTTAAAATCACGAAGATCATCTCTCCAATTTGGTTGAGCAATGATGGCCACTGAAAGTCCAAGAGATTCAAAGATGCGTCCCATGACCGCGGCTCCAAAGGCCGGATGATCCACATAGGCATCCCCTGTGATCAAAATCACATCAAGTTCATCCCATCCACGCTTCTTTGCTTCCTTTACAGTCGTAGGAAGCCAAGCGGTGATGGGAAGCTCATCGGGGTTTATTATCTCATCTTTCATAGGGCCGGATACTACCCAAGGAGGGACATAGGAGCAATCAAACAGGATATTAATTACATGTTTTCATGGTAAAAAGGGACGATTTTTAAACGTTTTTTGGCCGTATAGGCCATGATAATGCTTCTTGAGTCCAAACTCTCTCGAAGTTTATAGGTTTCCAGAAGTTCCCCATCCTCACGGTTATAAACCTCGGCCTCAGTAAGGGCCGACTCTCTGACCTTGATGACGACAGAATCTTCAATGATATTAAAATTAGCATAAGGATAATGTTGATTCTGAATAAGCTTAAGAACTTTGTCACGAAGAGACTCTTCTCCCGGAACAGATAAGGCAAGATTCATTATTTTTTTTATATAGAACTCTCCACTACGGCGAGTTTTGACAGCGATAAGAGGTGTCAGATCATTATGAATTTTTTTAATGGTCAGACTCCACTCGCCACTCACTAATTGATCCTCGTAAACTCCATACTCTTCTCTGATACGCCTGTTACTAATATTATACCGAGGCCTTTTTTCTTTAATCCAAGCATCTTCTAAAAGTAAGGCCAGAAGTTCAGAGAATGTTTTAGTCGCTTTCACACTACTGATCTGATTTTTAAATTGAAGCTCATTTTTGCGTTCAAAATCGACTTTAAAATGGCTCGCCACTCTAGATTTTATATAGCGACTCTTCCCCACATACAAAAGAAATCCATCCTGATCAAAAAATTCATAGACGCCGACTTCTGAAGGGAGAGCTTCATATTCATCGCTCTTGAAATGAGGAGGAAAAGCAAGTTTCTCCGGAATAATTTTTTTATCATTATTTAAAACTTTAAGAAGAATTTCAGCACTGGCCTTGGCATCATCTAACGCTCGGTGGGCCTTCTCTAATTTTATCCCTAAGGACTTACACAATGGTCCTAAGGAGTAAGTTGAGAAACCAGGGAAATGCTCTCGGGCCAGTCTCACGGTGCAAAGTTTTTCGGCCTTGAAGCTGTACCCTAGATCAGAGAATTCTTTATGCACAAAGGAGTAATCGAAGTGAACATTATGGGCCACAAAGATGCGACCTTCGGTAAGTTCAATAATTTTTTTGGCCAATTGATAAAATTTTGGGGCCCCGGCCACCATGGAATCATTGATTCCTGTGAGTCTAGTGATGCCGTAGGGAATATCTCGCTCAGGATCAATAAAAGAGGAGAATTGTCCCACAATCTCAGCGCCATCGATGAGAATAATCCCAATCTCAATAATTTTATGAGAGTAGGCACTTCCACCAGTGGTTTCTAAATCTATGACTGCGTAACGATTCATGTTTTTAATCTAGAATTTTTCAGACTAAGTTACTAGTGAAAAAGGCTTTTTTGACCACTTGTCTAAAATAGTCTTATATCCCATTTCATTAAGATAAATTAACTGCCCTAAAACTTAAAATACCTAGGAGGAAAATGTCCCAGAGAATACAATTTTACCATGAAAAAAATATTCTTAATTACTCTTGCTCTCATCAGCTACTCAGCTTTCGCTTGGAACAGCAAAGATTTTAAAAACGAACTACTCTCACCCACTGGAAAAGAGGCCCGCTATTTTCTTTACGCCGGCGGCTCCCTCACTGCTCTTGCTATTATCTTTGAAGAAGAAATAGACCGAGGTCATAATAAGATTGTTAACAATAGACCACTTGGAGATCTCTCCAATTATGGAGATATAGCGGGCCAGCTTGTTCCCAATGCGGCCTATGTTCTTACCAATATTATCTTAGGATATAGCGGAGACCCACAAGCATATCAGAAGGCCCTCGGGATGTTTAAGGCCACAGCTTATGCAGGTGGGACAACAACTGTTTTGAAATATATTGTGAGAGAACCAAGACCTCACGATCATTCTCAAAGAAACTCATTTCCATCTGGTCATTCTGCAACTGTCTTTGCTTTCAGTGGTTATGTTTGGGCAGAACATGGTTGGAAATGGGGAGTTCCTGCCATGAGTATCTCTCTTCTCACTGGAGCAAGCCGAGTCAACGATAATAAACACAGGGTTCACGATGTCCTTGCTGGAGCAACTATTGGACTTGCTTACGGCTGGGGAATTCAGAGACTTCAACAATCAAATAAATCATCTGTCTCAGTAGTGCCCATTCTTGACTCCCAAACAAAGGGAATTGCCATGCACTATGAATACTAAATTTTATTTTTCTGAGGCAGCGATATAAACGCCAGCGAGACAAGAACTAATAATCCCCCACTGACTTTAAGAACATTGAGCTGATCACCTAGAAAAAAGACTGAGAGAAGAACCCCAAAAAGAGGTTCAGCAAGACTCAGAATCGACGCTTCCCAGCTCTTAATTTTTTTAAGTCCCGCCATAAATAAAACCATGGCCCCTAAAGTACTCACCAGGGCAAAGAATAAAATCAGTCCGTAAGAATGTTCAATCACTGAGAAATAGCGCTCAAAGCTTGTGAATGAAAGTGAGACCGCTAAGATGGCCGAGGCCAGCTGAACATAAAAAATAGCGGTAAAGGCCGGTGTCTCTTTGATATAGACCTTAGAGAGAACGATATAAAGACTATAAAAGATAGCTGACAACAGACCGAAAATCAGTCCTTGCATTTGTCGCACTTCAATTTCTCCAGAAACAAGCATCACCAGACCAATCAGGGCGAGGACAAAATAAATAGCTTTCTGTTTTGATATTTTTTCATTCAAAAAGAAATGTCCAATAAGGGCCACGATAATGGGATAAGTATAAAGAAGTAAAACGCAGAGAGAAGCTGAAATACTCTCTAAGGCAAAAAAGAAATTAATCGCCATCATCGAGTATCCGCCGATCCCTAAGGCCGAAAACAAGAGGATATTTTTAAAACTCGTCTTTAAAAGAGAGCGATTAAAAATCATCATATAAAGGAAGAGAATCGCCACAGAAAAGACAAAGCGGTAGCCCAAGAGTTCCATAGATAGGATTCCGCGCTCAAAAGCGATCTTTCCCACAAGACCAATAAAGCTAAACATCAGACCAGAAAGGATAATTTGAATAATGCCAAGTGAGTGTGGTTTCATTTTCTTCTTTTTTTATTTAAAGCGTTTATCTAATTTAAAATTTAAAGGGTTGCATCCTTGAACATCACGGTAAAAGTCTGCCATTTTTTTCATATCGGCTTCAAAATCTGTAGGGTAAATCACCATTCCTAGGCCAAACTCTTTTTTGGCATAATCTGCGTAGCCAAGAACGATTGGAACTCCTGCCTTCTGAGCGATATAATAAAATCCACTCTTCCAGTCTTCAACTGGGCTTCTCGTCCCTTCTGGTGAAATCATCAGAACAAGATTTTTATGCTCTTTAAAAAGATTAGCGAAAAGATCCGTTGAACTCTCCACCTTCCCTTGTTTAATAAGTTCTCTATTTACGCCAATAGCACCTAGAGCTTTAAAAATTGGCCCCATAGGAAATTTTAACCAATCACTCTTAATGACAAACTTAGCATTTGGTCTCAAATGATAGGCCACACCCATGGCCGGGATAAAATCATAGTTTGACGTATGAGGAGCACCCACCATGACATGAGGGCCGATATCAGTTGGAATTTTATTGATAAACTTCCAGCCAGTGAGTTTGACAATGATTTGAAAAAGAAACAACAGCACAACGGTCCTTAGTTTATCTTTAAAATAGTATAATTTTTTGATGAATCAAACTCAAACTCATCACCCTCGCTCAGTCCCAGCATGGCCTCACCAACAGGAGAAACCGGAGTGATAACATGAAGATCTCTGCCTTGCTCATTGAGGTGAACACCTCCGAAGCTAGGTGAGATAAAATAGGTTCTCTTCATTTTTCCCATATCCACAGTCACAATTGAACCCAAGACTACTTCATCCGTCTGTTTAAACTCAAAGTGAAGAAGTTCCTCAAGTTTATGCAGATCAAACTTTAATTCTTCTACTCGTTTTTTTTGAGCACCGGCCAGGTAGCCCGCTTCAATGCCTCGAGTATCATATTTACTCTCTTGTTTCACGTCCCCTTCAGTAGCAAGTGCATTAGTTGAAGCAAAAGCTTCCTCCGCTTTCTGAAGTTCGTCTTGAACCAAAACAATAAGTTCGTTAATTATTTTATGCTTATCCAAAACACATCCTTAATTTATCGGCCCGTTTCATCTTTTTGATTTGGACTTCTCTCTTACTAGCACTTGAGCGAGAATCACACTCTTCACGGTAAACAATTTTCTCAGGAACCGATCCTCGAAAAAATTTGGCTCCTTTTTTAGACTCAAAAAGATGCTCCGAGAAGCGACGGTCAATATCTGTCGTAATCCCTGTGTACAAGATCCCCTTTTCTGTCTGAATAATATACACATACCAAAGCTTAGCACTCATGCTATAATTCTACTTATCTATGGATAGAATAAAAATACCCTTTTCTGAATTTACCTTCTCTTTTGCTCGAAGTTCAGGGGCCGGTGGACAAAATATTAATAAAGTGAATACAAAAGCGGTGATGTATTGGCATATTTCAATCTCAGAGTCTATTTCTCAAGAGATCAAGCAGCGCTTTAGAGAGCGCTACGGCAATTATATTATCGACAGCGGTCTTGTTCAGATCACCAGTCAAAAAAATCGCACCCAGAAGGCCAATATTGACGATTGCGTCAGTAAACTCCATGCCATGCTTGAGGAAGTTCGCTTTCCGCCCAAGCCACGCAAAAAGACCAAGCCTAAGCGGTCGGCCATTGAAAAGCGCCTTAAAGGGAAAAAAATTGAGTCAGAAAAAAAGAGAAACCGAAAGGCGGATTACTAATACATCAAACCGCAATCTGGGCACTCGTTGCTCGTTGGTGCGAACTTAGTTCCACAGGCCTGACAGATCACTTCCGTGGCCGAAGGATCAAAAACTCCGGCAAAGGCCTCAGGATTTATCTGATGCCCACCGAGATTCTTTCTAAACTCATCTTGAAAATACTTTTGAATAAAATCTTTATCTTCGGCATTTCCCCAGACCTCTACTGTCACTTTACAGCCAGTGGTACAGGTTTCACCGTGAGTTTTAAAATTTAAATGAATATTCTGATTTTTAAGTCTAATCTGATGAGTTTTGGCTTCATTCAAATCCATAACTCCTAAAAAGATCTCATCACTTAATTCATTCTCTGACATAGACTATTTTGCCTTTACTAATAATTTTTCTGAAGCCTCTAGAACGGCTTCCATGATTGAGCTCATATAACCATAATCAAGTCGGTCATCCATAATATCACACTTAGCATGATAACAAGAATCTGAGTCTCCCCCAAAGAAATTTTCTGAAACAACCACTGCTGGGATTTTCTTTCTCCAAAATGAAGCATGGTCACTGCGATCAGTACACCCTTTCACTACAGTCAGTGGCAAAGAAAGTGTCGAGATGGCCGAACTAAGTTCAGTTGTTAAAAACTGAGAGTACCCATATTTACAATCGATAATATGGAAGGCCCCATCCTTACGCGAATTTGTTCCCATCATCTCAAAATTGATATTCCCAATGATATTCTCTTTTTGCGCTAGAGTGGCCACATAAGCATCAGAACCTTTAAGTCCCACTTCTTCGCGGTCAAAACCTAGGATACGGACAGTAAAATCATAATTATTTTTGGCCAGCTCCTGGGCCACAGTCATCAGACCAATTGTCCCCGTTCCATTATCGTTGGCCCCTTTATTTCCTACTGAATCAATATGTGAGCTCAGGATAAGAACTTTTTCTGGATTCTTTAGACCCTTTTTTTCAGCAATAAAATTCACTCCACTTGAAAAAGGCTGAAGGCTGACTTCAAAGCCCACCGCTTCGTACTCCGCTTTAAGAAAGGCACGTGCGATATCTAAATTCTTCGCCGTCCCACGCTCTTTAATCATTTGTCCATTAAAGGCCTTATCACCAGAAAAGATAGCAAGCTTTTCTTTATAAAATTCAACATCAATTCGTTTTGCTCTTTTGATCTTCCTTGAAGAAACAGGAGTCACCGTGTACTCAACCGATAAAAATCCTAAATAATCTGAACTCCAGTCATGATCATCGTGGGCCCAGACGTTAGTCTGCAAAAGAGTTAAAGCAATTAAAAGATGGGAGATTTTCACGGGATTCCTTTGATTAAACGAACCCTTCTATCAAATCTTAAGATTCTCCAATCTGTCCAGAGTGTTTTTATCTTTCAAACTCAGAAACATCCTCTAAGATAAGAAGGTAAAAGGTGTTTTTCATGACTTATCGATTTTTGGCGCTGACCTTACTTATTCTTACCTTTACAGGACCATCTCTGGCCTCAGGCCCAGATGATATTTTGGGTATCTGGTGGTCTCCGGAACAGAAGGCAAAAATAAAGATTTTTAAAAAAGAAGACTCTTATCATGGACGAATCATCGCCATTCGCCCTGAATCCATCGACATGAAAGATACGGAGAATCCAGATAAGGCCCTTCAAGATCGGCATATTCTAGGTCTTGAAATCCTCTCAGGTCTCAAATTTGATGGTGATGAAACATGGGACTCCGGAACGATCTATGACCCTGAAGGGGGTCACACTTATAAATGCAAAATGTGGCAAGAAGGTAGTAACACGATTAAGGTCAGAGGTTTTATTGGATTTTCTCTTTTCGGAAGAACCATTGAGCTGACTAAAGTCCAAGGGCCCACACCTGAAGTTTTTCAAGAAGGTGAGCCTCCTAAAGTTTATTTTAAAGAGTAGATTTTACCAAAGCTTCATTTTCGCTAATTGCTTTTTCATTTCTTCCTTGGCCTCAGGTCCTCCAAAGCCAGCGTCTTTAATATGTTCTTTGTCATTGAAGGTATAGACAGCAATATATTCTTTTCCTTGGCCTTCAATATGGGCCACAAACCAGCCTAAGCGTCTGTCTCTGTTTGGACCAAGACTCCCCGATCCTGTTTTCCCATTCAAAACATAACCATTTTTTGATGTTTCAAGATAAGTAATCTTTTTAGTGATCTCTATGGACTTCTTTGAAACCGGAAGTGTTCCACTCCAGAGCTTTTTCATGAAATCGACTTGCTCATAAGCTGAGATCTTTATCGTGGCCTCAGCTTCATTTTTAGGTGTCAGCCAAGAAGTTGTGAGTGAACCTGAAGAATCCTTATTTCCATAGCTAAACTTATTCATATAGCTTTGAAGTTTTTTGGCCCCCATAATTTTTGTCACTTCTTGAGAGTACCAAACGACTGAATCCTGCATCCAAGAAAGTGCCGACTGATCTTGATTCCAAACAGAAAGCATTCTTTGACGGCCATCCCAAAGGAAAGAAGTATTTTCATCTCGTAAAATACCTGCATCAAAACTCATGACCGCCAAAGGAATTTTAAAAGTCGAACAAGGTGAATGTCTTTCTTCACAACGAGCGCCACCGATTGTTTTTTCATATTCTCCAGTTTTGACGTTGTAGAGTAAAAAACAAGATTCTGTTTTAGAGGGTAATTTGATCGAACCACAACCAGTAAGAGCAATCAAAGAGAGTAGAGTTATTATTTTTTTCATTTGACCAACTTTGTTAAAATTTTATTCAGAGAATTAGCAAATTGCTCTACATCCTTAGCATTGAATGGAGCTGGCCCACCAGTGACTGTCCCGCTATCTCTTAACTCTTTCATAAAATCACGCATGGCCAGACGCTCACTGATATTATCTTCAGTATAAAGCTCACCTCGCGGATTAATGGCAACGGCCCCTTTCGCCACAATCAAAGCGGCCAGGGGAATATCTTGAGTGACGACAATATCTTTGATGTCACAATGATCATTAATATATTGATCAGCAACGTCCGCTCCTTTATCAACCTGGATGGAGCGAATTAAGGTTCCAGGGGGAACAGACATATAAGAATTGGCCACGAGAATAACAGGTAATTGCAGTCGATGAGAGGCACGATAGATGACCTCTTTTATCGGTTTCGGGCAGGCGTCAGAATCAATCCAGATAGTAAGCTTTGAAGTTTCAGTCATGCCAAGATTGTACATCACAAATCTAAGAACTGGCCCTACTTAAAAATAGGAAGTTGTGTTAACTAACTAGCATGAGAAGTTTATACTGGTTAAGAAGTGATTTAAGATTTCATGATAATAGTGCGCTTAATGATTTTTTGCGCTCTAGCTCAGAGGGGGCTTTTTTGTACTGCCTTCCTTATAATTTTGATCAACTTAGCTCTTTCAGGCAGATGTTTATCAAAGAAACTCTTGATGATTTCTCTGCGAAACTAAATGCCCATGGATTTCAACTTTATATTATTCCTTACTCACTTCACCAAACAATGCCTGACCTCATGGTAAAGCACCAAATGGAGTGCCTTTTTTATACTCGAGAATATACAAGCTATGAGCTCAGAGATGAAAAAAGATTAAAACTTAAATTAGATTCTTTGAGCATTCAAATCAAGGACTATGATCAACAAACTCTCATCCATGAAAAAGATCTCCCTTTTGTTTTAGGAAAAATGCCCATGGCATTCGGGGAGTTTAGAAAAAAAATTGAGGCCGACATCATTATTAAGTCTCCTCTTGAAATGGCTCCCTTTCAACTCTCTCCCATTAAACTTGATCTGCCATCGTTTATCATTGAGACAAAACAAAAAAATGAATCATTCATGGGAGGCGAATCTCACGCTCTCGCCAGAGTTAAGGACTATATTTGGACTAAAGACAAACTTCGTGTTTATGAAGAAACAAGAAATGGGATGATTGATTTTGATGATTCAACAAAGTTTTCTCCGTGGCTCGCTAATGGCTCTCTCTCGGCGAGATTCATTTATCAAGAAATTTTAAAATACGAGGACGAGAGAGAAAAAAACAAATCTACTTATTGGTTATTTTTCGAATTACTCTGGAGAGATTATTTTAAGTTTTATAGCAAAAAAATTGGCAATACAATGTTTGCTCTCAATGGCCTACAACCAAAAAAGAATCTCACCTCTTTTAATAAGGCCCAGCTCAATGACTGGCAGAAATGGAAAACGGGACAAACAGGTCAGCGCTTTATTGACGCCAACATGAAGGAGCTCAATCAAACGGGATGGATGTCTAATCGAGGTCGGCAAAACGTCGCAAGCTACTTTGCTAAAACTCTTCATCTTGATTGGAGATTAGGGGCCCAGTATTTTGAAGAAATGCTCATCGACTACGATCCTTCAAGTAATTGGGGAAACTGGAATTATGTCGCTGGGGTTGGCACAGATCCAAGAGATCGCATTTTTAGTCCTGAACGCCAGGCCCAAAATTATGATCCTCACAATCTCTATCAAGATCTGTGGTCTTAAAGATTTGAAGAAATATCTTTGGCGAGAATCAAAAGGTTTTTGCGGAACTCTTTTTTACTATTCTTCTGAGCAATAGAATCAAAGATTCCCGCGGGGGCCAGAGCAGGCTTACGAACCTTTGTTAAATTAATGAGAGTTAGCTTAAAGCTAGTCTCACTTAGTTTTTGAACCTTAATTTCAATATCTAGTTTTTGCAGATATTCTGACATGCCTGAGAACTTAATTTCCTTCGATTCGGCCACGTAATAAAATTTCGTCTTTTCATCACTGGTCATACGAACAATACTTCTCATTAATCCTTCGGCACTTTTAACAGTGAGATCATACTTTAGTCCTGCTCCCCCAAGTGAGCTATCGGCCACTGGCCCAGAATGAACAATATAGGCCCCTCTTAAGGCTTCATCTTCGTAGTAATTTTTTAATTGTTGGATACTTCCTGTACTCGATGTGGTGATCGTACAATCGGCGGCCAGCTTGCCTGTAAACACACCATTGCTCACACCAGGATTTGTCACCCACTTCTCCTCACCACAATTAAAACTTGTGGCCATGGCCGACAGACTTAAGAGAGACAGGCAAGCGATAAGAAGGACTTTCATAGTGACTCCGTTGGTGATGGCCCTAAGATAATGAAGGATTAAATTCAGAGCAAGGAGATTGAACTTTTTACAGGTCTAAACAAAACCTAGTCCCCTCGCTTCATAAGTAAGTATAAATCCTCAACTTTTGATCTTGCCCAAGGCGTTTTTCTTAAGAAAGTTAAACTCGATTTGATACTAGGGTCAAACTTAAAACATCTGATATCAATCATCTCACCTAAAGCTTCCCAGCCATAACGCTCAACAAGCTCAGTGACAATTTTTTCGAGTGTAATGCCGTGAAGAGGATCTTTTGATTTTATATCACTCATAGAACTTTAATCTTTGTATTATTAAATTCAATAATCTGCCCAGTAAGGATTTTGGCCCTTTTACGAAGCTCAACCTTACCATCAACTTTTACGTTGCCTTCGGCGATAATATGCTTGGCCGCTCCTCCACTCTCGCAGAGATTTGTCAATTTCAGAGCATCACAAAGTTCGATAAAGGGTCTTCCCTCAAGAGATAATTCTTTCATTAAAATTTCATTCCTGTTACTGGGCACACAAAGGCCTCAAGCATATTTTTATAGTCATTTTCAAAGTCTTCTAAGGATATTTCAGCTCGCTTACCAAATTTTGATTTACGAATAGTGCTCATTAAATCATATGGGACATCTCGGGCCAGGGTATCGAGTCCCTCAGGCAAAGCCTCAGTCAGGCCTTTGTAGGCGCGAATATAACCCATGGCCAGATCTTGACGAGTCCATCCTTCATAGAGAGCCGCCACAATCTCGCCTTTCTCTTCTAGTGAGAGCTTTGGACTACTTCCCAGCTTCTCTCCCCAGGAATCCATAAAAGGACCTACAGGAATAAGAAACTCAAAGGATTTACGAAGACATTTAGGTTGCCTCATGGACATATGGCGATGATTCTCTACCGAGAGGAATTGTTTATTCACTTGTCCTGCATAGGCCAGAACCTGCGAGTAGTTTGGATTTAACTTATGGCCCAGTTTATAAATACGAACTCTAAATGGATCATCTTCGGCCATTCCCCACTGATCAATGACTCGATCAAGGTCTCCAAAATTATGGGCCATAAGAGCGGTTGAGCGAAGAAAATTGATATGGTCTCGTTTCTCGCGAAGGTTCAAAAGGAGTTTTTCTTCTTTCTCTATCTCGGCCAGAATAACATTGCTCACTTCCTCGGCCAATGAATCACGACGATATTTTTTTAAAGCACAATAAGCCCCAATCGCCACAGAAAGCCATGTTCCTTCGTGGGTACTCATGACTTGATTCTGTGATGGATTATAGGATTTGCGATTGGTCACTTGCTCATAATCCCAAGTCCATGAATCAATCGTATAGCGGGCCATCTTTTCTATATATTTTTCAATGAGTCCGTGCTTCCACAACCCTTCACGGATTTGATTATCAACATCCGTAGGAACAAAAGTTCCGGCCGTGGCCCAATGAGCACTTAAACAAAGATAAAAATATTCAGCGAGGTCGATATTTTTAAGAAGATTAAGATTTTTTTTATAGAAAACAAGCTTAGCGAGGTAGGCCCTCTTTGGTCCATCAGTTTGGATCTCACCCTGAAAGAGAAAAGGGTTCGTATTCTCAACATGTTTGAGAAGAATATTGGGAGCGATTCCCGAAAGCTCGAGTCCGGATTGAAGTTTCTTTTTGGCCATGGCCCTTTATAGCGGATTTGACTCATACTGCAAAGAGTTGTGAGAGTAATTAGTAAGACAAAGTTTTAATTTTACTCCTTCAGGATTAACTAATTTCAGCAATTTAAATAATCCCAGTCCCAAAATGCACTCGTTTACACAAAAAAAGCTCATTGGTACTTAAAGTTTCAATACTTCTCACAAAAAGGGTTCCCCCGTGCGCTTAAAATTTTTGGTCATCTTTATTGTTCTGATTATGTCTTCTCTTGCAGGCGCAGTTGAGTCTATTGAGGATGTTCTTGATTATCAAGGAGAGGAAGTTCAGTGCACTCGCGCAGGACAATCATGTACGTGGAACAGTGATTGTTGCTCTGGTTACTGTAACTCTAGCAGGACTTGTGATGCTGGAGGCGGAAGTTGTGTACGTGCAGGAAACTCGTGTAACTGGAATAGTGAGTGCTGCTCGGGTTATTGTAACTCTACTGGGACTTGTGATGCTGGAGGCGGAAGTTGTGTTCGTCGAGGCAATTCTTGTGACTGGAGTTCTGAGTGTTGTTCAAACTTTTGTGGGACTTCAGGAACTTGTAATTAATAAACAATTTGGTGAGCAAGAAAATCTCCTGTAACTCAAAGGTGCTCCCTTTGAGTTACACAGCGATCAAATTATTTTTGGCTATATTTAATGGTGGAATCTCTGCGCCATCTGAAAAATCTTTCACAAGTTCTTTATCCATTGTTTTACCAATTTGACTAATGATCTCATTTTTTAATTCAAAATAAATTGATCTCAATTGCTCGTGACTCAAATCACAGATTTTATCTTTTTCGCTCTCCCACTTATGAAGTGTCGACTTCGATATATTTCCAATAGACGAAGCAAATTGATCTAAGCTGAGGTTTAAAAATCTTCTAACAAAATGAAGTCTTGCTCCATCTAGCAGGTGGTGCTCTGTAACTAGTGAATACGCAACCTGAAGCATAATCCCATTCTGATTAATTAATGGATAGGTATAACCTCGGTCCTCAACAATCACGACATCTCTGATGATAATTGGGAAACCAAGATCATTATAAGTATATTCAGCAATAAGCTCTTTTACTTTTTTTGTCATAAAAACCTCTAAGGATAAACATGCATTACAGTGACAACGACGACATCAGGAAAAGCTTCAATATCAAAAATTATTCGAATATCTCTTCCATCAACATCTTTATTTCTAAGAGCGTAGGTCCAATGTCCACGCTCTTCTTTCCATTCATCTTCTTCTTCCTCTCGATCTCCGTAAAGAATAACGTCTCTAAGATCTAGAGGATCAATCGCTCTCTCCTCAGATCTTTGCTTCGAGTGTGCAGTAGAATCATTTCTTACTTTTCCCATTTTCCAGGCCTGTTCAATTATCTGTTGAACACCCGTGGCTTTTTCTTTCTTATCGACAGCACTCATTTAAACCTTACTCCCAAAAGACAAAAATGTCTACCCTGCTAACATATCCTACTGTTTTTTCGTATAAATAATACAATCAAAGGATAAAAACGTCCTATCGCTATAACTTCTCGATAAGCTTAAAGGCCTCATTTTTGCTTATCTTTCCAGAGACATAGCCAGCCTTGATCGTATTCATTTTTTCGATTTTATCTGTTGGGCAATATGAGTATGACGTATAAAAATGAATCGAATCCGGCTTATCACTTCTTTCAACGACTCTTGGTTTGTCACCTGCTGAAAATGAGAATATGACACAGTTCCCACTGAGAGTGCTTATCTCTTTTAAAACATCTACCATTGCTTGCCGAATGGTTTCTTTGTCTCGAATGAAACCACTATATTCTCTGGAGAATTCTGCATTGTTGATTTCTTCACATTTGCTACAAAGAGCATGGACAATTTCTCTTTCTCTTTTAGCGAAAAGAGTACCAGGAGCAGTCGCTCTATCACCATCATAAACCATTTGATTTAAGAAACTTTTATCTAATGTATTGGGATCATATTTTAGATTTGAACAAGAACTGAGAAAAATAAGGGATAAAATCAAAGGGAAAGAAATGTTCACCGTAACTCCTTAGTCGTTATTGCAACTAAGGTAACCTTTTGAGAACGAGTCATGAAGTTAAGATTTCTTATATTTGTATAAAAAAAGGGACCGCATTTGCGATCCCTTGAGAAAAACTACTTTCTTTTCACTGTTTTAATAATCACTGGATCCATTGGAACATCACCATACATACCGATAGTCCCTGTCTTCACTGCTTTGATTCGGTTAACCACATGCATACCATTAGTCACCTTACCAAAAACAGCATAACCAAATCCAGCTTCATTCGACGCCGTGTGATTAAGTGAATAATTATCATTCACATTAATAAAGAACTGGGCCGTGGCCGAATGTGGATCTCCTGTTCTGGCCATGGCAATAGTGCCTGTGTCATTAAGAAGACCATTACCTGCTTCATTTTTAATTGAAGCTTTCGTTTTTTTCTGAACCATTTTCTCATCAAACCCACCACCTTGGATCATAAAATTATTGATCACTCGGTGAAAAATAGTCCCGTTGTAGAATCCTTCATCAACGTACTTGAGAAAATTGGCCACCGTTACTGGTGCTTTTTCAGCATTAAGCTCGATTTCAATTTCACCATGAGATGTCTGCATAAGAACCACGATATTTTTTTTCGCTTCAACTTTTTCAACAGGAGCTTTCTTAGGAGCAGCAAAAACACTCAGGGAAACAAACGTAAGTAGGAGAAGAAATTTCATCATAAATCCTTTGTGATTAGATAACTTCTCCTATCTTACTCAGGCCTAAGCTACTTTGTCTTCTCCATCTTGCCTCCCACGGCGCCGTTTGATAGCAATGGCCTCTATAATCTGGATCCGTGAGAAATCTCGTCTGATTCCTCCAGATCGACCAGAATTACAGTCTCGGATGTAGGGATCTCCGTCATTATAGACCCATAACATCACGTGCTGCTGACCATTAGCAAAAAGCTGAGTAATAAGAAAATCCTTTTCTAAATGACTCAACCAAAGGGGATCAAGTGACTTCTTGTGATACTCATTCTCTCGAATGCGGTAATAACCGGTCCCCTCAGCGATGCTAAATAAGTCAACAGCACGTAGCCACTGATCATCATCCATGGCATAAGATTTTTCTGCCATCTCTTCATCTGTATAAATCCCTGAGGCCTTTAACTTCGCTAAAACATCGTAATAGCGAATGCCTGAGGCCATGGCGAGACTGGCCACACAACATGTATCATCCACATGCCCTGAAACTAATCTGAAACCTTTTGTCTTAACTTTTTTCATAAGGACCTCCGTACTTGAGATCTAGTATGACAAAGTCATGGGACAAAAACTGTCCCGAGCTAATTATTTGATTTTTTTGAGTCCAGAACGCCAAATGGACTGAATTTGATCTTGAATTTCTTTCGGAGAAACGGCATGAAGTTCCTCACCAAAACCGGCCAGAAGTCTCGTTATTTCTCGGCTTGAACGTGACTTAAAACTCACCTCACAAAAACCTTGAGAGAGTTCTTTTATTTTTTGGGTTTTATTAAATTTTCGCTCTTTAAAAAACAGCGCAAGCTCTCCACTGCATTTGATTTTATACTCAATCAGCGGCTCATCCCCTGTCCCATAACCGCCGAAACTAAAATCTAGATTCTTAAGGATGGCAGGTGATTTCAACTTCACTTTCTCAGAGAGAATCTCAACTTCTTTTAAACGTGAAACTCTGAATCGTTTAATCTTAAACTTATCCTCTGGATCGCTGGCAATAAGATAAAAAATTCCTCCTGTCAGATTTAAAAGCAAAGGGTGAATGATGCGGCTTTTAGGTTTTTCCTTTTTATAGGGTGAGAAGTTTTTCACACGAATGGCCTTATCAAGTCTTAAGGCCTCGAGGATAGGCCTGATAGACTCTCCCTCTTCTTCTTGCTCCATCCCTACAATGGAATCAGTCACAATAAGCTTTTGCTGAAAGCGCGCAAAATCCTCCGCCAGAGTTTTGGGAATTTTGCTGAGAATTTTAGCTCTCACTCCACTGATGATCTTCTCCATTCCCGCCGGGGCCACATGACGAAGATTCTCCAGAGAAAGAATCAGTGTCTGAAGCTCATCTTCATTAAAACTTAAATCATAGTCAGGAGTAAAATCAGAGGATACATAATAACGGCGAGGTTTTTCTTCAGTTTCTAAAAGCTTATAAGGGCCACTCATCTCTTCTAAGTCTCGCCCTACCGTTTTCCGGTCCACACTCACCTCTCGCGAGAGGATCTCATAAATCTCAGTCACGGTAAGGGCATTTAATTCATTTGTGCGAGACTTTAAAATCCCATAAAGGAGATGATGTCTCTCAGATTTTTGAAAATCAGAATTTTTAACAGGCATTAAGCTATGGCCTCACAGGCCTTGATCCAATTCTGCTTAATCTCTTCAGGCATAAATGAGGCCTCAAAAGAATTCTTGGCCAGCTGGATAATCTCAGCATTCGAAAGATCAAGGGCCTCAGCTGTAGCGATATAATTTTGATTCGCGTATCCACCAAAATACGCAGGATCATCAGAATTGATCATTACTTTCACATTTTGTGCCAGAAGCTTTTTAATATTATGATCTTCCATTTTCTTGAACACACAAAGTTTGATATTTGAAAGCGGACATACCGTCAGTGGCATTTTTTCTTCAATAAGCCTTTTCATCAATTTTTCATCTTCAATGGAGCGCACCCCATGGTCAATACGCTTCACTTTTAAAAGATCTAGAGCTTCCCAGATATATGAAGGAGGTCCCTCTTCTCCCGCGTGGGCCACAGTCAAGTAGCCCTCTTTGATCGCCGCTTCAAAAACGCGCTGAAATTTCGAAGGTGGGTGTCCTACCTCAGATGAATCTAGTCCAACGGCAATAATATGTTTTTTAAAAGGAAGACTCATCTCTAAGGTTTTAAAGGCCTCTTCTTCAGACAAATGACGAAGAAAACACATAATCAAGTGTGAGGTGATTCCCCATTGAGACCTGGCGGTATCCACAGCTTTTTGAATTCCGTTAAAAACAGTTTCAAATTTGACTCCACGGTCGGTATGAGTTTGAGGATCAAAAAAGATTTCAGTATGAACAACATTATCCTCTTTGCATTTTTTTAAATAGGCCATGGTAAGGTCAAAAAAATCTTGTTCATAAAGAAGCACACCTGCTCCCTCATAATAAATATCAAGAAAAGACTGAAGATTGTGAAAATCATAGGCCTTCTTAATTTCTTCTACGGAATTGAATCTAATATTCACCTTATTACGTTTAGCGATTTCAAACATAAGTTCAGGCTCAAAACTGCCTTCGATATGGAGGTGCAGCTCGGCCTTAGGGAGTTTTTTGATTAAATCCAGTCTATTCATAACTTACAATTTTTGGTGATTTTAAATTCTTCGATGGAATCAAGAGGAACGATATCCAGAAGTCTCTCTTCTGCATAATTCAGAAACATCTCAGTGGCTTCTATATTCACTTCATGAACATCATGCTGAAGCACTACTCCACCGGCCGGAGGATTTTTAAGCTCTACTGGATTTTTAACAAAAGTTGATCCCACTTTTTTGAATCCTACAAATGTTCCGCCTTCATTATGAGCAATGATATTTTGGGCCACTTCTTTTGAGGTCATGCCCGGCACCCAATCAGCTGTGTCTACATCCCAGAAAACCATATGAATGCAATTGTCTCCAAGAAGTTCTTGAGAGACGGCGCGAAGAGCATTGATAGAATGATAATCCTTACGAGTACCGTACGCCCCATAAGGAAAGCGGTAATAAAATTTTGTCATTTCATAACCTGCACGGTGATGCCACTTGGCCAGATCAACAAAAGACTGCTTCACTTTTGTCTTCCACTGAGTTTCAGTGAGATCATCTGAGCGATCATGAGTCACCCCATGAGAGCCTACGATATGACCTTCATCGAGCATCCTTTTGATAAGATGAGCGTTGCCTTCATTAATGAGTGAAGTCAGAACAAAAAATGTGGCCTTGATATTATGTTTTTTTAAAACGTCTAAAACTTTAGCAGTTCTTGTTGGATGAGGACCGTCATCATAAGTGAGGGTGAACTTTCCCGTTTTATAAAGAGAAAGAGCACGGTAAGGCATCATTCCTCTATCGGCAGAAGTATAAGTTCTATCTTCTGGGTACTGATCCATTTCTAGGACACCAGCATGAAGAGAAAAAGAGACAAGAGAGAGCAAAAGGGTAATATTTTTCATTCTAAAAACATACGTTTCTTGGAAATCACTTGTCTATAGGGCGGCGTATTAATTTGAGTAATCGTAAGGGCCACCACGCTCTAAGGCCTTTTTATAGGTGCTCATCTGGTGGATGGTCTCAAGAAATTTTAATGAATGAGGGTGGGTAGAAGGAGTGAGCACTCCCCTGGCCATGGCCGCTTCCAGAGGAAAACTCATCTGAATATCGGCCGCGGTGAACTCGCTGCCGGTGAACCATTCGTTCTTCGCTAGAGTAGATTCGATATAATCAAAATGAATTTTGAGCTGGGGCCCGATAAAAGCTTTTTTGACCTTATCCGCGATTCCTTTGGCCACAGGCTTAATAAAAAAAGGCATAGGTGCTGTTTCAATCTTTAAAAAAATCAGGCTGAGTAAAAGTGGTGGCATGGCCGAGCCCTCAGCATAATGAAGCCAGTAGGTATAACTCAGAGAAGATGGAGTCCCCTCTTGTGGTTTAAGTTTTCCTTTACCGTATTTATTTACCAAATATTCAATAATGGCCCCAGATTCGGCCACTGTGTTTTCGCCATCAGTAACCACAGGAGATTTACCCAAAGGATGAATCTGTTTAAGTGAGGCCGGGGCCAGCATGGTTTCTTTATCACGCTCATAAAACTTAATGTCATACTCCACACCAAGCTCCTCTAAGAGCCAGAGAATTCTTTGGGAGCGCGAGTTATTTAAGTGATGAACAGTAAGCATACAAACAACCTCTTTTTCTTGATTATAGAACCTCTTAAGACTACTCTTAGGAGAAGGCCCTTGGCCATTAACTGACAAGAACGGTAAAGATGAAGAAAAACCTCGCTCTTATTGCCCACGACAATCTTAAAACAAAGATGGTCGACTGGGTTTTACACCACAAAAATAAACTCTCACAATTTAACCTCTCGGCCACAAGTACCACAGGGACACGTATTGAGGCGGAAGTGGGTCTTCCCGTGATTAAATACAAAAGTGGCCCCATGGGTGGCGATCAACAAATTGGCGCGGCCATTGCTGAGGGAAATATTCACTGTGTGATTTTCTTCTGGGATCCTCTGGCCCCACATCCCCATGACGTTGATGTGAAGGCCCTTCTTCGTATCGCTGCTGTTTATGATATTCCCATGGCCTGTAATGAAGCCTCGGCCACTTTAATTATTCAAGGAATGGTACCTTAAATGAAAAAATATACTGAAGCCTTTATCAAAGAAATGCCTAAATCAGATCTTCACCTGCATCTGGATGGCTCGATGAGAATTCCGACTCTCATTGAGATGGCCAAAAAAAATAATGTGAAACTTCCCTCGTATACTGAAGAAGGGTTGCGTGAGCTTGTCTTCAAAGAGTCTTACGCCAATCTAGGTGAATACCTTCATGGGTTTCAATACACATGCTCGGTTCTTCGTGATCTGGAAAATATTGAACGCGCCTCTTATGAGCTCGCCATTGATAATCAGAATGAGAATGTTCACTATATCGAGGCCCGCTTCGCTCCTCAGCTTTTAATGGATCTAGACCGTGGTCTGACTATGGAAACTATTCTAGAGGCGTCTTATAAAGGGTTTGAGCGAGCTAAAAAAGAATTTAATAATCGTGATGAAGTGAAAAATGGAACTCGTCCAGAGTTTCATTATGGAATCATCAGCTGCGCCATGAGAAAATTTGGTCCAAAGGGCTACTCTCCTTTCTATACAAACTTTTTTAAGACCATGGAATACTCAAAAGAGATGGAAGTTCTTAAAGAAGGGGCCCTCCAAATGGTGAAGGCCGCTGTGAAGATTCGTGACGAGAAAGGTATTCCCATAGTGAGCATCGATCTCGCAGGCCAAGAGGAAGGGTATCCACCAGGAAAATTTAAAGAAGTTTATAACTACGCTCATAAAAACTTTATGCATAAGACAGTTCATGCAGGTGAAGCTTATGGGGCCGAGAGTATTTTTCAGGCCATCACTGATTGTTATGCCGATCGTATTGGGCACGGGTATTATCTATTTGATGAAAAGAAAATTGTTGATCCAACAATCACAGACAAGAAAAAATACATCTCTGATCTCATTTCTTTTGTGGCCGACAAACGCACGACCATTGAAGTGTGCTTAACGTCTAATCTTCAAACCAATCCTGAGATTAAAGATATTAAAAATCATAATTTTAAGCACATGCTTGATAACCGTATGTCTCTTACCATTTGTACAGATAACAGGCTGGTCTCGAATACAACCGTTTCTCAAGAATTCCAATTAGCCGTGGATAATTTTGATATTCAAGTGAAGCACTTAAAAGATATTGTGGCCTATGGATTTAAGAAGAGTTTCTACCCAGGCCAGTATATTGAGAAAAGAAATTACGCTAAAAAATGTATGATGTATTTTGATGAAGTTGCTAAAAAGCACGGTGTGATTTAATTCACACCGTTATCTAAATAAGACTGATAGGTTTCATTATTTAAGACATCGGCCAATTGAGCATTGGCCTGTTTTGAAACACTGACAAACATCTTATCATCCTTGCGGACTTTAAATTGCTCTTTCACCATCACTTCATCGTGACGTCTAAAGCGGTCAATAACCTCCGCCGCTCTTTCTTTAGTGTGTCCCATCTCAATAAGAAGATCTTTGACAAAACTCACACTTGAATCAAAAGTTTCACGCTTAATATGAGTGACTCCCATCTCCATAAGATCAAACACATGGCCGCGATTACGAGCGCGAGCAAAAATTTTAAGTTTGGGGAAATGCTCTTGCACAATCTCTACTGTTCGTAGAGAAGCCTCTACATCGTCAATAACAAGGATAAGATACTTGGCCTTGCCTGCTCCCGCCGCTTCAAGAATTTCAACTCTTGAGGCATCACCGTAATAAACCTTATTTCCAAATTTTCTCAGCATCTCAATTTGTTCTGAATCATGATCAATGGCCACAAAAGGGATGGCCTGGGCCCGAAGAGCACGAGCAAAGATCTGACCAACACGACCTAGGCCCGCGATAATCACATCGGGAGACTCATTTGAAATAACATCATATTGTGGTTTTGCTTGATCTTTGCACAAACGTGCATTGATCTGATCATTCATAATATTAAGAATAGGGCTGAAAATCATAGAAATAGAAATCACTGCCGTCATCATGAGGATCGTTTCCTGAGGAACAAGTCCAGTGGCGTAAGCAATTCCAAAAATCACAAAAGCAAACTCTCCGCCTTGAGAAATATTTAAGGCCATGAGTTTAGCATTCTCATGACTGAGCTGATTCATTCGCCCTACGCCATAAATAATGGCAAATTTCAAACTCATATAACCAATAGCGAGTCCAAGTATGATCAATGGTTTTTGCACGATGAGTTCAAGACTCACGCCCATCCCCACGGCAATAAAAAAGAGACCCATCAAAAGATTTTTAAAAGGTTCTAGATTGGCCTCAAGCTCATGACGGTATTCCGAATCAGCGAGAAGAACTCCCGCCACAAATGTTCCTAAGGCCGCAGACAGACCAATTTTTTCCATCAGGGTCGCCACACCAAGAACAATAAAGAGAGTGGCGGCCGTAAAAATTTCTCTGGTTCGAGTGGCAGCAATAATTCGAAACAAAGGTCGGATCAGAATTCGACTTGAAACCACCAGAGCGCCGAGAATTAATAGTAAAGAGACTACACTGAGGAGAGAGGGAATCTGTGATGTTTTTGATTGTCCCAAGAGAGGAATAATGGCCAGGGCCGGAATCGCAATCAAATCCTGCATCAAGAGAACAGAAAATGAAGAGCGCCCAAATTCTGTATTAAACTGATTTCTCTCTGTCAGAGTTTGAATCGCAAAGGCAGTTGAAGACAGAGAAAGGCCAAGTCCCAAAACCAGCGAAGTGATCCAAGAAAAACCAAAAGCAAAAGAGATTAAGGTAAAGGCCACACCACAAAAAAGAACTTGAAGCCCACCAAGGCCAATGAGTTTTCTTCTCATCTCCCATAGTTTTTGAGGTTGAATCTCAAGCCCAATAATAAAAAGAAGAAGAACCACTCCCAGCTCTGCAAAGTGAAGCACACTTTCTGCTTCATGAATGAGCCCAAAACCAAAAGGCCCCACAAGAACACCAGCAATCAAATAGCCCAAAACAGAGCCAAAGCCTAAGCGGTGAAAGATAGGAACCATAAGCAAGGCCGAGCCAATGAAGACCAGTGTTTGATCGATATATGTTGTCATTTTTGAAGTTCTCTTACTAAATATTCTAATCCGTTAAGTTTTATTTCATAAAGAAGACCGAGAAGATGCCCCAGTTGTCCATCTGGAAAACCATTCTGGTGATACCAGACCACATAGGGCTCCGGCAGATCAATAAGGGCAACCCCCTTATATTTACCGTAAGGCATAGCAGTGGTGGCCAGTTTAATAAGCTCATTTGACTGATTCATTAAATCACATTCCACGATTTACCATCAGGGGCCACTTCAAGGCGTTCTGCTTTCTCAGCACGCTTGCGGCTTTTTTCAATCCCAATAGTATTAAGACCGAGATGATTGGCCACAGACACCATACTGCCTTCACCACAAAAAGGATGAATAAGAGTATGAGAGCCAATTTCTTCTTTGATAAATTTTGCAATCATCACACAGGCATTAAATCCCATCCCACGCTGCCATGTTTTATCACCAAGGTCTGGGATCACATCTGGAGTTGACTTGGCCAAATCATGAAGACGTCTTCCCTTTGAAAAACACAGCATATGAGAATAAGAGGGCCTACCAAATGTGGCAATCCCCGCTGGCGAGCGACAAATAATTTTATGCCAAAGGATTTCATGTCCAAGCTCTTCAGCCGCTTTCTGCACCAGATAGGATTTATCCACCCAATGCCCGTCGACTTTAATATCAGATTGAAAAAAAATGGTTACCCCATCATCGGGAGTCTTAGAAAGCACCAACCTGGCCGTACTTTGAAACCAGCTCTTCCAATCCGCCAAAGTCATCGTTTGAAACTCTGAGATATCCGGAAGAGAGGCCACAAAAGAGCATCCTTCAAATGAAGAATGCTCCTCAAGCCAAGCAATGGCATCAGCTGTATGAATGAGTCTTGTACTATTTTTTATGAGGCATTTCTCCAAGATAGTCTTTCTTTCCAATATCTACGCCATTATGACGAAGGATTGAATAGGCCGTTGTGATATGGAAATAGATATTGGGAAGCGCGTGCTGAAGAGCATACTCTTCACCTGTTAAATACTTTCCTTCCCAACGAGGCTGAGAAATTTTTCTCTCCTCCGCTCCATTAAAATCTTCTTTCTTAAATGTTCCAAGATAAGTGATCACTGACTCAATACGAGCTTTAACTTCGGCGAGAGTTTTTTCATTATCTTCTTGAACTGGGGCTTCTTTTCCACTGAGGCGAGAAGCACAAAGTTTAGCGGTGTCACAAGCAATCTGGATTTGACGGATAAAATTAAACTGATCTGGGGCCAGACGAGAATTAAAAAGAACTTCAACATCAAACTTGCGTGATTCAGCATTCAGGGCCGCTTTATCAATAATCTTGTTTAAGTTTGTGAGCATCTTAGTAAATTGAGGAATCGTGATTTCATATAACATATAAATCTCCTTTGATTTATGAATTAGTTTAGCGTGGCAAAATAATCTGTGGCCTCAATAAGTTTTGATTTAATCCCTGCTTCACTGGCCGAATGCCCAGCATCGGCAATCAGGAAAAGTTTTGATTCTGGAAAGGCCTGATGGAGCTCCCAGGCAGAAGTGGCCGGACAAACCACATCATAACGTCCTTGAACAATCCACGTCGGAATATGACGAACTTTCTCAATATTTTTAAGAAGCCATCCATCTTCTTTAAAAAAGCCTTTATTCACAAAATAATGACATTCAATACGTGCAAAGGCATCAGCAAATTCATCTCCCGCAAATCTTTCCACAAATTTAGGATCAGTATAAAGTTTTGATGTGGACCCTTCCCAGATAGACCAGGCCTTGGCAGCAGAAGTTCTTATTTCTTTATCCGGTGAAGTCAGACGTTTATAGAACGCTTGAACGAGATCTCCTCGCTCATTTTCAGGAATAGGCTCTAAGTATTTTGCCCATGCATCTGGAAAAATAAAACTCGCTCCTTCTTGATAGAACCAGCGAATCTCTTTTTCACGAAGAAGAAAGATTCCGCGCAAAATAAGTCCTTTCACTTTTTCTGCATGAGAGATGGCATAGGCCAGGGCCAGAGTTGATCCCCAAGAGCCCCCAAACACCGTCCATGCTTGAATCTTAAGCTCCTCTCTGAGCTTTTCCATATCGGCCACAAGATCCCAAGTGGTATTATCTTTCAGCTCTGAGAAGGGAGTTGATTTTCCACACCCACGTTGATCAAAAAGAATAATTCTCCAAACTTTCGGATCAAAATATCTTCTCATGGAAGCGTCCACTCCTCCACCAGGACCGCCATGGACAAAAACCACCGGCTTTCCTTGAGGGTTTCCCACTTCTTCATAATAAAGAGTATGAAGCTCGCTCACTTTGAGCATTCCGGTTTTAAAAGGTTCAATTTCTGGATAGAACTCTCTCATTTTACATCCTTATAATTCATTATATTTTTTTGATAGGCCCTTAGAGAGCTCGATCGGATATTTGGCTTCATTTTTTTTCATTTTCTGAAGAACAACTTTTTCAAGATCAATATCAGTTTTTGCAATCAATCTCAAAAGGTAGACAAAAACATCGGCGACTTCATCTTCCAGCTTACTCATCACTTCAGGATTATTTTTCACTTGATTGGAAGCGGCCTCTGGCATCCATTGAAAAATTTCTGCAAGTTCACTGGCCTCTACTGAAAGGGCCATCGAAAGATTTTTAATCGAATGAAATTGATCCCAATCTCTTTCTTCCACAAACTGATGAATCACTTTATAAATTTTATCCAGGTCTAATGTTTTCATTTATGACTCCTATAAGTCCACGCCACCATACGGCTCTTTTTTTGTCCCTGTCCCATTTCAATGGTACGAACATCAGCAGGATTTACTTTCTGAAGGGCCAGGTAAACCCAGTTTAAATTTTCTTTCTTAGAGACAAGCGTGGTGAACCAGCGGCATTGTTGAGAATAGTTCACACTTTCATCCACCATCCGTTTAATAAATCTCGCCTCTCCGCCCTCGCACCATAACTCCGCTCCCTGTCCGCCGAAATTAAGCACAGGAGTCTTAGTTGTTTTCTTCCCTAGATTTTTCCACTTTCTCTTCGAGCCCTGCATGGCCTCGTCAAGTGAACTATGAAAAGGAGGGTTACACATAGTAAAATCAAAATGCTCTTGGGGATCAATCACCCCTTTAAAAATATTTTCAGGATGAGCTTGCTGTCTGATTAAAATTTTATCTTCAAGATGATTCATCTGGGCAATAGCACTGGCCGATTTCACTGAGACGGGATCAATATCCACACCAACAAAGCTCCAACCATATTCTGAATGTCCGATAAGGGGATAAACGCAGTTGGCCCCGACACCTATATCAAGTCCTCTTAAATTTTTTGGTGACTCAAAAAGATCGGCCACATGATGAATATAATCGGCCCGGCCAGGAATCGGAGGACAAAGATAGTTCTCTGGAATATCCCAATGCCCCACTCCATAAAAATGCTTCAGGATAGCTCGATTAAGCATCTTCACAGCTTTGGGATTAGCAAAGTCCACTGACTCATCTCCGTAATCATTGAGACGAACAAAGGGACCCAATTCAGGAAGAGTCTGAGTGAGTGCCTTAAAATCATAGCGCAGGCGATGTTGATTACGAGGATGAAGACTCGTTTTTTCCACTGAATTCATGGGCCTATTTTACGATGCCTCTCACTCCTCTGTCAGCTAGAGACGTCAAAGCAAAGAGGCATTTTTCCCCAAAGTGAGAGGAGGAGTAAACGTTAAATTAGCTACTTAGCTTGGTATGAGAATTGCTCTTTTATTCAGGTGGAGGTGCTTATGAGTCAAAATGAAAAACCAGACGAGAAATGTGAGCGAGATGATCAGCAACATGTGATGACTGATGAAGAAAAACTTGATGAAACTATTGATGAAAGTTTCCCGGCCAGTGATCCTCCGGGACATTACTCCATCACAAAAGTTGAGGGTGAAGAATACCGTTAGAGTGGCCATGAAAACAAGGCCATGGTAAATCCAAAGCAATGAAGTCTTCATTTTATCAGTACAACCTTCAAGAGCTGCAAGAGCTTTTTGCTCTTCATGAACTGCCCCCTTCTGGGCCAGGGCTTTTATTTAATTGGCACTATAAAAAAAGAAGAAGTGAACCTTGCCTCACTGATCTTGCCAAAAAATCTATTGAATTTTTATCTCAAGAAATGAGTTTTTCTTTACCTGAAATTCATACGGTAAAAGAATCAGATGATAAAACGGTGAAGTTTCTATTTAAACTTCATGATGGGCAAAAAGTAGAAACTGTTCTTATTCCTTTTAATAATAAATATACCATCTGCCTTTCCTCTCAAGTTGGCTGCGCCATGAAATGCAGTTTTTGTTTTACTGGAACTCAAGGTCTGTCTCGTCACTTAGGAACAGATGAAATCATCGGTCAATTCCTAGAAGCGCAGAAATGGCTCTCGGCCCACAGGCCAGATGATGACCGTATTCTTAATATTGTCTTTATGGGCCAAGGTGAGCCTCTTCATAATTTTGATGCTGTTAAAAAGGCCTGTGAAATTTTTCTTTCTCAACATGGTCTTTCTCTGGCCAAAGAAAAAATCACTATTTCAACGGCGGGTTATTTACCTGGCCTTGAACGCTGGAAAGACGAAATGCCAGATGTGAATATCGCTCTCTCTTTCCACTCTCCTTTTGAGGAGAAGAGAAATAAACTTATCCCTATTAACAAGCGCTATCCCCTAAAAGACGTTTTGACATTTGTAGAGGCCATCCCTCACGGAAAAAATCGGTTTGTGACTTATGAGTATTTATTAATCAAAAATTTTAATGATAGTGATGAGGATGCTCATACCACAGGAAAACTCCTTCAAGGGAAGAATGCTTATATCAATCTTATCCCTTTTAATCCCTTCCCGGGTTCAGAATTTGAGCGTCCTGAGATGGAGCAAGTGGATGCCTTTAAAAGCATTCTGGATCAATACAAAATCCCCACACTCATCAGAAAAACTAAAGGTGATGAAATCCTTGCCGCTTGCGGGCAACTCAATACAAAAATTTAAGTGAGAAGTTCTGTCAGAAGATCTTTGAACTTATCCACACCTTTGCGCTGAATTTTATCCTGATAAATCATCCACACTCGTTCAAACTCTTTATCATCGGCGAGCAGACGGCGCTTAATTTTAAGTATCTGATCCGGTGAGAGCTTATACTCATTTTGAATCATGGTAAGAGCAAGCTCTAGCCTGGGCATACTCATCTTATTGAAGCTCACTTTGAATCATGGCCTTTAATGGCTCAAACCCAAAATCTTCAAGAGGCTTACCATTAACATAAAAACTTGGAGTATAACGAATCCCGAGAGTTTTCACATCGGCCATATCTTGCTCTAAGATTTTTTGAATCTCAGGAGAATTCATATCCCCTTTAATCTGCTCAATATTGACTCCAGTCTCAGGTAAGTACGTCCAGACAAGTTCAGGACGAGGATTATGATGTCCTCCCCACTGAGGTTGATATCTAAAAAGAACTTCTAAAACTTCCCAGTATTTGTTTTGAAGACGAGCAGCTTCTAAAATCTTGACCATCATCCCCGCATTAGGGTGAAAAGGAGCATATCTCACCACAAGTTGGATCTTTCCCTCAAACTCATTCATGAGCATCTTCACCATGGGGTAGAATTCACGACAACTCTCGCACTCAGGATCAAGAAATTCAACCAGAACAACCTGAGGATTTGTGGCCCCTAGTTTAACTGAGTAATCACGCACCAGTACATCCGCATTATTCTGAGTGGTGGTTTTAATCTCTTCTTTTTGGGATTTTTTATAAAGCAGTACTCCAAGAGTAAAACTTAATCCTAAAATAGCGAGGGAGAGAAGAATAAGTGTCTTTTTTGAATTCATCATTTTTGTTTCCTCATCATCATAGAAAAAAGAATAAGAATAATTGTAAACGCAGTCAGCGAGAGAAGCGGAATGGTGATAAAACCAAACCAATTAAGCTGAACTGTTGTGCATGAAATCCCCTGCATACAAGGAGAGGCACTCTTCGGTAAAATATTATAATAAAGAAGATTGTGATAAAAAGCGATGATCCAACCCATCACGGCCAGTGGTCCCGCGTACCGCAAAACTTTCTGATCCTGGGCCCAGAATCCCATTAAAAGCATTATGACCAAGGGATACATACAAATGCGCTGGTACCAACAAAGCACACAAGGAGGCAGAGACATGATTTCACTAAAGAATAAACTCCCTAGGGTGGAAATCATAGAAATGAGCCAAGATAAAAAAAGAAGAATCATTGGGCGTGTCATAAGACCTAGTATGTCATGATTTTGGATCACAAGTAAATTATCATCCCTTGATGAAAACACTATTTATCACCCTCGTCTTTCTTTTGTTAACCTCTGCCAATGCTGCCGTTCTTGATATCATTAAAGTGGGTCATCCCACATTAAGAGAGACGGCCAAGGAAATCAATCTGGCCGAAATTGAGGCCCCAGAGTTTCAACGATTTCTTGATGACATGGTGGCCACCATGAAAAAAGCTGGAGGAGTTGGTCTTGCTGCCCCTCAAGTCAATAAATCGCTACGTGTTTTCGTCATGAAGAGCTGGCCCAGTGTCCCTCTGACAATAGTGATTAATCCAAAGATTGAGTACCTCGACTCTTATGGCAAAAAATGGGGAGCAGAGGGCTGTCTCTCTATTCCTGGAAAGAGTTTAAAGATTGAGAGATTCAAGCGAATTCATTTAAGTTATTTTGATCGCCGTGGTGAATATGTTTCGACTGAACTTAGCGGCTTTGGAGCTGTGATTGCACAACATGAATACGACCACTTAAATGGAGTCTTGATCATTGATCTTATTCAAGATTTTATGAGCGAGCTTAATTTCGAAGAGTATGGTAAAATTCCTCTCATGTAGGTCTTAATTCCTCAAAGGATGCTCTATGAATACATCAAACCCTGTTGATTATAAAATTCCCAACTCTATCGCGGCTATATGGTCGATGATGCTTCCTGGTCTTGGGCAAATGCTTAAAGGCCAGATCATGTCTGGGATTATTTGGTCAGTAGCGGTGGCCGGTGGATATTATGCCTATTTCTGGCCAGGACTTACCATCCATACCATCTGTATTCTCGATGCTGCTTTCAACAAAGGCGAGAACTCTTGGCTAGACCTTAGTACATGGCCAAAAAGAATCAGCTTTTTTGCTATCGCTGGTGGATTAGTCTGGTACACGATTTACCGCAATTTCTAGTCATTCTAGTGTGACGAATCTTATACACACGCCCTGAAAGATTAAACTAGTGCCCGCCCTGGGTTATTATCCAGGTATGGAAACACTCATTAGAAAACTGCTTCATCATCGCCCTCCCTATCTTATGGTTGATAAAATCATCCATCTCGATGAGGAGAGGATTCACACTCAGAAAATTCCAGAGGCTTCAGAGTATTATTTGCAAGGTCACTTTCCCGGCACACCGGTAGTTCCTGGGGCCATGATGCAAGAGATGACGACCCAAGCAGCGGGTCTTCTTATTACAAAGTTTTATTCTCCTGTCCCCGACTACGACTCCGAGCGGACTCAAGGCCATGCCTTAGGAGTTCTTCGTGCCGTTCACTCCGCTAAATTTAAATCCTTTGCTCGTCCGAGTGATGTTCTCGATATCAAAGTCACTTTGACTGAAAATAATCTTCATTCATTTCGTTTTAAAGGTGTCATCACTAAAGGCGAAGAAAAAATAATGACCAATGACTTTACTCTTATCAATATAACTGAGGATAAACTCAAGGGGATTTTATGAACAGACCGATGCCTGATTGGATCAAATCTATCCATGAAGAAATTATTATTCCAAGAAAAAATATTATTATCCATCACCCCTTCACGGTGGCGATGAAAAATGGAAGTGCTGAAAAAAAAGATGCTGAAAAATACTTTTCAGGACTGATGTGGCATCTTCTTGATTTCGGAAAGCATGTCTCTCACCTTATGAATAAACGTCCTAAAGAAGTAGATACATTTCTGGCCGGTCGAGCGGAAGATAAAGATGGTGATACAGATATCTTAGGGAGAATCGTAGCTGCGTTTGGTGGACCTATGGAGACGATCACTCAGACTCCATGGAGTTATCGCCCTGATCCTGTTTGGAATTATCATGATGCTCTTCTTCGCTCGGCGATCTACTCCACTGATCACCCTTGGCAAGTTGGAACAGCGGCCTTAAATATGGGGATTGAGGCCCTCGTGCCCACAATGATTGAGCCTCTCTTTGAAGCATCAGTCCAAAATTATGGGATCACTCGTAATCAAGCGGCGTGGCTTGAATCTCGCTCTGGAGAAGAAGAAAAACAACATGGAGAAAATGCTTATTTGATCTTAGCAGAATTTGTTGATCCAAAAGATAAGGAATTAATCAGTAAATGCCGCTACTATGTTGATGCCCTCTCTTATTCTATGGCCTATAATTTACTATCAAGTGGGTTAAAAAAATAACGGGAGTGAAATTGAATGAGCGATGATCCTTTAAAGAAGGCCCTTCAAAAACTTGAAGTGGATGCCTTAAAGGCCGCTCAAGATCGGAAGATCCAAGAAAGGCAAGATAAACGGATCAGCGAGCAACGTCAGAAAGAAAAAGATCAAAAAGAAAAATTTAAATTGTATGAAGATCCTGAGACCAAGAGAGATAGAGTGAAAAGTCGCTTTTTCTTTATGGCCTCAGGTCTTATTGTATCAACAATTATTTTTTTAAACAGCATGCATAAAGATAAGGAGTTTGACAAACTTATCGACTACTTGTTTGTAGTCGGAGCAGGCTCAATTCTCTATCTTACGTATCTCTATACTAAAGAAAACAAATAGCTCTTACTTAACCTGATTGACCCAATCAGGAAGATTATAATAATTTGTGATACGAGCAATTTTTGAATCTTTGATTTCAAAAAAACATCCCACTGGAATTTTGTATTTTTGTCCTCTCGCTGGTGGCAGCCCTTCGCAGCTGACTTTATAAGTTCCGTTACAAATAAATTCAGCCGAGGCCCTTTTTCCGTCCGCAGACACCATGATGACCATCTCATCTAAAAACTCATCATAGTATTTATCCATATCAGCAAGAAAAGCAGTGAACGCCGTCTTTCCCACAGAGCGATCACCCTGGTTGGTGTCGTGGATAATATCATCTGTGAGAAGATTCAACATCTCGCTGAATTTCTTATTATTAAAGGCCTCATAATATGTCTTAATTAAATTCTCTGTTGTCGTCACTTCGGCCTCCTCGCTAAAACTAATCATCCATCGATTATTGACTATTTCTTTCTTAAGAACAACACTGATAACAGTTCTATGAAAAAATTAAACTCATTAAAAAGTCTTGAGCAGCTTATGGATACAGGTTATCCCTTTGAAATCCGCGAAGAGCGAATCAAGAGGATGAAAGATGATTTTAAATCAGATAAACCTGTCTCCAATAGTCGTTTTGACTGTCTCTATCCCGACAATATAAGAAAGATCTCCTCTCGCCACTGGACACCTGTGGAAGTTTGCTTACAGGTGATCAAACTCTTAGGCACCAATCCCAAGATGAAAATTCTAGATATTGGATCAGGCTGTGGAAAATTCTGCTTGGTAAGTGCTCTCGCCTTTCCTGATCTTCAACTTTCAGGAATCGAGCAGCGCCCTCATCTCGTGTCTGTGGCCCAGGGGCTGGCCCAAGAACTCAGTCTGACCAATACCAATTTCATTCTAGGAAATATGATGGACATTGACTGGAATGAATTTGATGGATTTTATCTTTTTAATCCATTTTATGAGAACACACTTCTCCCAGCAGACCGCATTGATCTAACCATTCCTACATCACAAATACTCTATGAGCTTTATCTTGATACGGTCTTAGAAAAATTAAAGGGTCTTCAAAAGGGAAGTCGTGTGGTGACTTATCATGGCTTTGGGGGAACTTTTCCCACAGAGTTTGATCTTTCGATTAAAGCACCCTGTGGGACAAGTTATTTGGAACTATGGATTAAGAAATCTTAGAAATTATAAGTTGCTCCGGCATAAAAATTACGATCAAGGGCCCAAGCAATACCATCAGTACGAACACGAGAGTAATACTCGCGATCAAGAAGGTTGTTAATCCCGGCTGAAGCCGTCCAAGATTTTGTAATAGTCCAGTCTGCCGTAAGATCCCAAACAGTGTAGTAAGGAATTTCGAAATTACTCGTGTTCCCATCATCTCCGTAATGGCCAGCAACCATCACACCCATAAGGGCCACTTTCAATTTATTTTCTTTACTATAAATAAGACCCGCACGAGTAATTGTTTCAGGTGCATATTGGGCCTGATTATCTTTCAAAGGGCCACGAGTATACTTCGCCTCAAGGATTGATATATTTCCGTAAAGATTGAAGTTCCCATATTTTTTAAGCGAGTCGCTCATTTGGCTGAGTTTTAGCTCAGTGGCCAGATCGATCCCTTTATTAGTTCCAGCTCCAGTATTTTGAAAATTTGTTCCCACTTGGCCGAACTTATTTTCATAACGGATAAAGAAGGCAGAAACATCCCAATTCAATTTATCAGTTTGTCCACGGTACCCAATTTCATAATTATAAATTTTACTTGGATCAATATCTTCAGAGACAGTCGCTCCATTAGTCAGCGGAAGAGCATCTTGATAAGTAATCGGTTTATAGGCCTCTGAAGAGTTCGCATAGAGCTGAGACTCATCAGTGAGGTGGTATGAAAGACTGAGACCAAAAAGAGGAACATTATCAGTACGGTCGTCTTCACGAAGAGTGGCCGATGGTGATTTTCTCTCATCAAGAACTTGTCTGATACTCTCCACTCTTACTCCTGGAGTCACCATGAGTTTTCCGAAAGAGAATCTATTTTCAACAAATAAAGAGTTCACGTGAGTTTCACGGTCCACTCTTCTATTCACTGTTCCATGATTTGAATCGACCTTGGCCCCTGTTTCTCTTGTATAAGGAGAAGTGAGGTTGTAGTTCAAAAACCCTGCAGAGACTGTGCTCTCATTACCGGCCAGGGTATAGTTTTTTAAGTAACGAACTTCACCATTATAGCCATAGTACTGTTGAGTCACGATATCGTTTGTCGTTCCTGTGGCAAATGTTCCGAATCCACCCCCATTCTGATTTTTTGAGTAACGACGGTAGGCCGTACCCCAAAAATTCACATGAAGCTCTGAAGAATCATCCATTTTACTTTCAACACCAAGGGCAAGCTGAGCGCGAGAAACTTTAAGACGATCATGAACTCTAGTCGCTTTTCCTAAATCATCACCATAAACATTGGCATTCACACCGGGATTTTTAGCAAATCCACCAGAGTTTCCATGATCAGAGTTATAACCATTGAATGAAACTTTATATTTATTCTTTCCAGCGAAGTGATGATTTCTTACCTGAAGATAATCGGCTTCAAAATTCGAATTTACACGTTGAGGTCCATCACCTTGACGACGATAGTATTCAATAGCGTAAGAGTTGTTCCCCTTAGATCCATAAACGGCATTATTGGTTGTGAGAAGATTATATGATCCACCAGTGAGTCCTACTTTTCCAGAAAGGGCCTGTCCCTTAGTGAGTGGAGTCGACATATAATTGAGAACTCCCCCGGGCTGAGGTCCATAAAGAAGCGACGCTCCTCCACGAATGAACTGAACTTTCTCCATCATCGGCAAGGCCGGAGAGAAATAATGGGCCGGATATCCATACATATCCGCAGCCACTGGCAAACCATCTTGAAGAAGAAGTAAGTTGTACGACTCATGAGGATCACCTAGACCGCGATAAGTGATAGCGGCCAGAGATTCATTAGGAATTTCTGAAATAAGAAGACCTGGAGTCTGAGACGTGGCCTGACGGTAGTTATTCGTCTGAAGCTGCGGAATATCTTTTAAAGACGTCACCGTATTCTTTTTTCCCGAGAAAATTTTGGCGTCTTGATTCTCTTCCCAGTATCCAGAGAAAGAAGAAGACTTTTGACCTAGAACTTCGATGGTATCAAGCTTTTCTTGGGCGATGGCGGGAGTAAGTGCAACAAAGAGCAGTGAAAAAATGATTGTTTTCATGTTGTTCCATATGTTAACGTTTTGTTTGACATATGAAACACTGATTAATTGTATTTGTCTAGAAACTTTCTTTGATGAGAAGCGACAAGGTCCCTGTTTTTGGGCAATTTTGCTCATAAGATTTAAGTTGTTTATTCTTCTTACGAGAGGGAGCGATTTCATCTATTCTTTTTTTCGCTTCTTGGCATTCCAGATCAGTCTTTATTGATTCTTCAAAGTGCTTTTTATAAAGCTCATAACTGGCCTTATAATCAATGGCAAAACTCACCTCACTTAATGTCTTCATTTCTTCCGAAGAGAAAAACAAAGGTCCACGAGTCCCCAAAGTTTCAAATCGCTCTTTCGCCCCTTTAATAAAGGAGATTTCCATCTGCTGATTCTTTTTCATTTTTTGATGATTCAGTTTGGCCAAAAGAGTTTCAGTCTCCGTTTTCCCAAGAGATCTCAAAGTCATTTTCAGTACCACAAAATGAATCATATCATCGTCAAAAGATTCATTATCAAAGGCCCGCTCATAAATACGATAGAGGGCCTCAGAGGTTTTAAAAAATTTCGTACTCCCATCGAGATTAGTATACATCACGGCCTTGGTTCCATTAGGGACAATGAGCAAGTGATCTAAAAACCCATAATACTTAAATGAAGTCTCCCTGAAGCTTGAATCAATTCCAGCGGACTTACAATTGGCCATGACATCCAAAGAATCCACATCTTTTGAGGCAGGATCAATTTTAAGACTATCACATTTTAAAATCTCCCCTTCTCCATATAGAGATCTTGTCAGCATCAAAGAATTATTGAGCACATCATCAAAAGGAAAATGATTATTCTTCCAGTCTGACGAGAGATTGACCTTAAATTCTGCTTCAAGATTTTTATAAAGTATGGGTTCATTAATTTTTTCAGGAGTGGTTTTAGTAATTGATCCACAACTGCGATCATATTTTAGTTTTACAAAAGCGTCAGGGGCCACACTGGCCAAAAAATTATAACGAGACTGGAGAACAGGGCAATTTTTCTGACTATCTTCTTCAAGCTTTTGAGTAATTTTAATATAAGTTTCAAGAGCTGAGTTTCTGAGAGTTTTAAGATCTCCTCGGTGAGGCATCAACTCTAACCCAATCCCAAGAATTTTCAAAGCAAGAGAAGAGTTCTCTCCTTCAAGAGCACTCTCCGCTGAATATCTGGCATCCATGGCCGCTTGGTGGGCCATGAACATATAAGCTTCACTATTTTTATCTTTGATCTCAGAGAGCTTAGTCAGTGAATGAGGAATCTCCCCATAAGCCGACCATGAGATGAGAAGGAGAACTAATATTTTTGTCATTTAAATATTATCTCCGATACCGTATTTACGAGGAGCTGCTTGATAAAGACTGTTAGCGGCTGGAAGCCATGATCTTAAATTATTCATTCTTCTCTCATCGGAAGGATGAGTCGACATCCATTCTTGTGGGGCTTTGCCCCCATTAGCCGCTGACATTCTCTCCCAAACTCGGGCCGCTTCAGCTGGATCATAACCTGCACGGGCCATAAGAAGTTGTCCTTCTTGATCTGCTTCAATCTCATCACCGCGAGAGAATTTTCTATCAAAAAAGGCCACTGCAAATCCTGCGGCTGCTCCACCAAGACCACTCAGTGTTTTACACATTTCTGTTTTACACAAAAGTTGTCCCCCAGCAATCGCGGCACCACCGACAACAACGCCGATGAGATTTCCTTTAATGGCCCGTGAGTATCTTTGTTTTCCATGTCTTTTAGTAGCGTGAGCAACTTCATGTCCCATCACTGCGGCCAAGGCCCCTTCAGTTTTTAGAACAGGCATGATCCCGGTATAGACAGCCATTTTTCCACCTGGCATACACCAAGCATTGACCTGTGGATCTTCAATGAGCATCCACTCCCATTTGAAATTTTCTCCGGAAGCTTCAGCAATACGTCTGGCCACACGATCGACCATGGCCTTCCATTCAGCGTTAGATGAAATTTTGGCCTTCGTCTTAATTTCATTATAGGCCTTAAGAGATTCGCTATTAATTTCTTCCTCAGAAGGCTCTTTTAGTCCTGGAACAGAACTACAACTTTGAAAAAGAAAAACAGATAGAAAAACCAATGCGAATGATCTCAATTTCACTTAGGACTCCTGATGAGAAAACTTGTCTCATTTTAAATTCAGGAGCTAAGGACTGACAAGGGTAGATTGAATCTCAATTCTGCTCGTTAAAAGCTTATGAATCGGGCACTTATTGGCCACCGCCAGAAGTCCTTGTCTTTGTTCTTCAGTCAGATCCCCGATAAGTTTGATTTTTCGAGTCAATAAACTCTCCGTCCCCTCTTTCTCAATCTTCACTTCCACTTCCGCATCAAGAAGATTCCAGTTTTTTCTCTTCGCATACATGGCCAGTGTAATTGAGGTACAAGCACCTAAACTGGCCTCAAGGATTTCATGAGGATCTAATCCCACGTCATCTCCACCTTGTGCCGCTGTGACATCACTAATGATCTGAAGATCATTATGTCCTTTAAGAACAACGCTATAGTTTTCTCTTTTCTTCACTTGAATCATGATCTTACTCCTGACATAGGAACTTCCATTAAAAGAACTTCCGCTAATTTAGACTTAATATTAATCGCTTCAAAATCTTCAAACCCAATACCATCTCTTTTTGAGAATGTTTTTCCATTAATCTCAACTTCACCCTCTAAAATAAAAACATAAACTCCATTGCCTTTAAGCTTACGCTCATACACAACTTCACCGTTATTAATCTCGGCTAAAGAAAAGAAGGCATCTTGATTAATAGTCACAGACCCTTCTCTTCCATCTGGGGAAACCACTAATGAAAGTTGATTGACCTGAGGATCAAAAACTTTTTGTTCATAGCGAGGCTTGATTCCTAGTTTTTTAGGAAGAACCCAAATCTGCAAAAATTTAACATCCTCACTGGTCGAAGCATTATATTCAGAGTGATAAACACCCGTTCCTGCTGACATAATTTGAACTTCACCTTTGCGAATCAGCTGAGCATTCCCTTCAGAGTCACGATGCTGAAGCGACCCTGAGAGAGGAATAGAAATAATTTCCATATCACGATGGGGATGAGTTCCAAATCCCATGGCCGGCGCCACAGAATCATCGTTAAGAACTCTCAAGGCCCCAAAACTCATTCTTTCAGGATTGTAATAATCAGCAAAACTAAATGTATGATGAGAATTAAGCCACCCGTGATTGGCGACACCTCTTGTCTGTGATGGATGAATAATCATAGAAACTCCTTTGGCGAAGGTGAGCTTTCCTGTTTTTAAAAGGATGAAGGAAGCTAATACTGAATGTATAAATGAACGCCTTTTCATGGATTCATTATCGCCAAAGTATATATAAAAATAAATTATTATGTTTTTATTATCTTTATAATATATTTTTATCTTGTTTCATCACTCTTTGTAAGATAAGCAGGCTGACTTTATAGGTAATCAGAAAGGCCACAGGAGAAACAATAAGCCAAACAACAACACCCCTAAGGCCTGTCATCAAATATTTCTCCATGGCCCCCATATAGCTTGACTGAAATTCACTCAGGATCGATTGAATATTAAGAGCAATAGGGTCTACTCCAAAAAGTTTTTCTCCTGCCCGATAGAATGGAATCAAGAGGGCGATCTGAAGAGGATAAGCAGCGTAATTGGCCGATTGGATAGCGATATGATTCAGCTTAAACATAAAGGCCACGAGTAAACACATCGGAGTAACTGGCCCGATAATAGGAAATGATCCTAAAACAAATCCTGCGGCCAAACTCAAAGAGAGTTGATGAGGAGAGATACCTTGCTTGAGCTGACTAAGAACAGGCGCAATGATTTTTGTATAAAAAAAATTTTTAATTTTTTTCAAGCGTTAGCCTTTGGGGGCCAGCTCTTCAATCTTTTTGAGAATTTCTTCTGCTTCAGTGGAGAGCTTAGCATAAAGTTCAATATTGCCGTTTCGTTGGGCCTCCACGGCATCAGCTAATTTCTTTTCAAACTCTTGTTGGAGTTTTTTCTTAGGATCAGATTTTAAAAAGCCAAACATAATCGCCTTCGATATTTATGAGACAAAAAAAAAGGGCCTCAAAGAGGCCCTTAAGGATTTAGCTAAGGTGCTTTCCTACAATTCCTGCAAGTTCAAACATAGTCACTTCTTTCTTACCGAAAACTTTTTCAAGTTTAGCGTCAGCAAGAATATTTCTTTTGTTTTTTGGATTCTGAAGATTGTGTTCTTTGATGTAAACCCAAAGTTCTTTAACAACTTCTGTTCTTGGAAGTGCTTTTGTACCGATAACTGCAGCTAGTTCAGCTGACGGTGTAAGGGCCTTCATGAATGCAGGATTAGCTGCTTTCTTTGGTGTAGTTGTTTTTTCCATAGGGAACCTCCATTTATTTGTCTTTCGATCCTTATAGTCTTCACAATTAACTATGGATGCGCAACATAAATGAATGGGGTGTCAAAAAACTGTTACTTTCGAAGAGTAAAATAAGTCGAAAGAATATATTATCAAGCAATTTGGCGATCTTAGCTTTGATAACAACCAATTCTTTTCAACACTCTTTTCATGAAAATAAAATTACTCGCTAAATATTTTCAAGTAATTTGCTAATCATTCTTCCTTCGGCCGAATTAAATTTTCCATCAAGCTTGAGTTGCTCAAGTCTTTCCATGAGAAATTCTTTCGATTCTTTTTTATTTCGGGATTTAAGAGAGTAGCTTTTTGAATACATCTTTTTGAGTATATTCGAAGCTTGGCCAGACTGGGGAACAGGAAACACATCTTGATATTCCAATAGAACCTCCGCTTAAGATAATCATCTCTTATTTTGAAGATAAGGTACAATTCGCGTTGCAGCGGAATTTTTGCCTATAGATAATGATACCCGACTATGATACAAGGCTTTTATGAGTAAACTTCCAAACTGCCTCACATGCCATAAACCTAAGGCCAACTTAGAGTGTGCCCTCTGCCATGAGGCCATTTGTAAATACTGTGCTCAATTCATTGATGAAGCAGGTTTCTCCTTTCTTCGTAAAATTCCAGAAGTTCTTTCTCATACAACTTATTGTACCAACTGTTTTGATACTCACGTCAGTGCAGCTCACTTTGATTACACAGAAAAATTAGAGAAGGCCAAACAGGTCAACATCTTCTACAAGAACGAAGGCAAGGCCACTCGCCTCTTCAAACGAAAAGAAATTCCTTATACAGTTGAAAATTGTGTCGATCGCGATGAAGCTCTGATGAAAATGTCATTCTGGGCAGTTGAAGATGGTTTTAATTCTCTTATTGATATTGAACTTAAATCAAACAAAGCCATCGTCAACACTTACGTCACTATCTCGTGGTCGGGCTCAGCAGTCCCTATAACACTCTCTGAGGACGATCTTCGTAAAACAGGCTATCAAGCCCCTTAATCTTGATAAAAACCATTTTTACCTAGTCTCCACAGCAAATAAGAACTACAGTATACTTATCACAAGTCCTAGATCCTGAACTGTCCCACTTAATTAATCTGTATTTACCAAAGGAAACGTCATGAAAAATGATTCTTGTTCCCGATTGGCAGCGGAAGTTGAAGTTGCAAAAGTTAAGCTCTCTAAGTGTGTCGATTTAGGAATCGATTTTTCAAATCAAATTGATGCTTGGACGAGGATGGAATTCAAATTCCGCCATCAAATCCAGCAGCTCAAGAGGTCAGGACCTATTAAGGAGTATGCTCCTGTAGGAAGGGCCGCCCTTACTTCTCTGGTTTACGCTGTGAGAGTGAGAATTGACGAAAGCGCCTAGTTTTTTGTGTGCAGAGAAGATTTTTTTCTTCTCTGCTTTTTTAAGATACGAATTTGAAAACCTTCTTAATCCATCCTATAAATCCACCTTGTTCAGTCTTCTTCACTTCAGAACCTGGAATAGACTTTGAAACAGATGCCTGAGGGCTCACCACTGATTTAGGTTTTTGGTCACGAGGTGATTGAGGGCGGGCCTCTCTTTGAGGACGATTATTTTGTCTTGAATCTCTTGGACCTTTTGGTCTTTCTTCTCGTTTAACTGCTTCATCTTTTTTAGGAGCAGGAACTCCACGAAGTTTTCCAATGGCCTCAATGGCCTTATCATCACGTCCAGGAATGGCAAAAGTAGAAGCATGTCCTGATTGTCCACGTCGTCCAGTTCGCCCAATTCTATGGATATAATCAGCAGCTTCTCTTGGAACATCGTAATTAATCACATGGGCCACATCATCCACATCAATCCCACGTCCCATCACGTCCGTAGCAATGATCACACGATACTTTCCTGACTTAAAATCAGCAACAGCGAGTTCACGTGCCTCTTGAGGAAGATCAGAGTGAATATAAGTGACGTCTTTAAAGCCTTTGTTTTCTAGGATACGCCAAACTTGATAAGCACGCTCCTTGGCCTTGACGAAAACAAAAACAGTTCCTTTTTCTTCACGCAGAATTCGAACCAGTTGGTTGGCCTTCTGCTCTTCCGGAATCCAGAAAAGTCTTTGTTCAATCTTAGGAGTTGATTCTTCTGTTTTAGCAATGACAACTTGCTTAGGATTATTCATCGCTTTTTTCGCCAGTTTTTCTACCGCTGGTGCAAAAGTTGCAGAAAGCATCAGTGTCTGACGCTCTCTAGGAATTTGCTCTGTGATCATATCGATTTGTTTTGCAAAACCCATTTCAAGCATTCGATCAGCTTCATCAAAAATAAGGCATTGAATAAAATCTAACCAAACATTCCCACGCTCAAGGTGGTCACAAAGACGACCAGGAGTGGCCACGATAATATGCGGAGAAGAACCTAAAGCTTCTTTTTCTTGATTAATATTGGCGCCACCAATACAAACCACTGTCTTCAACCCAAATGGTTTCCCAAAACTTTCAAAAACGGCTCCTGTTTGTTGAGCAATTTCTCTGGTTGGAGCCAGGGCCAGAATATAAGTTCCATTTTTTTCTTTGAATCTCTCCACTGTCGGGATGACAAAACTCGCCGTTTTCCCACTACCAGTTTGTGATGAGACAAGAACGTCTAGTCCTTCTAAAGCAAAGGGTATTGTTTGAGCTTGGACGTCAGAGGGATATTTGTAACCTGCTTCTTCGATGACTTTAAGCATAGAATCAGAGAGGTTGAGATCAGACCAGTTCGCAGTAATTTTTGTTTCCATTGTGCATCAGCATAGCACTAATATTATGATTTATCTTATACTTTATGCATTTATTTTATCCGCCAATCCCAAGAAGAATAAGTAAATCGGCAAAACTCCCTGCAGCCGTCTTTTCCACATCCACACAAGAAGCAGATTTTTTATTTAAACGGTGAGCCGCGAAGGCCTTAGAGGCACTGGCCAAGGTATTCGTACCCTTTGCAAGATTTTTACTAAGTCCATAATAACTATATGAAAAAGAAAAACTGAAATTTGAATTCATAAACGGCAGTTTCACATCATAATTTGCAGTTGGGGCCACACCTAAGGTGATGGAGTGACACTCTCCTAATGAGTCTTCAAGAGCATCCATAAACGTATAAACATCAACGAAAATCTCTTGGCAGTCATCACCTTTGCATGAATAAAAGGCTGGATCTCTCTTCATCTCATGAAAAAGCTCAGTCACATTTTGATTTAAAGATTTAAGTTCTTTTTGGTCTTGTGTTTTTTTAAGTTCCGCCAAATCGATTTTCATCGCCGTCAAATATTTTTCCCAGTCATTGGCAAAGACTGGCAGCATGGGCAAAAGAAAAAGTTTTAACAGATAGCTATTCTCTATTTTCTTTTTAGACATTTTTCCTGAGTATTTCACTAAATGCAAAAGCACATCTCGCACTCTTTTCTTGAGCGGGCGCTTACTTGATGAATAGGTATGGTAATTATCGATCAGCTTTTGATTAAATTTTCCAAGATCAAAACCTAAATTAACTGCACCTTGCAAACCGAGGCTTTTATTTTTTGATGAATCCATGTCATAACTCAGTCCAATTGAAAGAAACCCTCCGAGATAATCTTCGACTTTTTCACATTTGCCCACTGTCACGATTTTATTAAACTGACCGCCAAAGCTGATCCCTATCAGGGAATTGCCTGACGCAAGCCCCACCCCACCATAACAATAAACTGGTGTCGACTTCGGGTAAGCTAAGGATTCATAGCCGTAAAAAGAGGATAGCCCTCCCATGGGTATTTTAGATCTGATGAGAGAGGCCTTCAGTAACCCATTTAAAGTCACTCCGCCCGCCATACCAGCCCCCTGAAGGGCCAGGGCACTAAAAGACATTAAACCTAGAACAAGGATAAGAAGAGTTTTCATACAAATAGTAATTCAAATTGGGTGCCAAGTTTTGACATTAAAAGAGCTTAAGAAGTGTCTAAACTTTATTCGGCCAGTCGCTTTTTTGATCATTTTCTGCTACCCTATCTTCTTTGCAAAGGATGACTGATGACACTTAATACACTGATGGCCCGCTCTTCTCAATGTGAACTCTGCTCTTCAACAGAAGGACTCAGCTCATTTGAGTTAGAGTCAAAGAATAAAAAAGGTGCTGAAGCCGCAGTTCTTTTGTGTGAAAAATGTCACTCCGCTATCTCCACCGATGACTATACAGATATCAATCACTGGCGAGGCCTTAATGAGGCCATCTGGAGTGAGTTTACTCCAGTCAAAGTTCTCTCCTACCGTGTTCTTCATGCTCTTAAAGCTGAGAGCTGGGCGATGGATCTTATGGAGCAAATTTATCTCGATGAAGAGGATCTTGAGTGGGCCAAATCAGGAGTCAAAGAAGAGGCAGCTTCAGGAGCTGAAGCAAAAACGGTTGATAGTAACGGTGTTCAACTTTTTGAAGGTGACTCAGTCACACTTATTAAAGATCTAGACGTCAAGGGTGCCGGATTTACTGCTAAACGTGGAACTCTGGTGAAAAATATTAAGCTCACAGAAAATCCAAAACATATCGAAGGGAAAGTGAATGGAATTGGCATTGTTTTGGTATCCGCTTTCCTTAAAAAGATCGTAGAATAATCCCCTCATTTCAAACACTTCAGGCCCATAGATAATATCAATGGGCCAATAGAAATCAAGTATTAGATAAGAACTGCTAATTGTACGAAGATGATCCTGTGAACATATCCAATAGATTGTTTAAGGAGGATACTATGAGCACAATTATTAATTCAAAGTTACCAGATTTCAAAGTTCAGGCCTATCACAAGAATGAGTTCAAAACCGTCACAAGCAAAGACTTGGCCGGTAAATGGTCTATCTTCTTTTTCTACCCAGCAGACTTCACTTTCGTTTGTCCCACTGAGCTCGTGGATCTTAACGACAAGTATGCTGAACTCCAAAAAATGGGAGTTGAAGTTTATTCAGTAAGTACTGATACACACTTCACTCACAAAGCTTGGCATGACACTTCAGAATCGATCAAAAAAATTAACTACCCAATGCTCGCTGATCCTACAGGACATCTCTCGCGTGCCTTCGGAGTTTATATTGAAGAAGAAGGTCTTGCTTACCGTGGGACATTTTTAGTGGATCCAGATGGACTCATTAAACTTGCTGAAATTCAAGACAATGGTATTGGACGAAATGCAGATGAGCTTCTTCGTAAAACTCAAGCAGCTCAGTTCATCCGTAATCATCCAAATGAAGTCTGCCCTGCAAAATGGAAACCAGGATCTGAAACACTAAAACCAGGTCTTGATCTTGTAGGTAAAATTTAAGTTTGGTTCTGCGCTCGAACTAGAGAGGTGATTTATGTTAGATAATAATATTTTGGAACAACTCAAGACTGTTTATCAAAATCTTGAAAATGAAGTGACACTTGTTTATGCCAAATCAACAAATGCCAAACAAAACGATTTGGTAGAAATAGTTAAACAACTGGCCACGACATCGGCCAAGATCATCGCTCAAGAGTCTGAGGAGAATTCTGAAATTCCTAAGCTCACTCTCCTCTACAAGGGAGAGAACACTGGGATCACCTTTTTAGGTATTCCAGGAGGACATGAATTTACTTCTCTGGTTCTGGCGATTTTAAATGCCGATGGTAAAGGGAAATTTCCAGATGAGCTCATTATTGATCGAATTAAAAGACTCAAAGGTCCGATAGAGGTGAAAACCTATATCTCGCTTACTTGTGAGAATTGCCCCGAAGTTGTTCAGGCCCTGAATCTCATGAGTCTGCTGCATCCTGACTTCAAACACACCATGATAGACGGTGAGTTTGTTCAAGATGAGATTAAATCTCTTGGGATTCAAGGTGTGCCTAGTGTTGTTCATCAATCAAAACTTTTAAGTTCAGGAAAAATTGGACTTGTTGATCTTCTCTCAAAACTTGAAGCTGAGTTTGGAATCGATGAATCAAAAAGTTCAGGGCCAAAAAATCTAGATCTTGGAGTTTATGATGTTGTGGTGTTGGGATCAGGTCCTGCTGGAGCTTCAGCCGCGATTTACTCTGCACGTAAAGGCCTGAGAACCGCCATCATCGCTGAAAAAGTGGGTGGTCAGGTTCAAGATACCAAAGGGATTGAGAATTTAATCTCTGTCAAATACACCGAAGGTCCTCAACTCGCGGCGAAGCTAGCTGAGCATATCAAAGAATATAATATAAAACTTCTTGAACACCGCCGAGTCAAAACAGTCACTCAGGGTGATGAAAAAAAAATCGAACTTGAAAGTGGTGAGCACCTAAAAACCAAATCCATTATTGTGGCCACTGGGGCCAAATGGAGAGAGCTCGGCATCCCTGGCGAGAAAGAGTATCTCGGCCGCGGTGTGGCCTTCTGCCCTCACTGTGATGGCCCGTATTTCAAAGGCAAAGATATTGCCGTTGTCGGGGGAGGAAACTCAGGAGTAGAAGCGGCCATTGATCTGGCCGGGATTGTAAAATCAGTCACTGTCTTTGAATTCATGCCTACACTGAAAGCCGATAAAGTTTTGGTGGATAAACTTGAGTCTCTTCCTAATGTGACCATTATTCGAAGCGCTCGCACGAACAGAGTTATTGGAGATAATGGTAAGGTGACTGCTCTTGAGTATGAAGACAGAGAAACAAAAGAGCTAAAGAGTGTTGAACTTGAAGGAATTTTTGTTCAAATCGGTCTTCTTCCTAATAGTGGATTTATTAAAGATGTTGTAGCGACAAATAAATTTGGTGAAATCATTATCGATGAAAAGTGTCGCACTAATATCCCAGGGATATATGCTGCAGGAGATGTGACCACTGTTCCTTATAAACAGATCATTATCGCTATGGGTGAAGGAGCGAAAGCAGGACTCGCTTCTTTTGAAGACATGATGCTAAAATAGATTTATCCTAAACCCATCCAATTTCAAAAGGATGGGTTTATGGACAAATTCCAAGAAAAGAAAAAAAGAATTCCGCTCGTTCTAAGTAGTTTCAGTAGCTTCTTCAATGAAGTCTATTTGGTTTTGAAAAGTCCCGCTTTTCTACTTTTAACTTTTATGGGGAACGGGATTATATTGGTTTCTAGTTGTCTTTTTTATTATTTTGAGAAAACCTCCAATCCCAATATTAAAATATTTCTAGATGCTCTCTGGTGGGGAGTGGCCACGGCGACGACAACAGGTTATGGAGATATCACCCCTGTAACTATCCCTGGCAAAATACTTGGGATTTGCCTGATGTTAGTTGGTCTCGCCTTTTTTGGGATGTTTACCGCCTTATTCGCAGAGGCCATACTTACAAGCAATAGAAAGAATAGGTCATAAATCAAATAATTCATCTGGCCAAAAAGTTTATGTCCACGATACGCTTTAAAGATGGATAATGATCTTTTAAATAAAATTTTCCTTACTAATCTCTTTGGCTACCTTCCGCCAGTTTACTCTTATTTCCTTTGCTGTCTCGGTGCCATCATTGCCGGAACAGTTATTGGTGTGGAAAGAGAAAAGGCCCAAAAAGCTGCTGGTCTCCGTACTTTTGCCATGGTGGCGCTAGGGTCCTGTGTATTTACACTCACCACTCGCCTCATGATGAATGGTGATGGAACTGTAAACGATATCGCTCGTATCCCTGCTCAAATTGTCAGTGGTGTGGGGTTTCTTGGGGCCGGTGCCGTTTTCCGTTCAGGAAGAATGGTCAGTGGTCTGACAACGGCTGCGGGAATTTGGGCCACAGCTGCGGTGGGTGTCGTTTTTGGGCTTGGCTTTTTCATGTTTGGGGTTTGCATCACTTTCATGATCTTTACACTCTTATGGATTCAATCTCTTATTGAAAGAAGAAATCTTAATTCTGCTCAGTGGGAGAATTATCATATTCATGTTGATATCATGGATGGAAAAGGACCTATTGTTTTAGAAGAGATTCTTCAAGACTGGGGACATCGTCCTCAGATTATCGATCAAGCTCATCAATCAATGAATGTGGTTGTTTGGCAACTTCGCCTTTGTCCGAATCATCGCTCTCATCAGCGCTTTTTAAGCGATCTGGCCAGACAACCCTCAGTACTTAAAGTGGTGAGACACTCAAGTGATTATCAGTCGAAACAATAAAAATGGATAAACTCTCCACTCAAGATATCAAAACTCTTGCTCTGGCCGCTCTCGGAGGAGCACTAGAATTCTATGATTTTGTTATTTTTGTTTTCTTCGCTAAAACGTTAAGCACATTATTTTTTCCTCCTGATATGCCCGTCTGGCTTTCGCAACTTCAGGTTTATGGAATTTTTGCCTCTGGTTATATTGCTCGTCCTATTGGTGGCGTGATCATGGCCCATTTTGGTGATCTCCTCGGTCGCAAAAAAATGTTCTCTCTAAGTGTCCTTCTGATGGCCCTTCCTACACTTTTTATTGGCCTTCTTCCCACTTACGCGACTCTCGGTATTGTCGCTCCCCTTCTACTTTTATTTCTTCGTATCGTGCAAGGAATTGCCATCGGCGGAGAAGTCCCAGCGGCTTGGGTTTTTGTGGCCGAACATGTGCCTCAGACAAGAGTCGGTTTTGCCTGTGCCAGTTTAACCTCAGGACTGACCTTTGGCATTTTAATCGGCTCTCTCATGGCCACCGGTATTTATACCGGTCTCACTCCTGAAGCAGTTTTAGCTTATGGATGGAGAATTCCTTTTTTAATTGGCGGCATTTTTGGATTCACTGCTGTTTGGCTAAGAGGCTGGCTGAAAGAAACTCCGGTCTTTGAGGCCATGAAGGCCCGCAAAGAAATCAGCAAAGATATTCCTCTTAAAACGGTGCTTAAAGAACATCGCTTAAGTGTGGCGCTCTCGATGCTGGTCACTTGGATGCTGACGGCTGCGATCATGGTCATTATTCTCATGACCCCTACTCTCATTCAGTCTCAGTTTAATATTTCTCCAGCAGATGCTTATCTTGGAAATAATTGGGCCGCTTTCTCGTTAGTCATCGGCTGTCTGGTTTATGGAATTATTGCTGATACATTTGGTTACGCAAAATCACTTCTCATCGGTTCAATTATTCTTATCATCACCAGCTATTCTCTTTATATTAATCTCAATTCAGGAGCAGCTTATTTTATTCCTCTGTACGCCTTAGCAGGCTTTACCGTGGGTGTAGTTGGTATTGTTCCTTCAGTGATGATTGCCGCTTTCCCACCGGTCATTCGCTTCTCTGGGCTCTCATTTTCTTATAATATGTCCTACGCCATCTTTGGGGCGATTACGCCACCTTTTATTTCTTATTTAAGCAGCCATTTCGGAGGTCTCGCTCCTGCTCATTACGTAGCGTTAAGTGCCTTCACTTCCGTCGTTATTTGCGGTTATTTAGTCTCAACAAAAAAAATCTAGAACATATTTTATTTAATGTCAGGAATTGTGAAAATCTTTTACCTGACATCATTCCTCCTCTCAAGCAAGATGCCTCACACACATTTTTTCGAAGGGAGTCCACTCGTGGAAACAAGACAGTTATCTGAGCTTAAAGCAACCAATCCATACCTCCGTCTAGGCACTGACGTAACTGAACTTGAAAAATCAATTCAAACTCTTGGTCTTATCGCTCCCCTCGTTATCTCAGAGGACAATATTATTCTCGCTGGGGCCCGTCGTTATCAGGCCCTTTTAAATCTAGGAAAAACTGAAGCTCCAGTAATGGTCATCAGTGGGAATCAACTAGAAAAAGAACTCGTCTCTATTGATGAGAACCTCGTTCGCAAAGATCTCTCAAAAATTGAAATTGAATCCCACCTTCGTCGTGCTAAAGAAATTTATCAAGAGCTTTATCCAAATGCAGATAAAGAAGATGAAGAAGCCGCTGCAGCCTTAGAAGCGGCCAGTGATGATGAGGAAGCTCCTAAAGTAAAAAAAGAAATTCTTCCTGCCAGCCGTTTTCTTAATATGGTTTCTGAAAAAACAGGTCTTTCCCCAAAACAAATTCATGAAGCGATTAAACGTGATGAGATGGCCGACACTGTGGTGAAAGAAGCTCGTAAAAGAGGAGAACTTTCTCTATCTCAAACTAATGAACTTGTGAAATTAGATAAAAAAGATCAAAAGGTGGCGATCTCTCATATAAAAGAAATGCCCGTTCGTGAGATTAAAAAGTTTATTAAAGTGGCCAAAGAGCAAGGTGTTCATGCGGCAATGACGGCCACGCCAAATCTCCCTTACCAAAAAGAATTCATCGAAATTGATTCAAATCTTAAAAGATTAATTAAAAGAATGAAGCAACTTCAACTGGAAGGGATTGAGTTCTCTGACTTCCCAGAAGAAACACAAAATCTTCTTAATGAAGTGGCCAAGTTCACTGATATTGAAAATTTTGCCAATCATTTAGTAGAAGATGTGATGGAAATGGATTCTCTTCAATAATTATTTTTTTCAGTGGATGGTTTTGCTGTCCACTGAAATTCTTTTAAATCAATCACACCATACTCACTCACGACAATCCCTTCTCGCTCCAGTAATTTTTTCTGCTTTATCCATTGCTCAGACATTTCAGGAAAAGAGATTCTCCCTTTGGCGTTAATCACTCTGTGCCAAGGAAGATCAGCGACGCCAGAGCTAGAGTGAAGTATCCACACCACCCCACGAACCCCTTGAGGTTTTCCGGCGAGTTTTGCTATTTGAGCGTAACTGGCCACCTTTCCTTTTGGAATCTTTTGAATGAAGGCGATGACTTTTTGGCTAAATTCGGTTTTTGTTTTCATCTTATTAAATTTTAGTATCCTTGAAAGATAATATAAAGAGAAAGAGAGATTTATGGAAAAGATGTCTGTTCGTTGGAAACATATACTTCAGATTGCGTGGCCACTTATCATAGCCAATAGCTTTTGGAATTTACAGCTCACCATTGATCGAGTTTTTCTTGGCATGCATTCCACAGAATCTCTCGGTGCGGCCATGGCCGTCATGGGAGTGTTTTGGGTTCCTATGGCCCTCCTACAACAGACATCCAGCTATATTACAACCTTTGTGGCGCAATACTACGGCGCCAACGAAGAACATAAAATCGGGGCCAGTGTGTGGCAGGCCTTTTATGTGAGTCTTCTTGGTGGCGTTTGTTTTTTAGGATTGAATTTTTTGACTCCTTGGTTTTTCTCTTTTGTGGGCCATGCTCAAAATATTCAAATTCTCGAAGTGAGCTATTTTAATTCTCTCGGCTACTCAGCTCTGCCTACTGCTCTTGTGGCGGCGATCAGTGGTTTCTTTACAGGTCTTGGCCGCACGAAGACAGTCATTGCTCTGAATCTTGTGGGATTATTATTAAATGTCTTCTTTGACTATGGAATGATTTTTGGAAACTTTGGTTTCCCTGCTATGGGAATTGCAGGAGCTGGATATGCGACCTCAATAGCAACCTATGGAGCGGCCATTGTTGGTGTTTTTTTGATCTTTACGCAACAAAATGAAGTTCAGTTTAAATTAAAGTCTCAATGGCATTTTAATTTAAAACTGGTGAAGCAATTTTTAAAATATGGACTTCCAAGTGGTCTTCAATGGTCACTAGAGGGTCTCGCCTTCACTGTGTTTTTAATTATCATGGGAAGATTGCAAAACGGTGAGGCGGCCCTGGCCAGTTCAAGTATTGCTGTCACGGTCATGATGCTTTCAGTACTCCCAAGTATGGGGATTGCTCAATCTGTTTTAACTCTCGTTGGACAGAAGTTAGGTGAGAAAAAACCAGAGGAAGCAGCCACGTTGACTTGGGATGGAGTGAAGATTTCATTTATTTACATTGCGTCAGTGGCCATTAGTTTTTGGTTTATTCCTGAATTCTATTTGTCATGGTTTAAGAATGAAGGGAATGCCGCTCTTTGGGCCCAGGTCAGCGAATTAGCGCCAAAGCTTTTAGGAGTGGTCGCCATTTTTACAATCTTTGATAGCATCTATCTTAATATCTCCTTTGCACTTAAAGGTGCTGGAGATACTAAATTTGTGTCACTGGTGGCCTTGGTTGTGCCATGGCCAGTGATGGTTCTTCCAACATTTCTGTTGAAAGAACATCCCAATGCCGTTGTTCTCTCTTGGTGTTTTGTGATTCTTTACTCATTATGCCTTACCACTATTCTCTCGCTAAGATTTAAGCAAGGAAAGTGGAAGAAGATGAGTGTCATTCATTAATCTTCTTCTTCGATCTCTACTTTTTCTTTTGGAAGAAGATCTCTGGCACTTGTTCTGTCCGACATCTTGCCTACCATTGTATCAAGGGCGCGGAGAAGTTTATCTGAAGCATTTTCAATGGCCTGGTGGATAGTATCAGCATGATGGCTCACAACGATAGGCTGGTGATTGGCCACACGTGCTTCAAGAAGACAGCGCTTATCATTTGAAGCAACTTTTCCTGCATTCTCATCTGAAAGATGAACTTCAATACGAGTAATGGCACCATTGAATCTCTCAAAAGACTCTGAAAGATTATTTTTAACATAATTATGAAGGTCTTCACTGCTTTCGATATTATGGTCTGTGTTCACTTGAATATTCATATTCCCTCTTTTGTTTTTTGTGGTCGTCCACAAGGAAGACCTATTATATCTCAGAGAAACTGATGAGGATTGAAATTTTTAAAATATTAAAATTTTATCCCTCTATCCCGCCTCTTTTAGTCGGTATTCTTGCGATATTTCTTAAACTTACCTCTTAAACGAAGTATTTTACTATTATTCCAAGTGCAGTGCAGCTTCCTAAGATCGTAAACAGGCCTTTTTGAAACTTAAATTGAAGCATAAGAGCAAGAGCACAAATACCAGTGGCATAGAGATCGACCGAAGAAAAAATGGGGTACTCAAGATCCAAATAATAACCTGTGAACGTTTTGGACTCAGTGAAAAGAGCTTTTAAGACGAACCAAACTGAAAGATTAAAAATCACTCCCACTACTGAGGCAGTAATACTTTTGAGAGAGTCAGAAAATATTTTCTGGCCACGAATAAACTCGATATAGGGTGCAAAGGTAAAGATCCATAAAAAACAAGGAGCAAAAGTCATCCATGTTGTGAGTACTGACCCAACAAAAGCAGAAAGATAAGGAGATCCCATATCTGAGAAACGGTAGGCCCCCATAAATCCAACGAACTGAACAGTTTGAATCAGTGGTCCTGGTGTGGTTTCGGCCATGGCCAGACCATCAAGCATCTCTGCTCCTTGAAGCCAACCATAAACCTCCACGGCTTTTTGGGCCACATAACTTAAGGCCGCATAGGCCCCACCAAAAGTCACCATGGACATCTTACTAAAAAAAAGATTGAGTTGATGAAAAGTAGACTGCTCTCCAAAAATGAAAAGAGTAAGAAAAATAGGAATCACCCAAACTCCGACCCACACGAGGACAGTCTTTAATGTTTGCTGAAATGGAGGAAGAGTGATTTCGTTGATCTCTGTCACCAATTCATGATGTGCATAGAGCTTCCCATAAATAGCACCGGCCATGGCAGCCAGAATGACAATAATGGGAAAAGAAATGTTAAAAAAGAAAAGGGCCACAAAAGAGAAGATGGCCATGAACCAGTAAAAGTTTTTGGTTAAAGATTTTTTTGAGATTCGGTAAAGAGCTGCCATCACAATCGCAATAATAGCGGGCTTCATCCCATAGAATAATCCCTGAACAAAAGGGACATCATTAAAAATCACATAGAGATAAGAAAGGAGAAGAATAGAAAGAAAACCTGGAAGAATAAATAATCCTCCCGCCATAAGCCCTCCCCTCCACTTATTCATGAGCCATCCCATATAAGTGGCCAATTGCTGGGCCTCAGGCCCGGGGAGAAGCATGCAAAAGTTCAAGGCGTGTAAAAATCTTTCTTCTGAGATAAGTTTTTTCTCTTCGACCACAAGTTTATGAATCACAGCAATCTGTCCAGCAGGACCTCCAAAACTATGGGCCGCCACTGAAGACCAGATCTTTAATTGCTCTTTTGTTGTGATTTTCTCCATCGCTTGTTTTTCTCCTTTAACTAAGTTCCACAAAATGTTTTATATCCGTTTTGAGTTTTTCCAGGAGAGCGACTGAACTCTTCCTTTCCTTCTTGGAGAGTATAAGGATGAGCTAAAACACTCATTAACTCTTTGGCAAAAGAATAGTTTCCTTGGTAAGAAAGCTCGATGGCCTTCTCGACCAAGTGGTTGCGGGGAATATAAATTGGATTAGACCGGCCCATGATTTTTTTTGTTTCAGTCTCATCCTGGGTCTGAATTTGACCTCGCCATAAATCCATGAACTTTTTAAATTCTTCATCAACAACAAACCCTTTTCCTTCAGGATTTGACTCTCCAATTAAAGCACTTAAGCTCAAATAAGAATTGGTAAAATCAAGTTGATTTTTTTGAAGATACTGAAGCCAAGATTCCACAAGAGGTTTGACCTCTTTACTAATGGAGAGGACTCCGAGCTTCTTGCCCATGACCTTTAACCACTGATCTTCAAAATAAGATGGCAGAAGGGACAACTCTTCTTCAAGATTTTTGACAGACACTAGGCCCGTCAGGCAATTGGCCAGAGACGAGAGATTCCACATCCCTATATGAGGCTGATGAGAGTAACGGTAGCGTCCATTTTGATCGATAGAGCTAAAGACTTGATTAAAATTAAAATCATCCATAAAGGCACAAGGCCCGTAATCGATTGTCTCCCCAGAGATGGATGAATTATCTGTATTCATCACTCCGTGAATAAAGCCCACTCCCATCCACTGAGCAATAAGAGATAAATAATCACGAGAGACTTTTCTAAAAAACTGAAGGTACTTATCCTCAAGAGCCCCCAGCTCAGGCATCAATCTATCAATGGCATAATCAGTGAGTTTTTTTAAACTCTCCTCGTCTCCTTGTGCTTTGAGATACTCAAAACTTCCAACACGTAAATGACTTTTGGCCACACGAGTGAAAACACCTGCCGCTTGCATTGTTTGTCTCTGAACCATCTCACCCGTTGAAACGGCCGCCAGGGCCCTTGTCGTCGGTATTCCTAGATGGTGCATGGCCTCGCTGACAATATACTCTCTCACCACTGGCCCCAAGGCAGACTTTCCATCCCCACGTCGTGAGAAAAAGGTTCGTCCCGATCCTTTGAGTTGCACATCTCGATTATTTATTTCTGCAATAAGCAGGGCCCGCCCATCACCTAATTGAGGAACAAAATGACCAAACTGATGACCAGCATAGGCCAGAGCAATAGGCCGACTATTCTCTAATAAACGATTGCCCGAAAAGATTTGGGCCAGATCCTCATCACTCCAAGAAGAAGTTTCAAAGTTTAACTCTTGAGCGAGTTTATGATTAAAAAAAAGAAGAGTGGGATGAGGAACTTTTTCAGGATTTTGATCTTTAAAAAAGACTGGAGGAAGATTGGTATAAGAGCTAAGTAGACTTGTCATTAACCACCATTATAAGGGTCTTCTTTTCGAAAAGAAGACCCTTGATTTAAAAACTACCTATTTGAACGACTTGGACGATCAAAAATCATCAAGTGTTCTGCAAATTCTTTGTCCTCTGGGTGATTCGCCACAATCGCTGTGATTTTTTCAACTGTCTCGAATGTATTTTTTAATTTTGCGTCTTCAAGACGTTTGATATTTTTCTTCAAAAGAGAAACTTTTTTCTTATCAATCTTTCCAGTAAGAAGTTCTTTAATAAGAACTGAACGTGACTTATATGACTCTTCAGTTAACTCCTCTGCCTTCTTTTTGTTGGCCATCATAATTACTTCTAGCTCTTTTTTCTGAGCATCAGTAAAAGTTTTTGATGATTGAATGAGGTCTTTAATAGTCAAACCAAGGGACTTCGAGTCAGTTATTGGCTCATTGGCCACTTTGTCTTGAATTTCTTGTTTGTCTTTCTTTGTGGCACATCCCACAAGTGATAAAAAAGTCATCATAAGAATAAAAGCTTTCATTAAGTTCTCTCCGGGTAAGGAATTTAGATGAAAGCATTTTAGCCTGAATTTAATAGATAACCAACTTCCAAAAGACAATAACACCTAGCGCAAAAACAATCTAAAGTGTTGGATAAGTTTTTAAGGTCTTTGGATGAATAAGCTCTGTCGAATTCTTATAGAGTCTTGGAGTTTGGTAGAGATACTTCAACGCCTTCCATTTCGGCATAGACTTGTATTTCCCTGGATACATTTCTTTTAAAAGAAGGTGAATCTTTTTTGAATGCTTACAAGAAACACGTGGAAACAAATGATGTTCCACATGGTAGCCAAAATTTAAATGAAGAAAATCCCAGAATGGATTTGTAGTCACAGTGAGTGAATTCTCTAGAGGATCATTAACTTTAGTCAGTGGTGAAATATTGTGATTCGTGAGGATATAACTTAACACCACATAGTTCTGCACGCAAATTGGGATCAGAACAAGCCACACAAAGTTCTCTAGTCCTACCCAATACATATACCCAGCAGCTAAAAGACAAAGAGGAACAAATTCCATGGTCACACGAGCATGATCCATATTATCCCACATCTTATTTTTAAAACGCATATAAGACTGATTTAAAACTGACTGGAATGAGAACCAATAGAAGAAATAAAAAAAGCTCAGTGGATTTTTTGAACCAGGGGCCAAATCAAAAACGACACGCATAAATTTGCTTCTCTTATAAACAGAGAGCGTCGGGAAAGCATCAGGGTCTTTGTAAATAAGCTGAGTATTACCGTGATGAAGAGTATTGTGCCAAAATCTCCAATACGTGGCCGAAACCATAAAGGGAGCAAAACCGATATTTCCAACGAGATCTTGAAGAAATTTATTCTTAAAAATACTTCCGTGAAGAGCCTCATGGGCCACAAAGGCCATGCCTGCATTGAACTGGCCAATAGCAAAAGCGGCTAGCAGTTTGAAATACCAAGCAGGATTAACATAAACAACTAAACTAATAAGTGAAATATTGAGAGCAATAAAACTCACAAGGTAAAAAGCGCGGGCCGGTGTTCTTTTGAAAACATCTTCTGGAAGTCTTTTCTTCAATTCTTGTTGATAAATACCAAGTGCTTTCAATTCACATTGAGCTTTTTCGACAGGAGCTTGTGATTGATTTAAAACATGTGCAGGTGCTTCAGCGGGAGCATTTACTTCCAGATTCAAGAGCGTATCCTTATTTCAGATTTAAGCCCAAATCCTATCAATATGGTCACATTTTTTAAAGCATGTTTTATAAGGTGCTGTTATTTGATTACTCTCAAACTTAGACAAGGGCCCTCAACCCATTAATAACTAGTCCAAAGAGCAGTAAACTCGACAAAATGAACACAAAAAATCTCCATTCAATCTTATTGATCACTGCTTGGACTAGGCTGTGAATTATTCTGAGAACAACATATCCCCAGGCCAAACTTGCATTCACTCCACCCCCCTCGCCGATCATGGCAAGGATAATCGCCACGGCATAAAAAACCGTGGGCTGCTCCATCAAATGATTATAGTTATCGGCCTTCCATCGCACTTTTGCCGGAAGAGTATTCATCTGCTCACCTCGGGGAGCATTAGGATCCAGTCTCATTTTCATTTTGAAAATCGCCGGAAGACGAGTGGCATACATCCATGTCCACATCACCATCGTCCACGCTGCCAAGATCATCACAGGAAAAAGAATGGGTGACTGCTCTTTCATACTAGCATCCCTTCTCTAGCATCACGGCCACCTGAAGACCGCCACTACTCACATTCACTTTTAACCCTTTATTCGTAGCCCGACTCATGAGTCCTCCCACTTCAAAATGAGTAAACTTTCCATCTTGCCAGTCGTAATGAATAAAAACACCAAGATCAGAAATGACTTTTTTGCGTCTTGAAAGCATTCCATTCACATCAATTGTATTTAGTTTTGTTTTTTGCTGAAGAACCCACTCATGATGTTTATTTTTTGGAATCTTATTTAATCTTTTAACTAATTCCTTATCCATAAACACTTGCATACCACCAAATCCATCAGCGTGCTTGAGAACAAGTTCACTCACATGCGAGCGAACCTTCTCCTCATTTCCAGAAAGAGAATAGGCCGGAAGAATCGCGGCTCCCAGTTTATCTGACTTCCCAAAAACTTTACGACGAAGAGTTTGATCATTGAGAAGAACCAACACTGTTTTTGAGGCCACTAAACTTGTAATGAGTGGTCCATACTGAGGAGTTTTTGAACTCACTAATTTCTCATAAATGGCTTGGTCTCTTTTCAAATCAGAAAGTGTGAAGGCAAAACTCATATTCATCGCATCTGGACGAAAGTTTTTTCCAATCCACACCTTTCCATCTTTAAACGAGAATGGCTTTTGCTCCAAGAGAGGAAAATCTTTATGAATCTTAGCCTTAAACTGTGAAGGAGAAACTAAATGCAAATGACTTCCCATTTTTTCGGCCGTCATCTTCAAATATAATTCATCCCAGTTATAACAATCATACTGAATGCGAGCGATATTCTTCCCGAGACGATTCATATTACGAACTTCAGCATTGGCCGTATCAAGATTGATCACTCTTTTTTTCAACTCTGGCATCAGCTCTAACATCGTATTCTGAAAAAATGTTGAACGAGCAAGTCCATCAAATCCAATTTCATTCACTTCTAAGAGTTGGGGTGGGTTGTGTTTATTAGGCTCCCCCACGATGGCCATGTCAAAACGAAAACTTCCCGTCAGTCGCTTAGGTTGATTCTTCAGAACTCCCAACTCATTAATCAAAAAATTTCTGATGGGTCCTTCTGGGACAATGGCCTTAATTTCTTCTGGCGGAAGAGAGACAATGCTCAATAGAAAAGTCGTGATCTCTTTACAACTCTTCTCTATCACAGGAAAATAAGAAGCCGGAATAAGCCGAGGCAAGATAGAAAAATCATCTTCATTGATTCCCGGAAGTCCGGAGTCAGCAAAAGCATTCCAAACGGATACCTTGTGGTCGGGGTTATCATATTCTTTAAGAATATTCTTAGTCAGAGAAGTAGGACGTTCGTGGTAGTATTTTTTTAAGTTCATGACGAAAATTATAATGTAGGAGAAATCATTCCTCCTAAAGAATTCATACCCGACTAAAACGATTCCTCGAGTGCGACAATTTGCGACAGTCCCAAACTCTTTTCATTGAAGTATGATAGTTACTCAACAACTTTCAATTGGAGCAACCTTTATGAGTAAGGAAGAACTAATTAAAAAGATTCTTGATGTGAAAACAACTAACGGAACTTACCGTCCGAAGTGTTGTATGGTGATGGGGTAATCCTTGGGCCAGAGTTCACTTGAAGAAATGACTAAGTTTCGCCATCCTCAGGTCATTCGACGTTTCTGTAAAGAACATCCTGAGATGGCGACTCATTCTGATTTGATATTTGAGGATCTCATGCGTTTTTTCTGGGCCTCAAAACGTCATGAGGAAGACAAAAAGAATAATCCACAAAATCCAGATTTTGATTTCATTTATATTATGGATGAGGAAATGAAGGGCATCGATCAGATGTGGCATATCTTTCTTCTCTACACTCAAGACTATTCAGATTTTTGCCACAAATACTTCGGTCAGTTTCTTCATCATCTTCCCGATCTAGTTGATCCTGAACCAACAGCAGCAGACACGGCCCGCTTCGAGACAAATCTCGAGAGATTTCTTGGTTATACCTATGATGTTCTCGGAGAAGATGTGATCAAGCGGTGGTATGCGCCGGTGCTGACCTAGGACTATTCCGCTTCCGAACTCACACCCTCAACCGCGGCAAAGTACTGCTTCTTCTCACCGATAGCATGGCCTGCAGGAATAGCAGTTCCAAGCTCATCAATAGAAAAAACAGACTCTGGAAGATTAAGTGACTGTCTCACTCTCTCCATCGTTTGTGGGACGAAAGGATGAAGCATAATCATGAGATTTTTTAAAATATAGAAGCAGCTATAAAGCGCATCTTTGCGGCCTTGGATTTCAGCACGATCATCATGAGGTTTATATTGAACAAAAAGTCCGTTAATCAGACGAGCATAGTTTTCAATTTGTCCAAGAAGAGTCAGATACTCAGCCTTCTCCATATTCTTCACATACATCTGAACAATCTTCATTGTCTCTTTTTCAACTTTTTCAAGGAGATTCCCTTCAGGAACTTTTCCATCAAACTTTGAATGAACAGCTGAAATAGGTTTTTCAATTGAGGCATTCATTGGGCCTGCAAGAAATTTATTTCTCTCTTTAAATGTATTAAAATCAAAATTCGATGGTTTCTCGGAAATCCCTAAAGTTGATAAGAAGTAGCGAACTTGATCTGGATCGTAACCCATTTCTTCAGTGAGCTGATCACCTGAATAAAAATTTCCTCTAGACTTACTCATCTTCTCACCATCAACCATCAAGTGGAAAACAGAGAAAACATCAGTCATTGTGTAATGATCATTCACACCAAGCCACATCGCTCCCTGCATGAGAACATAGAAGTAGACATTATCTTGTCCAAGGAATTGGAAAATACGAGCTTCAGGATCTTTCCAGAACTTCTCCAGTTCTTTTCCACGACCTTGTTTATCCAGCGCCACTTTGGTGAATGAAATAGGAGCAATCAATGAATCTGGCCACACGTAGAGTGTCTTCCCAGTCATTTCAGAATCAATTTCCGCAGGAACGGGAATACCCCAAGTCACATCACGAGTAATTGACCTATGGGCCCAGCCATCGAGAGCTTCAACATCAAAGCCTAAATTTTTGAGATTCTTAAAAGTCGTTTCATAATCAGCTTTCGATTCAAATTGCATCACCACTTTTTTCCCTGGAGCATATTTTGATTTATGCTTGGGAAGTGTTTCTTTCATTTCTTTATATTTTGGTTCATGCGTATTTGAAAACATCAGTCCTGGTAAAACAGTATCCATTACTTGATTGGTCACTGCTTTACGCCACTTATTCTGTTTTGTTTTAAGCCAATCTAAAAGTTCATCCTGCTTCTTTGTCATATCAAGCCACAGATGGGCGGTGTCTCTTAACTCAGGAGTGGCATCAGAGAGAGATGACTTTGGATTAATGAGTTCAGAGGGATTGTATTCAGTCCCACAAACCTCACATGTATCTGAATAGGCCTGCTCATTTGTACAATTTGGATTCGGGCATTTTCCCGTCACATTACGATCTTGGAGAAAGCGGTTAATCTTTGGATCATACCACTGCTTAGTTATTTTTTTCTCCAGCATGCCATTCTTCCAGAGTTTAATCATGAAGTCCTGACAGTATCCTTTATGCGTTTCAAAACAATCTAGGCGAGATGTTCCTGAAAAAATATCATAAGAGATGCCATAACGGTTTGTTGTGGCGACTTGCTTATTATGAATCTCATCAATAAACTGACGAATGGGTTTACTTGCTTTGAAGGCGGCGACCTCAGAAGTTGACCCATGATCATCATTACCTGAAACAAAAAGAACATTCTCTTTTCCAATGAGCATGCGCATATAACGGGCCATGATATCAGGTGGAACCATCGCACCAGCTAAGTGTCCAAGGTGAAGTGGTCCATTAGCGTAAGGCATCCCTCCTGTGACGATCGCCGTTTTTGGGCGAGTCAGACGGCTCAGGACTTCTTTAATATTTTGCGGAGGTGTAAATTGAGGTTTGTTCATAGAGAGTATTGTAACTATTTGAGTGTAACTGGCCAAGAAATTACTCGTTCTATGCACCGCCTCATTTTTTTTTAAAAAAGAAGTCGCTATCTAATAAAATCAACCTTTAAAATGAGTCTCTTTTCTTCTGGTCGCATTGTAGGAGAGCGGTGGATTGCTCCTCCACACAGATTCTGGGGCCATCTCCCTCCTTTAAGGAGAGCGATATCAAGCTTTTCTATTTGAACTGTCAAATTTGGGTCGATCACTATTTTCTCATTCAGCCCACTACCTAAAAATTCTCTGTCTGCATTTGGGTTAGGTAACCAAATAGTTCCAGGGCCGATATAAGTGCAGAGAAGACGCAGAAGATTATTGTCGATATGAAAATAGCGGCACATATCATCTTCTACTTGAAAGATTTTTACAAAAACTTCTTGGGCCTTAGTCTGATTAATAAACTCTTCAATAATTAATCTAATATCGCTTGCGACCCATTGATTCATATCATTTTCTCGAGGCCGCCAAGAAGAAATTTCTTTATAAAGATCAGACTCAAAACCTTCAAGATCATTAAGTCCAAGCTCCGCCTCTAAAGGAAGAACTTTTTCCCACTTTATTGACTGGGCCCAGGAATCGAGGAAGGAGCCGAGCTCTCTTCTCCATAATACAAAATTTTTATCTGGCGATAAAACTTTTGATAGAACAGATTTCTTATCTTCGATACAAGCCCCTTGGAGATGAGAAGAAGATAACTGCATCATTCTAGACCTCAGCCTCAACCGGTTTTTGAACTCTCTCATACCAATTCCCAAAAGGGTCAGGGATTCCAATAACTGAAGCCAGACTTTTCTCAAGCTCATCATCAGTCATTAAACATTTTGTGAGTTCTTCTTTGATTTGGGGAAGACTCGCTTTATCACCAATAAAAACCATTCTCTGATGCCTATCGCCCCAAACTGGATGCCAAGAGTCCTCAATTTCTTTTAAAATAACAGGGTCTTTAGGCCACAATTTTTTTTCTGAGCCAATAAGCCAAAAGCCCACAGGGTCAACCACTCGCTCAGTTCCTGCAATGGCAAGTTCAGCAATAAAATCGGGCTGAGTGACAATCCAAAACATTCCTTTGGCGCGGTAGAGGCCCTTAAATTCTGTTGTTAAAAAATTCCACAACCTAATATGGTGAAACGGTCTTTTATCTTCAAAAGTAAAACTCGAGATCCCATACTCATCTTTCTCTGAAATTTCTTCACCACGAAGTACTGCCTGCCACCCTGGGGCATCCTCTGCTTTTTCAAAATCAAATAATTTAGTATCAAGAACCTTATCAAGATTAACCTTTCCTCTCTCTGAAAATTCGATCAATGCGGTAGTGTTAAGATAGCGAAGGATTCCCTCTAACTTGGTGAGTTCAGCTGAACTCATAAGATCCGTCTTATTAACAATCAGGATATCAGCAAACTCGACTTGTTGAGTAAGAAGACTCACAATTGAGCGATGATCTTCGGCTCCTAGTTCTAAACTTCTATCTTTTAATGACTGGCCCGACTCCCAGTCTTTCAAGAAGGCCTTAGCATCGACCACTGTGACCATCGTATCAAGTCTTGCAAACTGAGATAAAGACTCGCCGTTCTCATCTTCAAATGTAAACGTCTCCGCCACAGGCATTGGCTCTGAAATCCCAGTTGACTCAATGACAAGATAGTCATACTTATTTTCACTTGCGAGACGCTTTACTTCAACGAGGAGATCTTCTCGCAAAGTACAACAGATGCAACCATTACTCATCTCAACTAATTTCTCTTCCGTCCGCGAGAGACTTACTCCATTCTTTTGGGCAAGCTCCCCATCAAGATTGATCTCAGACATATCATTCACAATCAGGGCCACTTTTTTATTTTCTCGGTTCAGAAGAATATGATTAAGCAATGTTGTTTTACCTGCTCCGAGAAAACCAGATAAAACAGTGACAGGAAGTCTTGAATCCATAAGAGGGCCCCTAAAATAAAGGATGAATATTTTTATATATTAGATGATTTGGCTAAAGAGGGGTGATAGCAAAGGAGAAGAATCACCCCTCATAACCTAAGAAATAAGTTCTGAGGACTCGCTTAACAACTTATTTCTCACGATTTCTATTTTGGCAATTTACAACCTGCTATACTGAGATCAATTTTAAAATTCTTAGTTAAACAAGAGTAAGCAAGAAATGTTTGCTGGCCATATCTGTTGCCCTTACGAACATAGATTTCACCATTTTCTTGGACTTCACATGGATTGTTCATTGTACATTTTTGGCCTGATTCATTAGAGGTATTATTAATCCCAATAACATTCTTTGTCCCTGCTTCGATAAGTGGAGACCCCGATGTCCCTCCAATGGTATCGCAACCATCAGTGTAACGGATTGAGTTTGTGAAAAGCCAATCTGCTTCTTTAAGTTTGGCCACAAATCCATCTACAGCACATGAATACCCTCTCTCCCAGTAACCAGAGATGATTTGAATATCAACTCCCTCTACAGGATGAGTAGAAGCAAGAGTCAAAGGCTCAACTCCTGTGCGAGAATGAATTTGATTGTAAGACTCGTTAAGCTCATAAAAAGCAACATCAGTATTAGTCATCGTTGCATAAACAAGCTTAGTCGCCTTAATAGGAAAAAGTGTTTTAAGATCTTTAAAAAGTTTAAACTCACGTCCATCATTCTTATTCACTATCACTTGCCCAGGTTTTAGAAACCCACCAAAAGGACCTGCAGGAACGCAATGTCCATTCGTCATTACAAGGGCCTTATCGCTATCCGGCTGTCCTTCGAATTGAACAAGGGCACCAGAACAGTTTGATAATTTTACAATCCCTTCGAAATCATACTGATGAGAGGGCTGATTCTTGAGATAAACTCCTGGCCTGAAATTCAAATCATCCACTGGAGCTTTAGGGAAAGCAAAAGCAAGTGATTGAGTAGTCAGTAATAAAAATAAGAAAGCAAATTTCATAGGACCTCCAGCTAAATGCGACTGAGTTGCATCTATTTCTATAATTTGTCCCTTCCATTTGGCAATCACATTTTTATTTTCTTCAGCCTTATTTATTCTTACATTTAGTTTGCCTGCTGCAATATAATAAGAGAAATCCAAACGCCCTTAACGACAGGCAAAATTGAATGAAAAAATTTTTCACTAAAAAAAGTAATCTTATCACTCTGGTGATTCTTCTTCTTTTCATCTGGAGACAAGCCCCCCTCTTAATGAAGAATTTTCAAAACGAAGGTGTGAAACTCAATCCCCAACTTCAAGAAGTCATCTTTTCACCGGATGGACTGACAGAAATCCAATTTCCACCGCTTGATGCCAAAATCATCACTATCTTCTGGGCCACTTGGTGTGGTCCATGTAAAGTGGAAATGGGCAGGCTTCAAACTTCAGTAAAAGAAGGGAAAATCAAATCATCACAGATCATTGCCATCGATCCCTTTGAAGATCAGGTGACCATCAAGAAGTTTTTGGCCAAAGAACCTTATGATTTTACCTTCGTCCATGCGCCTAAAGTTGTTCACGCTTTAAATATTGAAGTCACACCGACCACCCTTTTTATCGATCGCGGCGAAATTACAAATATGAGTTCAGGGATGAGTCTTATTGGTATTTGGAGGGCGGAATTATTTCTTAAGTAAGAAGAGACATCGTCTCAGGACTTGGAACAAAAACCTTTGTCTGCTGATCAGTATGATAAGTAAGGAAAACAAAATACTCACTAATTAAATCAGGGTGAGTTATTTTCCTTTCTCTCACGGCCTTGGCTATTTTCTCAGCTTCCGATTCATTAGAGCAAAAAATAAGGTACTTCCTCTCCTTTAGTACTGGCACTGGAAATAAATAAACCTTCCCTTCAATTTTTGTGGCTTTAAGTTCTCTCATATACATATTATACAACCCATATTTTTTTATTAATACCCTAATAATTATGCTAGACTCGCTCCATGAGTATTCTCTCTCATCCTCTATTCTGGAAAGTCCTTGAAGACAGCGGCTCTATCAACGAGACCAGAGGCATGAGTAAGATTGAATTTAAGACTTCCAATGCCTCCCTTGTCACTTTTAGTAAAACCCATAGCTACGGTGAATACATTTTTGACTGGTCCTGGGCCGACGCCTTTGCTAAGAGTGGTCTTCCCTATTATCCCAAACTTACTTCCATGACTCCCTTCACTCCGGCCACAGCTCCTCATTTTTTAGGAGATCAATCTCAATGGAGCGATCTTTTAAAGCAGCATGATGAGACCCTTAGGAATCACAGCTCAGGCCATTTTCTTTTCACAACGAAAGATGAGCAGTTCTTTTTGGGAAGTCATGGCTACTTACTCAGAGATAGTTTTCAGTATCATTTCTTCAATGAAAATTATAAAAGCTTTGACGATTTTTTAAATAGACTTAAATCAAAGAAGGCCAAAAATATTCGACAAGAAAGGTCTCATCCTGAACTCAAGATAGAACGACTTACAGGAAAGGATCTTACGACAGTACACGCTCAGGAAATGTATCAATTCTATCTAATGACCTTAGAAGAAAAACGAGCGATCCCTTATTTAACTGCTGATTTTTTTAAACTCCTCTTTGAACGTCTCCCTCAAAATACCCTTTATGTTCGGGCCACAAAAGAGAATGAACTCACAGCTGGAGCTCTCTTTTATTATGATGAAGAAAAAATCTATGGACGCTATTGGGGAGGAAAGACCTTTATTCCTCATTTACATTTTGAACTCTGTTATTATCAGGGCATCGATTTTTGTATTGAAAGAGGACTAAAAGTTTTTGAAGCCGGAGCTCAAGGCGAACATAAAATCGCTCGAGGTTTTAGACCAGTTCTCACTACGAGTGCTCATCAGATTAATCACCCTGGCTTTAGAACGGCCATCGCCAATTATATCCAGGCCGAACGCACTCAGGTCGCTCAGGCCATGGATGAATTAAGTAAGTTGTTGCCGTTTAAGACTTAAGATGGTGATTGCGTCAGACCCATAAAGGCTATCATTAATGCAAAAATAAAGAAAAGAGAGATTTGATTCATCCTCACCTCCTCTTATCTTTGTGACATCACTTTAGGGTCAATGACCCCTCTTAAGTAATCTCGACAAACATCAATAGGTCTTCCTTTTAAACGATGAAGACACTTAGACTTCCAATGTCTGTTCTTGAGAAATTTTGTCGTTTTTCTTTTTTTCTCCATACGTATACCTCCTTGATAATAAAATTTATGGTTTTAAATTTTTTATCGTCAAGGAGATGAATTTATTTTTTTAGAATTTTTTGATAAGTATTTAAAAAATAGTGGCCTTTAAATAATCTAATCCCCCTCTTATCGCGGCCACCTGAGCATTTACACAAATGGCATCAGTGACTTTGGGACTATCGGGGTAAACTTCTGTCGTCGTTGTATATTTAGCGTTTGAAAATCCTGCACAAAGTGAGAGCTTTTTAAGAGGGTAATTAATCACTCCCTCTTGCTCAAGTTTCTCTCCAATGATTCGACCTTCGCTATCAGGTTGAGCAATATGAGTGAGCTTTCTTACTGAATCAATAATGGCCTTCTGAAACTCAGGACAAGGATTCTCTGAATCACCTACTCCGTAAAATCCATCTGGGATTTCTGTGAGCTCTTCGTTTTTTCCATCACGAGCATTTTTAGCGATTCTAAAAACAGTATTATCGGTATCAGTAGTCTCATGCAAATCAAAGTGAGCGTAGATACTATCTGTGTACGGAGCAAGTGCTGCTAAAAATAACCTACACTCTTCAGCAGGACTATTAGAGACAAATGAACGATTAGGATCAATGGCCAGATTATTCCAACGATTAATCGTTTCATAACCCCATGGGCTGATACAAGGAGTACACAACATATTAAATTGGGGATAGTTTTTGGCCTCTCTCTCCATAAAAGCAATAGCGCCATGGACGCCACTGGTTTCGTAGCCATGAACTCCCCCCGTAATAAGGATCGTTTTCTTATTCTTATCAAAGGTTTTTGTCTTCACAAGAAAGACTGGATACTTTTCTGGATTAAGAGAGAGTGCTCCATATTGAATCACATCGAAATCAGATTTGAGATTTTGAATTTTTGTGACGACTTCATTCTGATAAGAGCGCTTAATGGTTTGTTCTCTGAACCAGTTATCTTTATCTGCTTGTGTCCAGGGAGTCATTTTTGAACCTCTTTATTTAAATCAGGAAACACCTTTCCCACTTTTTTCAGTAAATACTCTCCATAAGTTCCTTGAACCATTTTTAGATCGACTCCATCCCAGCGCGCCTCTGATTCGGCCATTTGCTTATTTGTTAAGGGCAAGGTTTTTACTTCAACATGGAATCCAGGATCAAAGAAAAATGGGAAAGAGAGTCTATTTTTCCCAGAAATATTTTTCACTCGGTGAGGAGTTGAACGATAAAGCCCACCTGTCATACGATCAAGCATATCCCCTATATTACAAACGAATGTTCCTGGAATGGGAGGTGCTGAAATCCATCCTTGTTTAGTTTTAATTTCAAGACCACCACTCAAATCCTGCTTCAAAATAGTCAAAAGTCCATAATCGGTATGCTCTCCGACACCCCACTGATTTTTCTGATCCTCAGTGGTTGGCCTAGGATAATGAAAAATGCGGAAAAGAACTAAAGGATCAGAGGTGTAGTGTTTAATAAAAAAATCTTCTTCTAGATCTAAGCTTAAAGCAATTCCTCTCATCACTGCCTGTCCCAGACTCTCCATTTTCTCCATATACTCAAGAACAACCGGCTTGAATTTTAACGGTTGATCTGGAAAAAGATTGGCCCCATGAAGAGGAAGTGACGCTTTTACATCAGGATGATTTTCATTAAGCTCAGCTCCAAAATACAGACCTTCCTTCAGATCGGGTTTGCCAGAGGTAAGCTCGTCTCCCACAGGAAAAAAACCACGCCAGGCCCGTCCACCTTTTTTCATGGAAATTTTCATTTTCTCCTCAATTGGTAAAGCGAAGAACTCCTCACTCAATTTCTCAAGACTCTCTTCTAGCTTGGGATCAATTCCATGATGATTTATATAAAAAAATCCATGATGACGGCAGGCCTTGGCCAATTCTTGAATCACTTCAGGATTTTGATGACCTTTAATAAAAGATGAAACATCAATCACAGGAACTGAAATTGCTGTGGTCATCTTCCAATTGACTACGGCTTTAGTAAAACTCTCCTTAAACTGACGAGCAGCACTTTCTCTCCACTCGAGTGAGTTTGGGTAAAACATTTCAATAAATAATTCTCTGTGATGCTTTTCTGTCACCATTCGGTAAAGAGAGTCTAGAGAGCCTAAGGTTTTATGACTATCAATCGTTCCAAATTCAAAGCACAGTCCTGCAAATTTTGATTTTTGATGAAAAAGCTTCGCCATAAAGACTGTAAATCCACCAGTCACTGTGTAAAAATCTTTTTCCTGCCCATAATCAACTGGAAGACAGTGAAAAACTTCATCCATATACTTTTGATCAATATAAGGAGAGCGATCCCCAAAAAGATGGAGCTTTCCCTTTTGACCGTAACCAGTGTGAAGATCAATCATTAAAACTTGCTTATAGCCCTCACCCAAACGAGTCACATTATCCTGGATCATCTTTACCTGTGGCTCAAAATCTTTTCCTCCGAAGAAAATTCCCTCAGGATACTGATACTGCCCTCTGACGATGGCCTTTCTTAAACTATCCATTCCATATTTTTTAATTCCAAAAATAGCTTTGAGATAAAAATTTAACCTTGAGATTTTTCTCACAGGATTAAGGAGAGTCCTTACTAATCCATAGCCAGAGTTTTCATTTTTAAAAAGATCATGAGTGGTATCAAAATTTCGATTGAGATCCACATTATTCTCAGTCACTCGTCTTTTATTCTTAAATCCATAGGGATTAATCCCATGAATAAGAAGAACTCCCATGTCTTGATCTTTAAGATCAAAAAATTTTTGTTCCATTAAAAATCGCTGAAGAGCACTTCCAGTAAATCCTTCAATGCCATGAATCCCGGATGTTAAAATGAGAAGCTTTTCTTTTTTTCCTGATGACGGAGGAATAAAAAAAGTCTCCATCGTGAGATCAGAATCATTCTTGGCAGGAATTTTATGAGATCGAAGCTCACCCTGCGGATAAATCTTGGCCAGATTGATAAAGGCTTCGCGTGATTCTTCATATGTATCTTTAAAATAGCCGAGAATAGCTGTCATATATAAATGCTCCGAGATTTATATAAGTATAGCTGAAAAATTCTAGAACTTAGGACTGATAAATGATTACTCTATATACCAACAAGATGGGCGAGGTAAATTTCGCCACCCCGCCATGATAGTATCGAGTCGACATTGAACCGAAGGATAGCCAAAATTTATTCGTTGCACGCGATTCTGATCACACGCATCTAACCTGGGTGGCGACTCGCGGGTTACTAAGGAGTAAATTTGAGTAATTGCTAAAGCTCCTTCAATTACTGAAGCCTCATCCATTCCTAGAATTCTTGAACAAACCAGTCCCGAATAATAATCGGCTTGCCCCTCAGTTGAAGACCACCCTCCGCGAGATTTAAAGGGGGCTCCACCCATGAAGTGGCCCCACTCATGGCATAACAATAACTTGAATGCATTAATATTCATCTGAGGATGGTTCACCATTCCTCCCATGACTTCAATCATTACTAAATTGTTATCTTTCTTAATTTCCGCATTAACTCGGGAATTAAGCATTTGTAGCTGAACAACAAGGCTTTGGTCTCGTCCCAGAGTCGACTCTACAGCCTTTTGAAAATCATAAGCAAGTATTTCAAATTCAGAAACATCGTTATGAGACAAATTTATGGACAGGGAATCCGGTAAACAATAACCGAATCCCCTGGCACTAAAAAGAAGAAAAGAAACAAGAATGATAGCTTTCATTTCTATTCTTCAACACTCACAATACTATTGATAGATTTTCCATCCATTGTTCTTACATGCAATAACGATTTACTTGATTTCAATGAAGAAAAATCTAGTTTTACATCATACACAACAGGCATCCCTTTTCTTGGACAAAAATCTGAGACCTTTTTCATCACTGGCAATACAGAAAGTGTATCTTTCTTGTTACTAATGACTTCAACTTTATCAAGCTCAAAACAAGAACTGTAGCGCATTCCATGAAGCTTGAAAGAGTTTGCAGATTTTCTCTCTACCCACTCCACTGCGGCATAGACATGATCATCCATTGCTGAGGAACTAGATTCCGCAATAACTAACTGATCTTGAATGGCGTACTGTGAGCCTTTATTAACTTTAATCTGATATTCCCCCCCCTGGAGATTTCCAAGGGTAACAACTTCTTTAAAAGGAACAATCATATCTGGACAAGCACGTGACCCAAGCAGAAATGATTTAGGAGCAATCGCTGTGACTTTAATATCAATCAAGTCGTCCTGAATTTTAACTTCAACATTATTTCGAGAAAAACATGGATTTGAAAATTCACCAGTCACGATGACTTCAACAGCATCGTTTGAATCAAAACCTTCAGGAATATAAAGATGATCAACTGGAGAAGTGACAATGTCAGGTTGAGCAAATGCGATTGGGGCAACAAATACTGCAAGAATTGCTAATTTCATATTTCCTCCTATGGAAAGATAAGATGAGGTTAGTCCCCTGGATACACTATGAACCTGATTAAGATCATGTTTTTAACAGATTATAATCACTTTCTTCTTATGAATGTTTTCATATGCTTATCTCAACAAATAAGGAGTTTGTATGAAAACCATCGTTTTTACTTTCGTTTCAGTTATCGCATGGAATGTCGCTGTCGCTGGCCCTATCGTTGTCAATTCACCTGTTGGTCATCTTTTCATCCCTACTGGGTTTGATAATAATGATAATGTTGAAGTTTTTGTTTCTGGAGAATTTCCTAATTCGTGTTATTCAAGAAACAAAGTAGAAGTTAATGTTCAAGAAGAAACGATTAAAATCAATGTCACAGCTCTAGTTAATAGTGAATCAGAAAAGTGTGAAGATTATAAAGTATCCTACCTTGAAGATGTCACCATCGGGAATCTCCAGGCCGGAGATTATAAAGTCATTGTCAATGACAAGATCTCTGAAAAGCTAGTTGTCGCAGAAACTCGCTCAACCAGTGTTGATGATTATATCTACGGAGAAGTAGATTATGTTGAATTAGGCTTTACTGGAGGGCTCAATGGAGAAGTTGCTCTTGTTGGACGTACAGCAGACTGTATTGTTCTTGACCGTGTAGTTACCATAGACAATGGCAAAGATACTCTTTCTGTTTTACCTATCATGAAGATCGCTTCAAATTCTTGCGCTAAACAAAAAGTTCAATTTAATATCCCGGTAAATTTTGATCAAACGAAGTTCAAAGGGGAGAAGATTCTTCTCTATGTTAAAACAATGGATGGAAAATCGGTGACTTCCCTTCTTCAAAAATAAAATCAAATTAATAACAAAGGATTTCTTATGAAAGACAAAGTTGATAAAATAATGAGCGAAAAAATTTATTCTCTTTCCCCAGATGAATCTATGCTCGACGCCTATAAACTCATGTTCTCAAAAGGGATACGTCATTTGGTAATTTTGAGTGACAATAAGCTTGAAGGGATTCTAAGCGACAGAGACATTTTAAAGGCCATAAGAGCAGATAGAATTGATAATTCTCGTATGGATCTTAGCTTGAACACAGATCTAAAAATTAAAGATTTTATGAGCTGGCCGGTTTATACAGTGAGTGAGTCGACTTCAATTGAGCGTGTAACCGAAGAAGTTATTAAACAAAAAGTTTCTGCCTTTGTTGTGGAAAACAATCAAGGAGAAGTAACGGGAATTGTGACCACAGAGGATCTCTTAAAGCATTTTCTCTATAGTCTTAAAAATAATGAGCAAAAATCTAATTATACTATAGGCTTTGCCACCTTACTTAGATAAAAAGAAAGGCTTTAGGAGCACTTCGCTCTTAAGGCCATTTTAGTTAAGACAAATCCTCAACAAATAAAAATGGAATTTAGACTTTTTATCCAGTGTGATAAGACCCTGTCATGAATCAAGATAAAATTTGCCTAAGCTGTGGTCGAAATATCACTTACCGTAAGAAATGGGAAAAGAACTGGCCTGAGATAAAGTTTTGTAGTGATGAATGTAGACGAAATAAAAATAAATTCGACTTCAAAGATGAAATTCTATCCTTACTTTCCCAAAGAGATGCCGGAAAAACAATTTGCCCCAGCGAACTTCTCCCTCCAGATTTGAAAAAGGATAAAGTCATGATGGAACATGTAAGACGAAGTGCTCGACTTCTTGTTCATGAAGGTAAAATTGAAATTACTCAGAAAGGACAAGTCGTGGACCCTCTTGATTTTAAAGGGGCCATCAGACTGAGACTGAAAAAATAGCCTGTGTACTTACCTTAGACATTCCATTCTCTCCTAGGTCGTTGCTCATATTTTCATATAAGATGATAGTATGGGCATTTCACGAGAATTAAAAGAATCATGGTCACATTTTAATCAGGAAGATCTGGATAGGATCGTTCGAATGGCCTGGGAAGATCGGACAACTTTCGATGTTATTAACAAACAGTTTGGATTAACCCCAAATCAAGTCGTCAGATTTATGAGAACCCAATTAGATGATAAGGCCTATAAGCGTTGGAGACGCCGCGCTACTCAGCAAGGTCATCTTAAACATGGAAAAAGAAGACCTGAAGGTATTACTAGATTTAAGTGCTCAAGACAAAGATTGGATGGAAGCATTAAGGGCTAGCTTAAATACTATTCGTCAATGATCCTTACATAAATGGCCGAAAGTCCTCTGGGACCTTCACTAATTTGAAACTCAACCCTTTCCTTGTCACCAGGGACTCCGTCCACACAGGCCGATTGATGAAAAAATAAATCCTCGATTCGCTCATCAGGGGTAATAAAGCCAAATCCTTTATCAAACTCAAAGAACTTCACTGTCCCCACAAACCAGAGATCTTTATCTCTTTCTTTGAGCGCGACGACCTCTTTTACCTGTTCATCATCCCAGACCAATTCATGAATTTTAACGAACTCTTCACCTTTATGGATCCTCTCCAATTGATAGATGACCGCATCCTCAGTATGGTCCTCCACAAGCATACCCTTACGCTTGCGGTTTCTCGTTTTGGACATATCATACTTCACGAACTGGACTTTAAATTTTTTCATGGTCTCTATTATCTTAATTAAATTGGGGAATCAATAAAAACATAAGGATATCCTCTTGAGAGTTGCTGCCTGATGTGGTTTAAACGGAACTCAAATCAAGAGAGGACAACATGCTCAAACTGCTTAGTCTATTTGGCCTTATTGGCCTAGCATTTATTCTAACCTATGAACTCGAAGCCGCCTCTTGGCCAGTTCCAGAGAGTGTCATCAAAAAAAATCCACTGATTGAAGCTAAAGTTAAAGAGATCTTAAATTCAATGACGATTGAAGAAAAAGTCGCACAAATGATTCAAGCAGAGATCAAACATATCAAACCTGAGGACTTAAAAACATATCCGCTAGGCTCTATCCTGAATGGTGGGGGCTCTTTTCCGAATAATAATAAATTTTCTAAAGCTGCTGATTGGGTGGCCCTTGCCGACTCCTATTATAACTCTTCCATTCAGTCAGGAAAAGGTATTCCTCTCATCTGGGGAACTGACGCGGTTCATGGCCATAATAATCTCGTAGGGGCCACTTTATTCCCACATAACATAGGACTTGGAGCTACCAATAACGAAAAATTAATTGAAGAAATTGGAAAAGCAACGGCACTAGAGGTTCTTTCCACAGGTGTAGATTGGATTTTTGCTCCCACAGTGGCCGTCGTAAGAAATGATCGCTGGGGAAGGGCCTATGAGGGCTACTCAGAGGATCCTCTCATTGTAAAAAAATACGCTGAACATATGATTTATGGAATTCAAGGAAAGAGCAATAACATTTTAAATGAGAATCACCTACTGGCGACCGCAAAACACTTTATTGGAGATGGCGGTACAGTTGATGGCATAGACCAAGGCAATAATACTTCGAGCGAAGATGAGTTAATCCGTCTGCATGCCCAAGGTTATGTCAGTGCACTTTCTGCAGGGGCCCAAACAGTCATGGCCAGCTTTAATAGTTGGAATGGGATTAAAGTTCATGGATACAAATATTTACTTACTGACGTTCTTAAAGAAAAGATGAATTTTGATGGATTTGTCATTGGAGACTGGAATGGCCATGGTCAGATTCCTGGTTGCCGAAATGATTCTTGTGCGCAAGCCATTAACGCCGGCGTTGATATGCTTATGGCGCCAGAGGACTGGAAAAAATTATTTTATAATACATTAGAGCAAGTAAAAAATGGTGAAATTAAAAAAAGTAGAATAGACGATGCTGTCTCACGCATTTTAAGAGTAAAGATTCGATATGGTCTTTTTGAGCTTAGCTCACCTTCATTCCGTAAACATGCTGGGAGCGAAAAATATATTGGTTCTCCTGAGCATCGCTCAATCGCAAGGCAAGCCGTTCGTGAATCACTGGTTCTGCTCAAGAACAAAAATAATATTCTCCCACTTCAAGCACAGTCAAAAATTCTAGTCACAGGATCTGGTGCAGATAATATAGGTAAACAAAATGGCGGCTGGACTCTTTCCTGGCAAGGAACCGGTAATTCAAACGCCGACTTTCCAGGAGCAACTTCAATCTTTAGTGGAATAAAGCAAGCGACCCTGCTCGGTGGTGGTCAAGCGATTCTTAGCTTGAATGGTGAGTTTCAATCTAGGCCAGATGTCGCTATTGTTGTATTTGGTGAGGATCCTTATGCTGAAGGACAAGGTGATATTAAAAACCTGTACTATGGAGAGCGATACCCTGATGATCTTAAACTCATCCAAAAGTTAAAATCGCAAAATATTCCAGTCATTAGTATTTTTCTCACTGGAAGACCTCTTTGGATTAACCCTGAGTTAAATGCCAGTGACGCTCTTGTCGTGGCCTGGTTACCTGGAAGTGAAGGTGCAGGTGTTTCAGATGTACTCATCAGAAAACCTGACGGAAGCATTAATTTTGATATTAAAGGCAAACTATCCTTCTCATGGCCTTTGCATGCGAATCAAGTCACTTTAAATAAAGATGATCTCGATTATAAACCATTATTCCCATACGGTTATGGTTTAACATTTTATGACACTGATAATCTCACTGATAATCTCTCTGAAAATCCATTCCCCGCTGGAAACAGCACTGACCCCAGAAATGAGCTTTTGATTTTTAACGGAAGACCTACCTCAATGTTTAGAACGTTTGTAACTGATGAAGCAGGCATGAAAAAGGAACTATTAGGGGGTATTGGTGAGAGTACTAACAAAACAGTAAAATCAATCGCTGTCGACAGATTAATTCAGGAGGACTCGAGACAGCTAAGCTTTGATGGCAAAGGAGCTGGCGCCTACTTTTTTGAGTCAATTGATCTTCTCGATATCTCTTCTTTTACAGAATCTAATGGTGCTTTAACATTTTATTTAAGACGTGATAACGAGGCCCAAGGGCCAATCGAGCTGTCGATGAACACCTCAACTCTTGATCTTGAACACTTTGTAAATAAAGATAAAATAAACCAGTGGCAGGAGGTAATCATCCCACTCCAGTGTTTTACAAAAATTGGTCTTGATCCTAGCAATATAAAAACAATCTTCTCTCTTTCAACGAATGGCCAAACAAAGGTTTCGGTCTCATTGATAAAGATCATCTCAAAATCGAACTTTTCGGCTTGTTCTCACTAGAGAGAAAAACTGTAACTTTTTTAATCAATGTCTGTATTTTCTACATGACGAGGGCCCTTAAAGGGCCCTTATTCATTGTCTTTTCAATTAGTTAAGCTCTAGGACATTGGCATAAAAATTGAACATACTCTTTTCATAAAAAAGTTAAGAGGAGACCTAAAAATGAAAAAGTTAATCTCATTTCTCACTGTTGCAACTCTTTTTACAACGTCAATCGCCCACGCTAGTAGCTGTCACAGTTCAGCTGGTAAAAAAGACTTAAAAAAAATAAAAGGTGTTTATCAAGGCTGTGCTCCATCAATCCATGGCAATGGTTACTATGACTATTATAAAGTTAGCATTACCGAGAAGGGTGATTACACAAGCTACCTACAATTACACGGAACTTCTGATTGTTCAGATGCACCCATCAACAAAATAAGCTATCAATATCAAGTCAGTAAAATCAAAAAAGTCTCTAAGATCCATGGGCAAACGACATTTGATGTGGATCTAAAGGTCAAAAGAACTGATGTTCAGATGGTCCATCCAGGATACTACCCTTACTTGAATAATATCACTGAATGTGGCTTTACTGATTGGTCGCCCACTGCTTGGAAAAACATTACGGCAAAGACATGTCCATTCTTACTTGCTGGGGACGCCTTTCATGATACCTATAGAGCGCAAGGTGCGATTCAGTACATAACAATTAAATATACAAAGAGTGGTCCAGAAAAATTACTCGATATTCCCGTTCCGTTTAGAACAACTGGGGATTCTCCCTCTCAGAGGGAAAATGTGGACTTCTTAACAACAAGCAACTCTTCCCTCTATTTGAACTAATTTCACTGCGATTAGTTCTTGCTTTAAAGAGAGATGATATGAAAAAAGTATTTCTGCTCACTGACCCAAGAAAAGCCCCTGCCCGCCAAGTAGAGGCCGTGAAATACGAGATCAGTAAATACGTCGCTCGTGAACGTAGAAAGCCTTTGAAAGAGGGTGTGGATTTTTGGGATTTTGATTGTAAGCTCGGCCCATCAACAGATCGTGCTGTTATCATTCATGTATCTGAAATCAATAAAAGTATTGATAAGGTTGTGAATGAAGGTGCTGAACAGTTCTATATTGAAATTTTGGCAAGGCCTGGTCATCGATCTAAGAGAGAAGTCTAAGAGTCAATTTTAATACTTATTTTGGTCATAGGAGAGAGTTGATATGCTCTCTCCTCTATTCTGGCTACTTAAAGCTACAAATTAGTTTTTGGTCCATCGGATTGTAATATTGATCAATGTCGTGCCAAGCTGATAGTTTAAAAGGCTTTTTACTTACGGCATCTTTATAGTCAAAGGTAAAAACAACGTGGTTTTCGATATCAAATTCCGCAGATTGATTTTGATAAACCCAGATACGCCCCTTGCCAATATACATATTATCACCTGAGGCTTCTCCACTAAATAAGTCTCCGAAAATTCCTTTGGGCTCGTTTGGATCAACGATGACAAGTGACTTTGGTTTTGAAGAACGAAATGCATAGCTTTTGTAATCACGATAATCAATGTCGCTTGCAAGTGAACCTTTGGCCAAGGCAGTTGACTCATTAGTGCTTAGTATTTTGATTGAATCAAGATACACCTGTCCTTCCCCATTATTTTTTAACTTGGCCGTCAAAAATTTTTTCCCTGTTTTTTGATTTGAACATGATACTTGTTGGGCAAAAGCAACTTGAGCGGCAAAAACGAGAACAATAAAAACGATTAAATGTTTCATCATTGGTCCTTGAAAAGATTAAATCTAAAGTAAACAGTTAACCTCTGTTACACAAATGGCGATAATCATTAAATAGGTACTGTAAATTATTCTCTTTTTTTAAACTTCTAAAATCAAACACTTAGAGTGCAAATATTTTTTTCCCTAATAAATGCCCCACCTTAATACTATTTGTCCTGTATGAGAAAAAAATAGGAAATAGCACCCAGCAAGGAGTTTTTATGAAAAAGGTATTAATTGGAATTATCGCCTTAGGATCGATCTCAAGTTATGCCCAAGTAGTCACTAGATTCAGATAGGATTCGTTTCAAATGTAATGGAGAAACTGTATACATGAACGATCAATCAGTTTTCTCCACTGAATCAAACTATCCTCAGTACCGAGCTCCTGACTGTAGCGAGTATTCGAACGAACTTAACTCTGTGATATCGGACCTGGAACTAACCAGCAAAAGGGAGATTAAATACTTCAATTGTACTGGCAGTGGCATTAATTACTATGTCAATATTCATACGATAAAGGGAAGCAGAAGTGTCTTCCTTGTAAAAGAGGACTGGGGGAGAGAAAGTAGTGACTGTCAAAATTATGCGAATGCATTAAATAATGCACTTTAAAAGTGATAGACCGAATAGGTATAAGGCACACAATCATCCAGAAAGGACTTATTGTAATCTGCTCACCATGGCATTTATCCATTTTGAGTCCGTGAGCTCATTTTCAATGAATATTCGATGGATGATTGCACCTGCAATAAGACTCAACTCAAGTTTTTGAGGAGAATCTTGGTGATTGATTATCTTTCTTGCAGCAGTTGAAACTCTCGTCGATGAGGACTGGATAGAGGCCATAAAAAGCGCTCTTCCTTCTGAACTCGAAAGAAATGTTGCTATCTCGAGTGCCATTTTATTTAGGTCTACTCTCTGTTTATCGACAATAACTTTTTCTTGAAGCTTCTCAGCAACGTTTATGAGAGATGACTCCACAAGCTCTTCTTTCGTTTTCCATTTTCGATAAACACTTGTCTTATTGATCTTTGCCTCAAATGCAACCGTCTCAATCGATAACCCCTCGTATCCTTCCCGAGCAAGAATCTTAATCACAGCTTTATGCACAGTAATTGAATTTCCATCCCCTGAGGGTCTTCCAGGGTGACGCTTTTTCAAACTCTTTTTGGCTTTTACTTTCATCTTAAACAAGAGGTTATCAAGGCTTCCTTAGTAATGCAACAAATAGTTGCATTACTGCTTATTCCTTGCTACAATCCATAATGGAGGTTGGCATGCAAACAAATTTTATCATTCAATTTCTTGCAGGTTTGTCTCAAGTTTTTATTTTAATTTCTATGTGCGCACTCGCCTATTTCTTTATTTGGAAATTGGGTGCGAAGAAATTTAGTGAGAATCGACTTGATCCATCGACAGACGAAATCGTCAACAAACAGATTAAAAGTGAATTAAAAACCGCTACTCTCAATTTAATGATTGGCTTTTTTGTCACATTCACAGCAATGGTGCTTAGTGGTGAGATCACGAATTTAACATCCGCTTTAAATCGACCAATAGAGATCGTCCCTTTTGTATTAACTATCATCACTCTCTATTTTTTTAATGATCTCTGGTTCTACTTATGGCATCGAGCTTTACATACATCTCTTCTTTTCCGTTATATTCATTTCATTCACCATAAAAGCAGAGCTGTGAACCCATTTTCTTCCTATTCGATGCATATGATTGAGGGTTTCTTATTTACGGCCTGGGTTTTTCCTATTTTGATCTACGTACCCATCGACCTTCGCGCGCTTTTTGTTATGCAGATTTTGGGTACGATAAATAATATTATGTCACATCTAGGCCATGAGTTTTTACCACTAAAGCTGATAAAAATTCCGATCCTAAAAAATGTAAACACAGCAACATACCACTCCATGCACCACTTACACTACAACGGAAACTATGGCCTACTTACGAGAGTTTGGGATCGAATGTTTGGAACGGAGTTAGAGGGGTATGAGAAAAATTATGAGAGAAGAAAAATTGGACAATCAAATTAAGCTTTTACTTTTGTCGACATAAGAGAAGATTAAAAAGAGGAACAATGAAAAGCAATAGAAATAAAACATTCAGGATAATATTACCATAAATACCACTGACATAAGAACCAATCGAATCCGAAACAAACCAACATATAAGTGAAATGAAAAAACCCTTCACTAATTTCGGAGACCGAGGTAATTCATCAGAAACATAGAACATTAAAACACCCCAGCCAATCATCACTCCACCTAAGACGGCATTTAAGGCAAAGGCCTCACTCGAGAAATTCGCAGGAGAACCATCAAGAGGCCAGGTGAGAAGATCAAATAAAAGCAGCCAAGGTTTTTGAGTCAAAACTGACGAGGCCAGTGAACTTACTAAACCTGTTAGAATAGTTAATAATGAGGAGATTTTAAGAAATTTTATTGATTGATTTAAAGTCATAGCTTCCTTTAAGGCCTTAACCCATTCACTAAAATATGACTCATTAAATCCAATAACTGTTCTTTCAATTCTTCAGTTTGGTCTCCGGCGTTATGCTCAAAGTTTTTTTCTATCCACAACATTGAAAATCCATGGATCGTTGACCAAATGATGGCCGCAATAGCGTCAACTGGTCCCTTTTGAAGATATCCGTGGTGCTGTCCATACTCAATCATCTGAATAAGATGATCATAGCATTCGTCTCCAGCGCACTTCACCTCGGGATAATTTTCTAGCTCTTCTGTATCGATGAAACCACCAAACATAAGCTTGGCAAGCGCTTGTTTTTTAAAAACAAAATCGGCATAGGCCCCTGACATCATCCGGAAACGCTGGGCAGGATCTAAATATTTTCTCTCAACATTTTTAAATTCTTCAGCTAATTGTTTAAAACCATCTTCACAAAGTACAGCAATAAGATCTTTTTTGTCCTTAAAGTGCTTGTAGGGGGCCATCGTCGATATCTTTGCTTTGCGAGCAATTTCTCTGAGCGAGAGATCATGGGCCCCTTTTTTTTCTAACATCACAAGTGCGGTCTCTAAAATTTTTTCGCGCGTCCCTACTTTTATTTTTTTTACTTTACTCAAAGATTTTTTCATCTAGTTCTATTCCTTGGGAATATAGATACTCGAGACCTTTCTTCCATCGATTAAACACCGAATCAATATACTTACTCTTTTGATCAATCCATAGTCTTTCAGTTTCAAGCACCTGATTAAGTGTATTCTTCCCTAGTTTATAGTAAAGTTGTTCTTCTTTCAAAATGATCTTCACCTGTTCTGCTGTTTGAGCGTAGGAGTCTTGATCCTCTTTTAAGCGCGATATTTCTTTGCGGAGGTTAGCATCCATGGCCGCTTGCTCTTTCACAAGTGACCTACGTGAGAGCTCCAAGGCCGTCTGCTGTAGCTGGTAACGACTATTTTCTGCTAGCTGGACTCCTCCATCAAATAGGGACCACTGAAGTTGCAAGGAGAGGCTGTACCAGGCCTGGTTGCCGATTAAAAATCCCTGCTCTGTGTTATTGTAGCGGCCGATAAGATTTAGATTCGGTAAATAGGATGCCTTCGTGGCACCTTGGGCTTGATTTAATGAATCTATGGAGAGCTCGAGAGAGCGGATATCTGATCTTGTTCCACTTTTTCTCGATGAAAGCTGTGTGATAGGATCGTCTTTACGGACAAAAAAATCAAAGGTCTGAGGTTTGATATCTTCGAAATCTGGAAAATGGATTTTCATTTTTTCACGAATTTCGTTTTGCTTCTCACTCAACTCAACCATAAACCTCGAGACTCTTACCTGCTCCACTTGGATTTTTATCAAGTCTCCACTACCAGTCTTACCTTGACGATAAAGTCGATCGACTTCCTTGTATTGAGTTGTTAAGTTTTCTTTCAGTTTAAGCTGGAGGTTAATCTGCTCTTGAAGCTGGAGTAAACTCAAGGCTCCCAAAATCAAGTCGAGACGAATCTTCTCATTTTCGTAGTTTCGCGCTTCTTTTTGCGACAAGATTTTTTTCTCCTGAGATGAGACACCATAAAGCATTGAACTGGCATTAAACAGAGGCTGCTCTAGCATTAAGCCTCCAAAATTATAGGCACTCTTACCATAAGGCACTGGCCCATTAAACCCTTCCAAGAACAGTCCTCGATCATTCATCACTCTCTCGATGCTTCCAGATAGCTTAGGCATAAAACTAGAGCGCCAAATTCCTCGATATCCTGACTCATCAGCTTCATTGAGCCTCTCATTGGCCATCCATTGATCGGTTTCTTGGCTTCTGGTCGTTAATTCAGAAATAGTATACTGACGAGCAAAAGCTGAAGGCATAAACAAAAATAGAAACGCTAAGCTGGATACTGTCGCTGTGATATTTTTCTTTTTAAAAAGTAGTTCATAACTTGCAGGAATAAAAAACAAACTAAGAATTGTTGAAATCACTAAACCAGAAATCATGGCCCAGGCCATCGGTGGCCAGAGGGTAGATTTTTCAAAAGCAAGAGGTAATAAACCAAGAAGAGTCATAATCGTTGTCATCATGATTGGACGAGTCCTGAGTCTTAGTGCTTCTCGTATCGCGAGGCTAAGATTTTTTTCACCTACACTGGCTTCTTCGATCGCTTCAATGATCAAAATGGCATTATTAACCACAATCCCTATAAGAGCGAGGATCCCAAGCAAAGACATAAATCCGAAAGGCTGGTCTCCAATAATAAGCCCAGGTGTCACACCGAGAGAGACAAGTCCAACAGTGATGAGAACTAAAAAAAGTTTTCGAAATGATCGAAACTCTAAGAGAAGACAAGCCATTAATAAAATGAAGCCGAAAGGCAAGGCCCGTAGGATAGCCAGATTCGCTGTTTTCGATTCACCTTCTTGCCCAGCAATTTTAATAGACCAATCTCTATCTCCAATAGACTTAAGAAGTTCATTTTCAATCACTGGGCCCACTTGATTAAATCCATACTCCGGTGCCAGATCCGCAAGAATCGAAACCATCACCTTGCCATTATTTCTCTCGATCACAGTCGGACTGAGTGACTCTTTAGTTCTAGTCAATTCAGACAATGAGTAATCTCTATATCTTGTGGGAATAATTTTTAAATTACTTGTGTGTTTCCAGTCTCTCACCCCTTTCGAGTCTGTAAGTGAGATTCTCATCGGAAGTCTCTCCCCCTCTTCGAAATAATGAGAAATTTCTATTCCCTGAGTGAAGGCCAATATGTTCATCGCTAACTGGTTACGATCAAAACTCTTCTCTAGTGCTGCCGTCTCATCAAGTTCAACCTCAATGCTAGGGACAAAAAGAGGGGCAGATGTTCGAAGATTAACTGAGCCCTTTAATTGACGATGTTTATGAGCAAATTGATGAGCAAAGTCTGATAACTCTTTAAGATTGTCTCCATAAACTTCAAACTCTATGTCAGCTTTAACTGGAGCGCCCTGTTTTAATTGCCTTTGGGATACTCGTATCTCTTTGGGCAGTTGAACTTGAGCAAACTTAATAAGATCCTCTGCGATAAACACATTTTTCGAAAAATCTTTTGTCGTGATCAAAAACTCTGCGATGTGCGAGAGATGTTTCTCAGGTCTGACACTGTAATAATAGTAAGGTGTCGTCTGTCCCACGAATGTTGAAAACTGAAGAATATCTTGATGAGACTTTAATTTTGTTTCTATCAAGCGAGCATACCGATCCGTCTCATCTATCGAACTGCCCTCAGGAAGCTCAAGAGAAAGAGTAAACTCATTCCGATCGGCCCAAGGGAAAAACTCTTTTTTAACAACAAGAAGTCCTAGTGCAGAGATCGCAAAAATAAAAAAGGTTGAAGCAACAATCGCTTTTGGATGCTCATATACTTTTTCTAGGAAATTCATCCTTGAATTCGAAATGACTTTTCTTTTTTGAGGCCGAAGTAGGAAGGCACAAATAATTGGCGTTGTGTATATAGAAAAGAAATACGAAACAAATAAAGTAATAATGGCTATTAGAGGAATAGCAATCGTAAATTCTGCCGTGGCTCCTTCACTTGATAAAAGTGGCAGGAATGAGGCGACAGCAGTTCCCGTTGCAAAAATCATCGGTATCATAAAATGCTTTGCTGCTGCAGATGAAGCCGTCACAGGATCTTCGCCCTCATCAATCTTCCGCTGGCTTCCCTCAGCAATAACTGTCACGTTATCAATGAATTGTCCTAGGGACAAAAGAAGAGCCGCAAGGGAGATTTGATGGAGAACACCTCCCCCAAGAAAATAGACTCCAAAGCCAATAAGGGATATCATAGGAACACTTAGGGCCACAACGAGTCCTATTCGCCACCCCATCCAGAGTCCTAGCACCAGAATGACAAATCCCACTCCTTGCAACAACGAAATACCAAGCTCCTTAATACGATTCATCGTTCTCGTGGGTTGAAAAGCAATATAGTTAATTTTTAGGTCTGGATTATTCTTTTGGTATTTTTCTACGGCTTCTTTGATTTCATCGCCCCACTTCAAGATATCAATAGGGTGCTCAGGAACAAGACCCAACACAACAGCATCCTCAGCATTGAGCCTCGCTTTTGAATGTTGTGTCCGTGCAACCCCATACTTTATTTTTGAAATATCACCCAATGGTGCTGCAGTTAAATTTGAATAAAGAATAGGAAGTAACTTTAAATCACTCGTATTTTCAATTGAATTTTTTGCGAGAATTTGAACTTTAGGAGACTGATCATCATAGGAGCCCGCTGGGTAATGAAGATTGGATTGCTGAACCTGTTGAACCAGTTGCGCGATAGTTAAGCCACGTTTTGCGAGCTCTGCAGAATTAACCTCGATGTCCATACCAATTTCAGGGTCTCCATGGAGTTTAATTTCTCTTACACCATCTAGCCCCTCTAAGTAGTGCTTAAATTTCAAACTCTCTGAACCTAACTTGAATTTATCCTTCGGTCCCTGGAGCGAAACAATGATCGCCTCAAGATCAATCGCGTCTCTATCAAGAGTAGACTCTGTCACCCCTCTAGGGAACTTAACTTTTTGCTCATTAAGAATTCGCTCAATTTCATTCCACTCTTTCTCTATATCTTTTACGCTGTCATTGAGCTCAATATAGATATAACCAAACTGAGATCTAATCCTTGTCTCCATGAGTTTAATTGAAGAGATCGTCTGCAATTTTTTCTCTAAGGGAATCATCACGTTTGATTGAATTTTTTCCGCTCCTGCCCCAGGGTAGATGATTGAGATATTTCCATATCGATTCGCTAGATGTGGGTCTTCTTCCTTAGGGATGACAATAAAACCCATTATCCCCAGAACAACAAGTATCAAAGTCAAAGTCAGAGTAAGACGGTAATGGCGAAACAATAGATTGAGTTGATCAAAAAACATATTAGCTCCCTAAAAGCATTTTCCCTATCGTGGTATGCAGTATACACCAAAAAGAGTACCGTGCAATAAGAAAAAAAACTATGCAATTATGCAGGCTTAGAAGAGAACAAATTATCTCAGGTAGCTAAGGATGATGCCTGAAATCTCTTTCTGAATCTCCGCTCGCTCACCATCATTTGGTGAAACGTCCATAAAGCCAACCTCCACACTAAGAAAAGTGTGAACCACGACCTGAGCACCTAGCCTCCGACGAGCCTTGGTCTTAAATTTATGTGCCGGCATGAAGGGCTCGATTAGTTCCGCCAATCGACGTCGACGCTCGAGTACGCGCGGAGCACCGATGAGATCCTGCGCATTCAGCAGAATTTCTTTTCTGAGCTTCGGATCTCGTCGCATGATTTCCTGCGCTCCTTGAAGGATTTCCTCCATGCTCATGCAGGCGTTGACAAGCTCGGCGAACCACACTTCATCCTGAACAAGGAAACGCTTCACAACTTCATTTATAGCGGCTTCTTTGTTGTAAAAATATTGGTAGAACGAAGAGATAGCGACGCCAGCTTCTTCAGCGATCTCATTGCTGGTGAAATAATATAGACCGCGATCTACGATTAAATTAGTAGTCGCTTTTAAGATGGCCTCAAAAGTCGCTGTAGAGTTACTCTTAATAGGCAGAACTACAGGGTTTTTCTTAGTCGCTCGACGCATAATTGTATGTGAGTATTAAAGTTAGTAAAAACTAATATAATGATCTTATAGCATAGGGAGATTATATGACGAGTGAAAAACCACTGACTATTGAGGCCTCTGACGGTTGTCCGCTTCAAGCAACACTCTACACAACTTCAAACCCACGCGGTGCTGTCTTCATATTCGGTGCCATGGGTGTCTCTCAAAACTACTACCGCGCTTTAGCGCATTTCCTCAATCATCACGACCTTGCCGCCATCACCTTCGATCCACGTGGAATGGGTAAATCGCTCAAAGGAGCCATCTCCAAAGTCAAAACGGATATCTTAACTTGGAGTCGCCAGGACGCCGAGGCAGTATTAAGCGAGCTCATTGTGCGAGTTCCGAATGTTCCAGTGACATGGCTAGGCCACAGTCTTGGAGGCCAGATCATGCCGCTTACTCCAAGTCACGTAAAAGTCGCTAAGTTTATCACAGTGGCCAGTGGCAGTGGATGGTGGAAAGAAAATTCTCCAGAACTCAGACGTCGAGTTTGGCTCTTGTGGTATGGTTTTGCCCCTGTGCTCACGCCCATTTTTGGCTACTTCCCAGGAGAGAAACTCAAAATGGTAGGTAATCTACCAAAAGGAGTCATCCAGCAGTGGCGCCGTTGGTGCCTGCATCCGCAGTACATCGTAGGTGTCGAAGGGGAAGAGATGCGCGATAGTTTTGCAAACTTCAGGGCCCCTATCACTTCGCTCTCGTTTAGTGATGATGAGATGATGTCAGAGAAAAATATTTCCTCGCTACACGAGTTCTACACCTCAGCACCAAAGAAGATGCTGCGTTTTTCTCCACGCGACCTTAACCGAAAACGTATCGGCCACTTCGGCTTCTTCCGATCTGAGCAGAAGGAGCTGTGGGAGAAGTTACTTTTGCCGGAGATCCTCTAGATGTTTATTATTGATTAAAGTGTGTTTTGCCTATCAGTATCTGCTTCACACTCCCCTTCTCTACAATTGAAAGATACAAAAGATATGGAATCAAGAAGACAGTACCTCCAACAAAAGCAATAAAGCTTAGAGCGAGCCCTTTGGAGGAAAATTCATTTCTCCATGCTGTCCACATAGCTGAAAAGCTCAGCATTATTAAAAAATCAAGATTGAACTGACCTGCCCAAGTAACTTTTGCAATTTCAGTGAAGAATATCTCAAAAAGATTCCAGCCATGATTTGACCCGACAATCATTGTATAAACAAGCAGCGTACAAAGTTGAATCAATAAAACAGTCCTAAAAATTTTCATAAGATCTCCGGTATTTCAATATCAATTACTTTTTTGGTTTATAAAATCTTCAATTATTTGATTTCAATCATTAGGTCTTCAAGACTTGTCTTTGAGAGTTGCTCTCTAGTTGTTTGCTCAATATTGTCTGAAATACGATTCAAAATTCCACCCATAGCACAACTAACTGGGCAAGGTTTATAGGGGGTCTTTTCCGGCACACAAATCACTTTGTGTTCTGCGACTGCTTCATAAATTTTATCAAGAGTGATTTCTTTCGGAGCCTTTGCCAAGCGAACTCCCCCAGTCTTCCCCCTGACTGATTCGATAAGCCCGGCCCCCGAGAGATGCACAATTAGTTTTCTGACAAAACTTGGATTTGTTTTTATTCCAGTGGCCAGCTCATCGGAACTCATGAGTCGATCCAAATTAAAAGCTAATGATGTCATCAAGTGAACAGAAACTGAAAATTTTGTATCCACCATAAACTTAATCCTTCCAGGCACTTATTACTCGTTCTTCAGCCCCTACATTTTAATTGTATCAAAAGTAGTTGCAATTAGCAAACTTATCCACGATAATGTATCCATAGTGAATACATATCCCCATAACAAGGAAAAATCATGAGCAATGAATTAAACGGAAAAGTGGCTGTGGTAACAGGTGGAAATAGCGGAATAGGCTATCAAACAGCAAAACAATTTAAAGAAGCAGGTGCAAAAGTCGTCATAACCGGCAGAGATGAGAACAAAGTAAAAACAGCAGCAAAGGAATTAGGGGTAATTGGAATAGTCGCTGATGCAGCGAAACTCAGCGACACTAGCAAACTGGTTGAATCAGTTAAAAAAGAATATGCCAAAGTAGACATCCTTTTTGTTAATGCAGGAATTTTTGCTCCTGCACCAGTAGGAAGTATTTCTGAAGAAATGTTTGATCATCAAATGGGTATCAATTTTAAAGGTGCCGTATTTACGGTAGAAAAATTTCTTCCCATTTTGAATGATGGAGCATCTATCATCAATCTCTCTTCTGTGAACGCCTACACAGGAATGCCCAACACAGCAGTCTATGCAGCCTCTAAAGCAGCTCTCAATTCTTACACTAGAACAGCAGCGACAGAACTTGCTCCAAGAAAAATTAGAATTAATGCTGTAAATCCAGGGCCGATATATACTCCCATTTTTGGAAAGGCTGGATTTCCAGAAGAGCAACTTCAAGGTTTTGCTCAAGCGATGCAAAATCGTGTTCCGCTAAAAAGATTTGGGACAACGGAAGACGTAGCAAACTTAGTAGTATTTCTTGCATCAGATAAGGCCTCATTCATCACTGGCGGTGAATATAACATTGATGGCGGAATTAATATTAATCCTCTTTTGGTTTAAATAAAGTTATCGAATGGATGAAAAAGAACAGGCAAGGACTATCTGTAATGTTTCATCCACTTTCTGGGAATGATTTTGAAGATCATAAAACTCATTCTTGGTGGTTAGGCATAGAACTAGCCTTACGATTAGAAATATTCACACAAAAAGGAGAATTAAATGAATAAAGTAAAAAAAATTCCATTCGTACTTATTACCATCGGATTGATTGTGTTTGGAGGAATGAAGATCGTTGGCGCTGAGGAAATGTTAAAAAATATGGGTAATTTAAATTACTCAGAATCATTCACCAGACTACTTGGTTTAGTCGAAATTGCATTGGCCATAGGTCTTTGGTTTAGTAAAACAAGAAATTTATCTACGTTTGTACTTTTCGGAATTTTTAGTGGTGCTATCGGTTCTCATCTTGGTCACGGAGATAGTCTAAGTGGTTCACTACCAGCCGCTGTTTTCTTAATAATCACCACTGTAGCGTTCTTGATAAATTCTACTGAAAAAAATTCATTTCCCAATACTATCTGAATTAGACCATTGATAGGCGAACCACCACTGGACGGTGGTTCGCTTGCGATAGGTGGTAAAGCTACCCGTTTAGGCAAACCATGGATCAGAAGCGTGATGAGATCAATCATTATGAGAGCGAAAGAGAAATAACTCACTACTTATGAAATCAATTGTTATTATAGCTTCGACTCATGCCATTCTTTCCGTTGCATCCGGCAATTTACCTTGGATTCTTCTCCAAGTCAGTAAGGCACAGATTCATCATATTGTTGAGTCTCAGGCATCAAAGTGGCTGAAGGTAATGATGTTGCAATAGATTTTTTTGGAAAATAAATTTTTCCAATCTTTGATTATTTATTTTTTTATGCCATTTAAGAATTCTTGAAGTCCAAAACCATCTAAATAAGCTCCCGCAAAAAGCAGTATCATTGTAATTAGATCAATAATAAAAACTCGTTTCTGAAAAATGTTCATATCTTCACCAGAGAGATAAAGCATGATGAAAGACCCCATGGACAGAAGGGCCATCAAATAAGAAATAAAACGTAACTCCATTTTAAAAACTGAGAAGATGAAAAACGAACCAAGGATAAAAAAAAGAATTGCTCTATGCCTTAACAAAAGAATTACGTTTTGATCGTGTAATTGAACACCATACAATTTGAATAATTTGTCACTCCCTAAAACTCCTAAAACGGGAAGCAGATGGATGGCTCCTGTAATGAGTAATGAAGTCTTAATGAAGTACTCCCTAATCATTTAATTCCCCCTCGGAAAAGCTTTCGTGAGATTAACGTAATCCCTACAACTGGCGGGCTCACGGTCTTTCGTGGTCGAGCAACAAGTTCACCGTCACAGTTAGGGCAAATTGAAATTAATGCCTCTGTACATGATTTGCAAAAGGTACACTCAAATGAACAAATTGATGCATCACTACTGCTTGAAAGCCCACAGAGGCATTTTTCACATTTATTCTTCATTTTTAACATAATTTAATCCTTGTGGTTTTAACATACTACCGGTATGTTAAAACCACAAGAGGATTTATGGCCAAAGGGGTACGAGAGTTAAGCAAGGAACAGACTCATGACAAACTCGTCAAGAGCGCAACCAGTCTGTTTTGCCGACAGGGATTCCACACTGTATCAATCGATGAAATAACTTCTGATGCCGAAGTCACGAAGGGCGCTTTCTATCATCATTTCAATTCAAAGAACGACGTTTTCGAAAAATGCTTCGTTTTGCAGGCAAAAAGAATTGAGCTCGTCCTCTTGAAGGCGCAGGACTCAAATGATCCGCTTGAAAGCGCTCTTTTAAAGGCGAAGGCTTTTCTTGGTTTTGTAAAACACGAAAGAAAAAATTTAATCCCGTTAGATGAAGTCATCACCGTTCTCGGGTGGAGGCGTTGGAAGGAAATTGATCTCTCTTTCACAATGAAATTCATTCAAGATTCTCTTGAAAAGCTCAACGAGAAAAAGTTGCTGAAAGATATTCCAGTACCTGTAATAGCAGATACTATCCATGGACTCTTGGCAAATCTTGCCATGGTGATCGCTTCAAGACCAAAAGAAGAAATGATCCTTGAGAACTCTATAAGAATATTTGAGGGACACTTGAGATCACTAACAAAGAAATGATATTGGTTCAATTCCCACGACCATCCAACCTAGACTATCGATAGGCGAACACACTTACAAAAAAATTTCTTGTATGATTTTAACCGTTTGCGAACCACCAGTGGACGGTGATTCGCATGCAATAATTGGTGGAGGTGGTGACAGTGATAAAATTCAAATTCTTATCAGTCGTTTGTAGCCAAAATAGCCACTGTCCTGTGGATTTCAAATCATCTTGTGAATTCCGCGAAGCTTTTACTACTTTCACAAGACCTACTCTAAATTTTCATCAGAGCACTTAAAGACATCTTAGGACCATCTCACCATGTAGTCTAGCCAAGATTATTAAAACTAAATCTATCCCTCGTTGAATAAGGAAATTCTCCGAACTGATGTCTCCTGATCGCATATCCAGGATATTTTCCCTGTTTGATAGATAAGATAAAACTCTCTTTTGTCATGAGTATTTTTTTGCGTACATCAAAAAATTCGATATTCGCTCCTGTCTTAGACTCTTTGATTTTAATAACAAAAGACTTCGGAATTCTTTTGATGCTCTTGTCACCTTTGTATTTTCTTTTGTCCTTTAAATCTATGATTAGCTCCCCCTCTTTTAGGGCCTTGATCAAGAAATCGAAAAGCTCCTTACCTGTTTTTGCCTTCTTCCCATAACGGCGGCCAACGGCATTATTCCAAAGATCCATGTTCTCGCTTGGGACTTCTTTAGTGCCAAAATTGAAATTCTTAAACTCGTTAAGCCGTCCCAAGACATCAGCCGTCTCTTCACCAAATTCCATGGTATATCTTCCACTGACATAGGCATGCCTTAAAGCATCAATATCATTATTGCCCAAGCCTTTGGCATATTCGTCAATAGACCCATCGGACTTTTTTGGCATCGGTTTATATTGGGAATCGATAAGTTGATAGACCTCTAGCCTTGCCTCAAGCATCAGTGTAAGAATTTTTGGACCTTGCATAAGTTAGATCTTCCCTTCAACGGCTAAATGAAAAAAGGTTCCGGCAATTCCGATGAAAAATGTCACAGATGAGAGAATGAAGGCTATCGAAAGTCCCAAGAGATGCTTTGGCCTGTATTCAGGGAACTTGTCGAAGTAAAAAAGAGCAAAAATCGTAATCAAGAAAATTGGTGTAATAAAAAAGCCAAGTTTTCCCAGAACAATTACTATGCCTGCATTTAACAGACCAAACATACTTCCGTTACCTAGTACATTTTTCCAAAGGGGAAGATGTTCTGGGCGTTTCACAAGAAGATAGGCCGTGCCTAAGAGGAAAAGGAATCCTCCAACACATTTTAAAAGAATCATGCTCAAAGTAACTTGATGATAGACTTGTTCCATTTCTTCACATCCTTACACTTACTTTATCGCCTTAGACAGTCTGTTCGCTAGATAAATCATCACACAGCAATTAGTGTTTCAAATTAGACAAAAATTCTCTTTGCTCTTTTAATCATTCCTTCAACAATCAGATCAAGCGTACCTGCATTTAGATCCTTATCAAGCTCACTGGCCTTATAGCTAAAATTGTCAAAGCTTTTTTTTACCTCGGCGAAAATCCTTTCAACGTCATCTTTTGATATAAGGCACTTGCTCGCCGTCTCAAGGTAGTGGCGCTTCAATATCTTGTCGAAGTTATAATGATTAGAATTTCCTATCCCCATCGCTAGTCTTAGCTTCTGAAGTGCTTTTTTTTCTCTCGAATGAAGAAAATAACCACTCATCACATCGTAAAAGGGAGTCATTCTGAATCCCTTCTGATTCATGAAGATGCTAAAGTTCTTTGCGTGACCATCTGTCGCATACAGAAGATCAAAAATAATTATCCCCTTAAAGAATTCAAACCTGTCGCTAGCTTCCTGAGATCCCGCCAAAAACTTAGCAATGCTTACGATCCCTGGGCCTCCCTCGTTTTGATACTTCTTATAGGGAGACACTCCCAAAGCTTGGCACATATCTTCCTGAGGGATTCGCAGGATCACATCCTTTGCATCATCTTTTAACCAGCGTCGATCAAATCGCTCAACGACAAGCACTCTTTGGTCTTCAAATCTTTCAATCGTTGCCTTGCAAGTCTTAAGACCAAACTTTTCCATGATGAAGAGCGAGGCCCACTCGTTGTCCACACTATCATCAAAATTAATATCCATCCCCAAAGCCCCAATCGGAGTTTTGATGATATGAGTAGTAGGTGTTTGGCCATGTGGCTCGCACCAGTTCTTGCCAACTTTAAGTAGTGCTGTCTTCTCCTGGGCTCCTGCAATAGATAGCCTGAAATCATCCTCTTCCATTCCGAGAGGACTGATAGAGCCGAGTCCTCGGATCTTTTGAGCGATCGCCTTCGTACTTAATTTTGAATAATTCATCTCAAAGATTGGTGGTTCCCCTCTGTCTTCAGGGAGAAACGTAAGGGCCCCAACGCAATCTCTCCCCACCACCTCCAAAATGTCGAAGGGTCTAGTACTTTCCGCTCCAAACTTCTGAGCGACTAATTTTTTAATTTCATCATTATCAGGCAAAAGGTTATCAAAATATCTGGATACAATTTCGCCTTTATACTCCTGCTCCTGGATCGGAAGCGACTGAGAAACTGCAAATCCATCTCGAATCCAATCATCAACATACTGAAATGATATCTGACCTGACGAATCTTTCTTCAGGATTCCCACTCTTGCTCCGTTTAAAAAAACATTCAGCGCCTTCGCTGCTCTTTTACGTCCCATCTCTTAAACCTCATCCAAGTAGCTAAGCACAGCCCGAACCTTGCTTTTACCACTTAGTTTTGCTTTGAGCGTACCTGGACTTGATAGTTCAAGATTTAGTTTTAAGGCTTGGACAATTTTGAAGAAGGAATCTAGTGTTCCCTTCCCGCTTTCCACGTCACTGATGGTTGGTTGTCGCATGTTCATCATTTTCGCCAAGTCGGCCTGAGAAAGATTCTGCTGTTTGCGAAGCCGCTTAAGTGCGAGTCCTGCTTTCTTGGGTGTATTGATGTTATCAATTCGCAGGCCTTCATCTGTCTTCATTCAAGCTCCATACGTTTTTTAGTATAAACCTATTTTATACTAATTATCGTATTTTTCAAAACTATACTTAAATTCGTATTAAACTCTAGTTCACCAATTGTATTATCAAGAAGTTAGGCTATCTATCGAGAGCGCCTTTTCCTGAGAACGATCTCGAACCCAAGAAGATTTGCGACTTTTATCAGAGTGGATAATTTCAAGTCGTGACCCTCTTGCTCAAGTTTTACAACACCTAGCCTTGATAGGCCGGCGAAGCCAGCAAGATCTTCTTGAGTCACACCCAGATCTTTTCGTAATTTCTTTATGAGAGGCCCAGCATTAGTTGAATCCTTCAAGATGATGTCAAGCATGTCACCTCCAGTATACTTATCGATTTCAATTGAAGTTTTTTTGTTTAAAATGTTTACCCGAGTATACATAGCGAATCGAGTGAAGTCATTTACAAATGAAACTTCTGTTTTTGCTTATAACTCCTCCAGGTTCTATCCAGAGTGCTGTGTCCCATCCAGATCGAAATGTTCTCAATAGTGTTCCCTTTTGAAAGCATAAGATCAGTAAAGCCTTTCCTTCCTCCATAAAGATCAATGTCTTTAGAAAAGTACTGCCTCATAGTTTTCACCAAAGGTCTTTTGAAATTTCATGATTGAATGATTCTTAAAGCAAACTCCTGCTCCTCATACAAAATAGGAATTGGCTTCCACCGATCTTCTGGCGGAAGAGCAATGATCTTTGTTTGATAGATCCAAAATATTTTCCGTCCAACTATTGGCGTCTCTATTTTCCAAAGCTGTTGTTCATGGAGGTTATCAATCTCTTGAGGTCTAAGTCCCAGCCACACTGAAAGAAAGAGCCAGTTAAAGTTTGCTTGATTTATTTTTCCATAAGCGGCATTAAGTACTTCTGGCGCTAAAGGATCAGAGGCCTTGCGACTATTTTTATTTCGCTGATAATGAGCATCTATGAGCCGCTGTCGCTCATATCCTCGCGGACGAGTCACAGGTAGGAAAGGTTTTGCGAGTTTTCGACAAATGAAATATCCCCAGGCGTTCACAAGGCTTAATATTGAAATACTGTAACTGATACTCAGCTGCTGCTCATGAAAGTAATCGTAAACTTCTTTATTGTAATAGTACCATTCAGAAGGATCTATCTTGAGGGCCACAATCATTTTCTTAGCGGCATTCCACTTAGAGCGAGCATGGGATGTCTTTCTTCTTCCCTTTCTGGTTTCAGCGTCTCTTGACCTTAAAAATCGATTTTCAAACTCTTCAACAAACTCAATAGGGAGAACAGAATCGTATTTCATTTTGTTATTGTTCTCTTCAATCGCTATTCGCTGAATTCTCTCTTCTTGTCTCTTCACAAAATCCTGAGCATTCAGTTGTCGGGCCCGCACTCTTGCCTCATCAAGTGTCATCAGTTTATGAAACCCCAGTGTGCGCCAACGATCAGGATCAACATCCCATTCTTTTTTGGCCTTGATGGCGTTGGATTCTTTTGTGTCTTTGGATTTATAAGAAACGAATTGAATCTTCCACCGCGGATCAGATTTCTTCCACAGCAAAGCACGAACGTAGTAACCCATAAGGTAACTCCCATCTAAAAAAGTCAGAAATGTTGTGTGGAATTTTACGACTCGTCCACCACGTCCATATCGGACGTGGTTTTTTTTTCTAAATTACCGAAATCATAGATTGCGGTGGTGGAGGTGGCGTAACCGATTAATTACAAAAACTTATCGATCGATTGTAGCCAAAATAGCCACGGCCATTGGATTTCAAATCATCTTGTGAATTCCGCGAAGCTTTTATTACTTTCACAAGACCTACTCTGAGAATCATCAGAGCATTTTTTTGATTATATGACTATTTTGAAATGTAGTCCAGATATGAAAGTTGTTGTCAGTCTTGATAAGCTTAACGACTAGGACTTTTTTCTCTTTTTTGGAGAATCAAAAACTAGCTCTAATTGTTTTTTATTATTTTTATTCGCGCGACGAGTTGTGTTCGCTTTTATATGTTTGCAAAGATAGCACCCTTTGCCTGCAGTTCTATTTCTAATAGAAGTCTTCCATTCATGTCCGCATTTACCTAACCACCAAGCCAACTTCCCAGAACCTGGAGTGAAATCATATGGAGTGAAACTACCATTTTTAGAAGGATGCCACTCCTTAGCCAATTTTGGATTTTTTACAGCCAAACAATTAGATCTTGATGTTTTCTGATTTGAACAAACAGGGCAACCCAGCCCGTTGTTTCTTGTATTGACCGGAGCCTCCCACTCGTGATCCTCCCCTTTGGGGCATTTCCACCAAACTTTCTTGTTTGATCCCGGTGTTATATCATTCGGAGATGTTTTTCCATTTTTAGTTGGATGCCATTCCTTCGCTAAGTCAGGTCGAAGTGTTTCTAAGGAATTTGATTTTACTGCTTTACGATTAGAGCAAACAGGACACCCGTTTCCTCTTATTCTGTGAGCTACCGATGCTTCCCAAACATGATCATCGCCATTAGAACATTTCCACCATGATTTTTTATTTGATCCTGCGCCGATTTTGTCAGGGGAAGTGCTATTTTTTGAAGGGTGCCATTCATTTGCAATTTTTGGAAAAAGAAAAAGCAGCGAGTTTGAGGAAACAATTTTATGATTACTGCAAATAGGACATCCAACACCTTGTGCCCTTCCAGATATACTCGCTTTCCACACATGATCATCGCCCTTTGGACATTTCCACCATACCTTTTTATTCGAGCCTGGTGTAAAGTTATCCGGCAACAGTGGTTGATTCCTTGACTGATGCCATTCTTTGGCGAGGTCGGGTAACAAGTGAGCTATTGAATTCTTAAACTCAACATCATTTTTTTCATGCAATAGCTTCTTATACATAGGAGAGGCGTTCCACGTACTGAGAGCTAGGTACTGATCAATTCTTGATAGTGTTTCACGATCAAGTCCTTTGGATTGCTTCTTTATTATCAATAATAATTTTTTCAAATCGGAAATTACTATGCCTCGTTTGCTTAGATTAAAGTCACAATCTCCAATTAGGTCCAGGCCATGTTCTCTTAAACGAATAAGATGTAATGTGCCATGTAGGTCTGCATTCTTTTTTCTATCTTTTTTTTCTTTGCCTCTGTGCCAATACTCACCATCATACTCGACACCTACCCTGACCTCCGGGATATATATATCGACTTCGTGTTTATTAATCTTTGTCCTATGTTGAGTTGAAGGGAAGACACTCTTTAGCTCACAAAAAACACGAAGTTCGGAACTTGAAGTGGAACCACCTTTGCAATGTGGACATCCACGACCTCGACTTCTAAAGCTGACATAAGTTTCCCATTCATGCGCCTCATTCTTTAAGCATCTCCACCAAACCTTTTTATTTGACCCCGGCGTAACATCAAAAGGAGTTAAATTGTTCTGTCTCACCTAACGGTGTCCAGTTTATAACATAAAATTCTCAGGCCAAG
>JBMLQL010000017.1:0-15660 GCA_049241565.1 Bacteriovoracaceae bacterium | reverse complement strand
CTTGTAATAGCCTTCCTAATTCTTCAGAGTAATGCGAAGAAGGAGAAATGCTCTGAGCAAATGCAGCTGGTACAGTTAATAGGAGCAGCATCAAACATAAAAGCTTAATCATAGTAGTCCCATTGGTTAATGGTGATCTATGAGCAATTATGATGCCACTCCATGACTGGTTTGTTTACAGTTGGCCAAAACTGAGTGTCTAAAAATTAGACAACAGTCTATTAACTTTGAACTTGGGTCTGGGGGTATTCTTTTCTGAGTTCTTTCAAAAGAAGCTCTAGGTGATCCCCCCCTTTTGTTTCAAGGGTAAAGAGGACATTAGTACCTGTGAGACCTGTGGTGTGAGACTCTCTGTCATGAATGGCCTGAAGGATATTGGCCCCGGTATCTTTAATAATACCTGTAATATGGTTAAGGGAACCTGGGCGATCAATGATAGGAATCAGAAGACGCACCTTACGATTGGATTCAATCATTCCTTTATCAATAATTCTCTCGAGGAGATTGACATCGATATTTCCTCCACAAACAACAATGACAACTTTTTTATTTTTAAACTTATTTGGATTTTTTTTGTAGAAAGTATCAAACAACGCCAGAGGCAGTGCACCAGCTCCTTCAGCTATGACTCTTGCTTTCTCTAAAAGCTGAAGAACTCCCCAAGCAATTTTTTCATCTTCAATTGCACCCACTTCATCCACAACATTTTTAAGAATATTATAGATCGGCTCGGCCACTACTTTTACTCGAATACCGTCGGCAAATGTACTCGCAATGCCAGTCTGGTAAACTCTCTTTCGCTTAATAGATTCCACCATCGAACTGCACCCTGCTGCTTGGCCAGCATAAATTTTAACCTTCGGCTTTAGCTCCTTAATCACTGAACCTAAACCACTCACAAGCCCTCCGCCCCCAATAGAAGAGAAGACAAAGTCCATATCTGGGATCTGCTCAATAAGCTCAAACCCAACCGATCCTTGTCCCGCAATAACTGCTGGATCATTATAGGGATGAACAAAAGTCATTTTCTTTTTTTTCATGAGCTCTTTGGCGTAATCAAATCCATCTTCAATAGACTGCCCATGGAGAATAACCTTGGCCCCCAGACTTTCGGTGTTTTTAATTTTAGTAAGTGGTGAGCCTTCCGGCATAATGATGGTGGCCTTCACTCCAAACTTTTGAGCGGCCCAGGCCACACCCTGAGCATGGTTTCCAGCACTCACCGCTAGGACACCTTGTTTTTTCTCAGCTGCAGTCATTGCTGAAATTTTATTGGTGGCCCCTCTCATTTTGAAAGAACCGATAGGAAGCATGTTTTCTAATTTAAGATAGATTTCACAATTATATTGTTTTGATAACCATTCGTTATAGATAAGTGGTGAGGGAGCAATATGTTTTTGGAGTACTTTCGAAGCTTTCTTAAAGTCAGCAAGTTGAATTTTCATAAATCATTATCCTGTTTTTTAGAGAATACTTTTGAAGGCCAGAAAAAACATTAAGACTCCCGCCAATCGAAGAGTCCAAGCTTCAGGGAGATGCTTAAGAACACTCGAAAGACTGTAAGCAAGAACACTACTGAGGAAAGTCAATAAACCAATAATAAGACAATCAAAGTGGGCCTCTGGAAGAGTCCCAAAACTTAGCCCAGCTCCAAGAGCGTCAACGCTAGTAACAAAAGCGATACTCAATAGAACCGACCAATGCATTGAAAGAACTTTTTCATCGTGATCAAAGCTCTCTTTAATCATTTTTATCCCAAGAAGAACAAATATCCCCACTATTAACCACTGTGAAAGAGATCCTAGATGGGAAAAAGTTAGATAATGCCCGGCCAGACTTCCAAGGTAACTCATAACAAACTGAAACAAGCCAAAAAGGCTCCCTAAAATCAGCCCCTCACGCGCTCTGTAGGCATTTCCCTTCCCATTAGACAAAAGTCCATAACCAAATCCTACGATAGAAGCATCCGCAGCGAGGGCGAGCGACAATAAAATAAGGTCTAAATTCATGAAAACATTTGACCATCTTCATCATGAAAAAGCAAAATGAGATTATGAGTAGTTTCCGCAGATTTGTGACATTAACAGTGCTAATGACTTATTTGGTAATTCTGGCCGGGGCGGTAGTCCGTGGCACAGGATCAGGTCTTGGATGTCCAGACTGGCCACGTTGTTTTGGTCAGTGGATTCCCCCTATGGAGCTCTCTGAACTTCCTGAGAATTATAAAGAAGTTTATAAGATCGCCGGTAAAACTATTGCTGATTTTGATCCCTATAAAACATGGACTGAATATCTTAATCGCCTAGCAGGAGCTTTCCTTGGCCTTATGGTTCTTGTTCTTTTTATTAAGGCCATAGGACTCAGACACAAAGAAAAAAATCTCGCTTGGTTTTGTGGCTTTCTTCTTCTTTTAGTAAGTGTTCAAGGTGGTATTGGGGCCTTAGTTGTTTCAACTCACCTCAAGCCTTTTATCATTACTATTCACATGTTCCTGGCAATCATTCTTCTTTTTGGTCTTATCTATCTAAAGAAATACTGTTCAGATCTTGAATACATTGGACTGGTTCAGCCTGCTCCGAAAACTTTACAAAGACTAAGCAAAATCCTTATTACTGTAACATTTATCCAAACTTTACTTGGAACTCAAGTGAGACAATTAGTGGATCACCTCATGCGCGATCTTGGTGTGGCCACATCCGAAACAGTCATAGGACAACTAGGCGCCATGTTTTATATCCACCGCTCATTCAGTCTTGTGCTGATTTTACTCAATATCTATCTTATTTTTAAAATTCACCGTCTGGCCTTCAATCGACCGCAATTTGTAACCGCAGTTTTGAGTTTATTTTGTTTGGGAGCAAATGTTTTTAGTGGAATAAAACTGAATTATTTTGGTTTTCCGGCCAATATGCAGCCACCGCATTTATTCTTTGCCATTCTTGCCGTTGGTCTTCAGTTTAGTCTTTATCTGAAAATGAAAGGCACACTACTTGATGACTGATATTGCTTTTTGACGATTATACTCATACATCACGACTGAAGCGGCTACACTTACATTAAGACTCTCCACTTTTCCTGTTTGAGGAATTCTCATCGTCTTAATCTCTGGGAAGTCCTTCAAGTTAAATGTAAATCCAAAGCCCTCATGCCCAAGAATAAATGCTGCCTTTTCTGGGAACTGACTCTCATAAATAGTCTCACAGGCCTCTGAATCAAAAGCATAAAATGTATACCCCTGATTCTTGAGTTCCATATAGGTTTCCATAAAAGTCTTTGTCATCTTGAAGGGAACCCGCTTCATACACCCCTTAGCAGGCATGGGATCAAAAAAACTTGTTCCCACAATGTGAACACCTGCGGCCCCAAAGGCTTCAGCAGAGCGAATAATTTTTCCGATATTAAAATCTACTTTCAGGTGATCAAGGACAATCACATAAGAATTTGGGCCCGGAGTGGCATGAATTTTATTTAAAAGACGCTGTCGTTCGAAGGTTTTTAGCATATACTGACGTTTATTCATGGGAATTATTGTATAGGTGTTTTTATGCTAGGTCTAATCACTCTTGGGCTGATGTTGGTGCTCATTTATGGACTCGTCTCTCTTGCTGTGCGTGGTAAAGTCGCGAGTACCCATGCTCCTAAGACTCAAGACAGTTTTTCTGTTTGTATGATTCTCAAAGACCAGTACGCTCTTTCCCCACTTCAATTAGAAAACAATCTCAAGACAATCGCTCTCTTCCCTAAGGCCGAATTTTTACTTATGGTGCAAGGGCTTGAAGCTGAAATTCATGCCTATGAAGAACTTCAAAAACGCTATCCTTTCCTGAGAATTCTTCTGGTCCCCAATCATCCCGAAGTTGTTTCTTTGACTGGCTGGATGATGGAGGAGCTGCTGAAAATCAGCAAAGGCGATTATCTATTGATGCTTCACTCACAACTCGACCTAGACGAGCATATGATTGAGAGTGCTATCAATGAGTGCGGGCAAAATAATAAAGCGATCTTTGGGCTCCCTCAATTAAAGCGAGACTTTTTTCTTACAGAGAGCATTTTTGCACTCTCTCCTCAACTTATTCTGGCCTCATTAAAGTTGCCTGTACGATGGCAAAAAAATATCCATCTTTTTGGTTTAGCCGATTTTTCTACTTACTTTCTTCTTTTTAGTCGAAAACAGTTGGAAGGAATGGGAGCACTCAACCTTGCCCGTCAAGGGGCCGTCTCGCCGATTTGGGAAAATCTAATTGAGAAAAATGAACTCAAATTCATGTATGGAGAGAAACATCTTAAGCGCAGACTTCCTCAGACACGCTCAATTGCACTCTTTGAAGTTCGCCGTTTTTGGGACAGCTTAATAAGTGCCAAAGAAAAATCTTCACTGATTCTTTTTATTCTGGCCCTTCTTGTTTGGTCGTTCCCATGGCTTGTTGTTCTCACACACCATTATTGGGCCTTAGTAGGATTTTTCTTTTTAGGAATTTACAGATTTTTTACGAAGATCATCTTTCAAGAATCTTGGCCGAATATGCTTTTGCATCCTATGGCCTGTGTCTTTTGGTGGTATGGTTTGGCCCAAGTGCTTTGGGCCAAACGCAAAGCCTAAAAATTATTTACAAGATTTAGTGACAGAAGCAACAAGCTCAATTTGAACGTCTGGCCAAGTCACACCCTCGTGCTTCTCATAACAAGCCTTAGTGATAGCGGCCAAATTATCTTTCATTCCAAACTCAAGAACATCCACGGCGCCATTAAGTGTTAAAAGACCTTTTTTCTCGTCATACTTTGATGTCATCACAACAGTTTTTGTCGTCCCATTAAGAGTTAACTCAACATCCACTTTATCAGCATTAACTTTAACAACCTTACCTGTAATCTTTGTTCCTTTAACCATCGTCTTAAAGAAGAAATTAAAGATTTTCAGATCTCTAGCTTTATCCCCAGACTCAATTTTCTTCGAGTTAATTTCAAAGCTGGCCGATGAGAGTAGCTCTTCTACAGTCACTGATTTCTTTGTTGAAATCGTAAAATCGGTAAAACTGGCCTTCACTCCAACTTTTTTAGGAGTTTTAAACGCAGTCCAATTTACAGCAGAGCCTTTTTGATTAAAATTCACAACACAAAGATCAGTCCCAGCGAATGCATTCACTGACAGGGCCAGAACAACAACAGATAATAACGCCTTCATTTTTTACTCCTTAACTTCAGTAAATAGAGATTAGCGCCATTATAAGTCAGATTCTTCATTAGGGAAGTCTTTACAAGCGATGTTCTTTAGTAAAAAATCTATACATTAATTATAAACAAACCAATAAACTCAACCAAGAGGGTCAAATCATGGGTTACGGACGTAAAAGCATTGCAAAAAAGATGAGCCAGCGCAAAAGCCAAGCTAAGAAAAAAGCGAAAATTAAAGCTAAAATCAAAGCAAGTGCAGCAAATAAAGCAGCGGTTAAAAAGAAGTAATCAAAGCTTTAGCGTAGGCATAAATGGCCCGAGAGAGATTTCTTTTGGGCCGAGTGCTCTTGAAAGCAACTGAACCTTCTGACTCAGTTGAGATGATTCCATAATCTGTTTTTTAAGTTCCAAGTCTTCAATCAAAAATAAAGCACAGTAATTGATTAATGTTTCTTCATCTTTAAGTGAGTTCCCGAAGGCCTTGCGCTGAAGTGGATCAGGGAGAAACTTCGTTGCCCATTGAATTAAAAATCTCTTCAAGCTCTCCATTTCAATCACCCAATCCTCAGACAGGTCAGGAATCTCCTTAAGAGGTTGGTAATAATAAACCTTATAGGGATTTTCTTCATCAAACTCGGTGAGATGGCATTTAACTTGACCAGTGATATAAATATCTAGTCTTCCATCCGGATAAGAATTAAGTATTTGGGGCAGACCAGCCACACAAACACTTCCCTGGTAATTATCATTATTTCTTATTGGGATCACTGCTACGGGGATATTCAGTCTAATCGCATCATGAACCATCTGCTTATAACGTGGCTCAAAAATATGATAAGGAAGAGTGACTTTCTTCAGTAGCAGGGTATTATTTAAAGGAAATAAAAAAACTTTCGATTCCATATCACTATCCTAGGCCATCCTTGGCCTTAGGCAACCCCCCTGCCTTAGATTTTTTCTGTTTCAGCAAAGAAGTTCAATGGTTGTCTCACATCGACAATTCCTCCTCCTTTGGGTTTTGGAAATTCGATAATTCCTAAGACTTGCCCCATACAATCAATACCATTTCTAGAAAACCGAGCATCCTTGGCCCGAATATTCATCTTCCCTACTCGTCCATTGGCCGTGATAGAAAAGTTCAGATCAATAACACCTTTGATTTTTTCTGAATTTTTAATCAGCTCTTGCTGATAGCAATGACGAAATTGAGGAATATACTCACGTAAGATTTTACGTAAAAGCTCTGGATCCATGGATCCCAGCACCACTGTCTTTGTTTCAAGATAAGAGGTATCAAATCCTTTTTTACTCGCCAGCCCTCGAGAACCATAAGAGGCAGAACCTGATCCTGATTTGTCAGAACCATTAAATTTTGAGACTCCAACATCTCCTCCGGCCACGAGATCACCACTGGCCTCTGTCCCTACATTGAACTTTTCTCCACTGGCCCCTTGAGTTCGAGCAATGGCCTCAGTGTTAATTTGAGGAGCGTCTCCTACTGCTGTATCAATGGTGACATCAGTATTAAACTCATAGGCCTTAGAAGGTTTGGTCGCAGCCACAGGCTTAGCCGTTTTAGGAGCCTCTGCTTTGGCGACAGTTTTTTGTTTCTGAGAGGCCTGGGCAAACTCAACTTTTTGAGGATCTTGAGTATTTTCTTTATGCCCTGTATTTTCTTTGGTTGAACTAATTTCTTTGGCCGCGACCTCTTGGTTTTTATCAGATTCTACAACTTCTTTTTGAACAATTTTTTCAGGGGCAATTTTGTAAATAACGGCCACTTCTTCAACCGGCTCATTACTAGGCAAAGTCACAAATAAAAGAAGGAGAAAGGGAACAAAAATTCCAGCAAAAACTTTCGTGGCCTGCTTATAAAAGTCTTTTTCACGAATCCAAAGCGGAAGTGTCTTGAACTTAACAGATTCTTTTTGAACATGAACGGAAACTTGGTGAACTCCAGCAGTGAAGAACACTGTTTCTTTAAAAGGATCCATTCCAGTAGAGGCAACTAACTCAGGAAGACGATTAAATTCAAGTTTATCCCCTTGAATAGAAAAAAATCTGACCTCAGTTTTCAATCCATAAAAAGGAAGAAAATTCTTTTTCTCCGACTCTGAAGTCAGATAATAATCTCCCGACTTCCATGGGAGATATCTGATATCAACAATTAAACCATTAACATAAGTAACAACTTCAACTCGCCAATCAGATGATTTTTCAGAAGTATCAATTGAGCCTTCCATATCATCTGTTTGCTCATAGTCTCCTTTTTGAAACATAGACAATGGAGACTGATCAATAGGATTAAAACCAGTTTCATCAAATTGAATATCGCAATAATCTCCATCGATGAAAGTCAGTCCTTCTCTAGGTGGAAGGGTCGGTATTTCATCTCCGCTTACCGGAGTAAGGTGCTCATCGGGGTTAAATAATGGAACTTGATCTTCAACTGACAGAAGCTCGAAGGCCACATTTCCAAGCATAATGACATCACCTGGGGCCACAAAGCATTCAGAAACTTTTGTTCCGTTAACAAAAATCCCTTTTTCAGAACAAAGGTCTTTAACAAGAACACCTTCGTTTGAATTAATATAGAAAAAGGCATGATAACTTGAAATACTTGCATCATTAAGAACAACATCACACTGAGGGAGTGAACCTACAACGACTTTAGTCTTATCCAAAATCAGAGCATCACTGAATCGTTGATCCAGGCACTTTAAGGAATACTGACCTAAAAGAAGTGACGCGCTTTTCATGAACTACTCCTTCTTCTGCTGACTTAAACGAGTTTTTAACATTTTCTCAGCTTTTGTACTCATCTCTGTCAACTGGGGCACCTGACTTCGCTCACGTTCTGCTAGCACTGTTTGTGCTTCTGTCAGTAAACCTTTCTTGATCAAATAAAGTGAATAAGTAATGGCGATATCTTCACGTTTTTTATAATCATTCGGAATTTCTTTAAACCATTTCTCGGCCGTTTTCAGATCGTTTTGATAAAGAGCAATATTGGCAAAAGAAAACATCACATCAATATCTTTTTTTCCACGAAATACCTGATGATTTAAAATATCGAGGGCCTCTTTATAATGCCCAAACTGAATATAAAGTTGGGCCAAATTAAACTTAGGTACTTTGGCCTGAGGAGCTAGTGCCATGGCCTTCCCTAAATAATCTTTCCCTTTCTCCCACTGCTCATATTTAAAACTTAAAAGGGCCAGATTATTCATGGCCAGGGCCTTCACAGAGTTTTTATTCGATTCAGAAGAGAGGTGATAATAAAACTCCGCCTTGCTCCACTGACTTGAAACAAAAAGACAGTTTCCAATATGAATCCAATATTGAGGATCTTGGTCTTTTTTTAAAAATTGCTCTCTATACTCCGCTAGAACTTCCTCTGTCTCGCCTTGATAACAACGGGCCACTAGACTTTGGCTACTTGAAAGTCTGGCGTCGTTATAACGAAGGAAAGTTTCATCACTGAGTGAATCAAGATCTTGATCCGCAATCTTTCTCTCCAATCGAGGAGAAGCACATGAAACAATTATTAAGGGCAATACAAGGTAAATGACTTTCATTGATTACTCCTTAATAAAATCCATTGTTAGTCCACTCGTAAAAGACATAATAGGATTTTCGATCCCTTCTACTGAAGCAAGTGATCTTGTTCCTGAAGTCAGGAGTTTTTTTGATGAGATTGCTGACTTCACTGATGTCTTGTAATTTAAACTCAAACTATCAAACTTTAGTGCGATCTGTCCCATGGCCACTGAAAAGTCTTTGTAAACCTCAGCGCTCATATTCTGAGGTCTCAATGTTTTAATCTTTAAGGCCACTTGATGGAAAAAATCTTGATAACGTGCCAAAAGTTTAAGGGCCAAATTAATTTGAGTTGATTTTGTCAGAGTTTCATAATCAGCCTTCACCATCTGCACATCCTTAATAAATTGAGTCAGTGAAAGGTTAAATTTCTGAGCATCGAAAAACTCTTTATCCCAAATAACACGATCCATTAAAGCCTCAGTCTTTTTCATGAATTCATTAAACTGTGTAATTTCTTGATAAATATTTTTTGCACCAGTCTGAGGCAAGTTCTTAAACTCTGTCATTATCAGAGACTTGATATGATAATCTGATTTATCCCAGTACCAGTTTTGAAGAGTGAGTATGTACTGATCTTTAAATTCAGCTCTACGGGCCACAAATTTCTTCAATGAAAAGAAATCTCCGATTTTAGCATGATAATCATAGAGACGTTGATAGTCTTTTGCAATCTGACTATTTGAAAGACAATGCTGGTATGTTTTAATCATTCTCTCTACTTCATCTGGCTTATCATTTACAAGCCCCATCATTAATGCCACTTCATAAAAGCGATCTTGTGTCTTATCTTTAAATGAGCAGTGGTATTTTAAAAATATTTCGGCCAATCCAAATGATCTTGTTGTGTCCTGAAGAAGATAATATCTTTCTGTCATTTTCAACTGATCATCTCGGTATTGAATTTTTTCTTCGGTTGTCATCAGTGGTAGGGCTTCCCCTAGCCATGTATACGACTGAAGAGTGTTACCAGCATCAAGATATGCAAGTGATGCAAAATAAGCTGACTGTGCCTTAATTTTTCGAGGATAAATAGGATCTTTAAAAATAGACTCAAACCCATCAGCTGCTTTTTGTTTTTCACCATTTTTGGCCATTTCCTGGTAATTCATGAACAGAATCTGCCCTAGGACAAGCTCCGTCTGGTTGACTTTCTCAACAGGAAACTTTAAAAATCCGGTCCTAAACTCTTTAATCCAATGAGCTAACATTGGAGTATTTTTAGTTTCAATATAAAAATCTAGCTTTTCAGTCATTAACTGTTGTTGATGCTCAAGCTTATCAGGGTAGCTCTTATGATAAAGACGGAGTACACGTGTACTATCTGTATCTGCTTGAGAGCTCATATAGAGAGCAAAAAGCTTAGGGTAAATTTGTGCTGAGTTCTCATCTATTGGCCAATACTTAATATGAGATTCGTAGGCGAAGGCCAAAAACTTAATATTCTCTTTTTCTGTAAGAGCCTCTTGTGCAGTAAGACTTAAAAGCGAATTAATACATTTACGAGTAAGTTCAAGATTTTGAAGTTTTCCACTTATCTCAGTACATGAGACATACTGAGGAGCAGCTTCAGCAAATGAATGAACTGAAAAATAAGTTTCGCCTCTAAAATAATGATATTCATCTGTTTTTTTCAAATCGACTTTAGTGAGCAAATCAAAATAAGATAAAACCATTTTAAGCTCATCTTTATTATAGATGGCCGTATCTCGTTTCATATCTTTGGCCAAACGAAGCTGCAAGTATCCTGCTGTGGATCTCATCTTTTCAATTGCATCTTCTTTCATCATTACAGGAAATCTGTCTTTGGCCTTTGGATCTTTTTTCGCTTCAGCTAGATAGTACTGAGTCAAACGATCTGAGGCATCAAGATGATCAGCAATACGAGAATAGTGACGGTAAAAATCTAAATAGGCATGAAGAAGGTCTTCTTTTAGCTCTGGAGAATAGCCTTTGCCTTGCAATTTTTCAGCGGCAGCAAAAATTTTCTCTGTTTCTTTCTCATGTCCTTTTTCATAAGCACGACGAGCAAAAGTAATCAAATAAGGAGAAGGGTCTTTTTCATGTTCGAGATAAAAATCAAGCCCTTCATCCACTCGTCCAGTGTAAACATGAAATGATCCTAAGTTTTCTAGGATTTGATCTTTAATATTAATATAACGAGCATCTTTTGATAAAAAATAACTTTTATGAAGAGTTTCAATCGCCGCATTAAACTCACGAGTTTTAAGATAACACCAACTCAAGTTAAATAGATGCTTAGTAAGCCAGTCATCCTGATCATTTCTTACTACTTTTTCATAATAACTTACGGCCTTTGCAAACTGCTTTTCGTTGTAATAGTGATCTGCCAGGGCCGACATTGTATGATGACGAAGACTTACATCCTTAATTGTTAAAAACGACAATGTTTTTAACAGATAAGATTCAGTTATATTGTCCTTTCCGAAATCACGAGAGTTTAGGCCAAGAGTATAATAGATCTCAGGAACTCTCTTATAACGAGGATAGTCCTTGAGAAGTCCATGACCGAAATCTTTCACCTTTTGGTAGTAAAGACGAGTTTCAAGAAAGAATCCCTCTTTGTTACTCGCACTATTTTGCGCCTTGGCCATTTTAAGGAATTCATTATTATTCTTCTCATGGATAAGTTTAAGCTTTTCAGAGTAAGATTCAAGAAGACGATACTTTAGATCAGGTCCTTTATTTTTGGCATTTTCAAGAACTTTGATCTCTTGATTGACTAAATAAAACAACTCTTGCCAGCGAGTTTGAACTTGAGTGTTCTTCGCTGCCATAACATTAAATGTAATGAGAAAAACAAGCAGGATTCTCACTAGTAATTCCCCTTCACTAAAAATTTAAACTGAGAATAGCCTGCCATGGCCGAGGCATGCATAACCTGTTGAACAACAGCATACTCATGATCTCTATCAACGACGAGGTTCAAGAGATCAAAATTAACTTTGTTCTTTTTCATGGTTGCATCTGCTTCCATCTTAGACTTTTCTTGACGAAGAGCTTCGCTTAGAAAAGTCAGATCATCACTTCCTGCGGGAAGACGTCCAATTTCCTTATTGTTCAAATAAACTTTAGCTTCCTTACTAATTTGAACTACCGGAGCAAAACGAGTCATTCGTCTTGCTTCAGACTCGGCCATCTCTGTTTTTTTGGCCAAGTCAAGCTTCAAATCAGAGGCATTATAATTCTTCAAAAGGAATACAAGGAGAATAACCAGTACGTCCAAAAGTGACGTAATATCCACGTCGGCCATTTCTGTATTTCTTTTTCTAGCAAAACGCTTTTTCATAATACCTCTTAAAGTTTATCAAAAACGATCTGTTCAAAAAGCTTCACTTCCTTGTCCTTAATCTGATGCCCTTGTGTATAGTCGATCACTTTCACCACTTCTTGAAAGTTCACTTTCGGGCTAGACTTGAGAATCATCGTGTTCTCATCTGGGTTTTTCATTTTAAGATCCTGAAGATAGGAGGTCATCTTGTCCAATTCTTCAGGTGCAAACGTTTTTGAAGCAATCGATCTCATCCCCGTTTTTACAACAACCTTGTCCTTATCCAGCTCTACCACCAAATTGAGGGGGTCTTTCTTTTGCTCCTGTGGTACTTCCTTGGCCACTGGGATATTCGATCCAATTTCAAAGACATCAATAAACTGTGCAGACATTAAAAGGAAAAAGATGAAAATGAAAACAGCGTCCAAAATCGGAACAAGATTTAATTTTTCCATCTTTTTTAATTTTCGGCCCTGCTTCATATAAACCTTTCCTTGTCTTCTTAAGCGACTTGCTGAGTTGTCTGAGTACTTTTCTTTGTACTGAGAAGATCAAGAAGTTTTACTGAGTTTTCTTCAATCTCTTTAATCATTTTTTCACCCTTACTCATGAGAAAAGCGTGAACAACCATTAAAGAAATAGCCGAAATTAGTCCCAGGGCCGTTGTATTCATGGCCACAGCGATCCCTTCTGCGAGAAGTTGTGCTTTTTGAGAAGCCTCAGCATTGGCCACAGCAGCAAATGACTGAATAAGACCCTGAATAGTTCCTAGGAGCCCTAAAAGAGTAGAGAGGTTGGCCATAAGGGCCAGGTAGCTCAGTCTTTTTTCAATCATCGGCACAACTTCAAGAATGGAAGCTTCAAGAGCATCTGAGATTTGCTCTTTTGATTGATTGGCCCTCTTGAGGCCGTTCTTCATCACAAAAGAAATAAGGGCCGGAGAATCAGAGCATGTTTGAATGGCCGTTTGAACTTCGTTGGAAAGAACGTTCTTTCTAATATTGCCCATCAGACTTTTCCCGTCAGCATCATACTTGAAGTAATGACGTAATCTTTCAACAGAGATAGCAATCCCCACACACCAAACGACGAGGATAATCCACATGAAAACTCCCCCATCTATCATGAACCGCGCGGTCCACTGGATAAAGTTTTCATCGGTCACAACTTGCTGAACAGTACTTTCCATAAAGTCCTCCTGAGGAAGATAACTAGTTATCTTCTGAATAAACTAAAACAGAGTGATGATTTTTATTTTGAATAAAAAGGGATACGAGTAGACACAAACAAATTGTGAAAACCACAAAAGTTGCTCTAATTAAGTATGTCTTCACGACTTACTCCATTTGAGCGCTATAGATCTCCAAGCACAGCACATTCCATCAAGACGATTCAATCGACTTAAAATTGTCTAAATGAAGAATGGTGACTTAACGACCTTGCGGTATTTCCTGATTTTGTTTTCCACATACGTACGAGAGCAACAAACGTCCAGCTACAAAAATCTCGGAAAGTTGATTATCAAACTCGATTCTAATAGTTCTTTGAATTATTATCAATTGAAGAATAATAAGAAAATTTAAGAACATAACAATAAAGGGAACTTATTCATTTGATTTGATCTTTGGCCATTTTTTGATCACAGTCCTTAAGAGTATGACTAATTTTTCGACAACTCTATCGTAGGGCCCTGATATCATCAAGAATCTGTTGCTTGAAGGAGTCTCTGATATAAAAATCACTCCCAAATCTTTTCCGATCTCTTTCCCTAACAGAGATATCCCCAGGAGCAATCAACTCTCCCTTCACTTCTAAATTCCCCAGATCGAACTTTTCATACTTTTTGTATTCATAAATCACCTGCTCCTTTGACTCGGCTTTAATACCTTGAGATATAAAGAAGCTTAGGACAATTGCAATTACTTTCATTATTCCTCTCCTTGGCGACGGACTGTCTCACAATTAGATTTTAGACCAAATGAATAGTCCCCCAGTTCATCTGCCCAGAAGGGGCCATCAAATGTCCAAAATGATTCTGTTTTGGCCCTCTGAACCTGGCCAAGGTCTCCACGTCCACGATCAGCAATCAATTTTTTATTTGAGTAAATGAGATCTTTCTTCTTAGAAATAATTTCGAGATTTATTTTAAACATCTCACCTGAAAAGTACTGAACTTTCTCAAGGGTTTTAAAGATATCTTCTTTGGCATGATAATTAATTTTTTGAACAAGATTATCTTTCACTTGTTTCAAGTGAACGAGAAGCTTTTTCTGAACAGCAGAAGATTCATTTTTAGTAATGACATTCATCTCCGTATCCAATCGTCTAATAGTGTTAAAATCCAAGCTGAAGCGAACTTGTTTTTTTAGTCTTACAATGATCTTCTTCACAAATTCTTCGTCCACAGGTTTTTCAGCTGTGGGTCTAAACATAATATTATAGAAATAATCGCTAGAAAGTCTTTGAGCACCAAAAACACTTCCCAACTGACTAAAGTGAGGTCGATACACATCATAATACTGCTTAATGACTGTGTAGGTATCTTCCCATAAACAAAGCTGGAAATAATTTAATGACGTAAGATACTCTGCTTCAGGATAAAAATAAGAATCAAGAAGCGGAGATTTATAAGTAATAAGTAAACCAAGAGATCTATTATAATCCTTGAGGTGATAGTAAACCCATGCCTTCTCAAGGATGAGAGAAGGCCACATATAAGAGCTCTTAGGTACTTTATTATAGCCTTTGAGTGCCTCTTGGAACTTTCCCTCTCCAAATTCATAGCGAGATTTATTAACCACACATAGCTCGTAAATCATTTGATAATAACGTTTAATTCTTTCAAGTTTTTGTTGATCACGATTAATTTGAGATGAAGTCTGGCAGGCCAGAAGATGCAATGTCGTTTTATTATAGTCGCCCTTATTGGCAAAGATCTGTGACAGGACTAACTGAGACTCAGGATAATAGCGATGGGAGGACTCTAGCTGAGAAAGATAATGCTGGGATTTACTATCATCCACACCAAAAAACTTTTTCCCTAAAATAAAATAAGCTGATTCTGTTCCGACTTTCTCCAGGAGCTTAGGATTATAGTCTTCAAGTACTTCAATCCCAGTCATTGTCAGTAGTTTCTCAAAATACTGCTTATTTCTATCTGACAGCTCCCCATTAGTTTTAGTTAACAAATCATTCAGGGCCGTGAAATAATATCTTTTTTTAATCCAATCATCTTTGGCCAGTGCCGTTGATGAAATCAAAAGAGTTAATAGTAATAACTTCATATAACCCCTTTTAATAAGAAAAACCGACGCTGAAAATAAGATCATTATTCCAGCGCAGATTATCCTGCTTAGGGTTACGAGGACCTGGGGCCTGATACCCTTGGGTCATATATTCAACACCAATATTCATATGCTCAGAAACGTGAAAACGAAGTTTGGTTTTAAATACTCCGGCCACATTATTTTCTGTCTTGAATTTTGAGACAGCACTTGAGTTCACCACTGTATCAAGATTTGTCTGGGTTTGAAGCTGACCTAGACCAGCACCGAAAGACCAATCGAAGTAAAAAATTTTATTGAATGTATTAATCT